>JBDTPG010000070.1:0-12663 GCA_039932815.1 Caldimonas sp.
CAGGACATCGTCGGCGACATCCAGGCCAAGACCAGCGCGGCGTCGTCGGTGGCGCTCAACACCGGCTCCTGGACGACGGGATCGGCCTTGTACCAGGCCAAGTTCAACAGCTCGGACTGGTCCGGAACCCTGATCAACTACGCCGTCGGCAGCAGCGGCGCGATCAGCGCGGCCGCGACCTGGGATGCCGGTGCGCAGATCAAGACGCAGGACTGGAACACCGGCCGCGCGGTCATCACCTACAAGCCGACGGCCGCCGCCGGGCAGCACGGGATTTCCTTCCGCTGGCCGTTGCTGCCGGCGACGCCGGGCGCGACCGAGCTCGACGTCGCGCAGACGACGGCGCTCAACCTGACCCCGGGCGGCGGCAGCGACGCCTTCGGCGAACAGCGCCTGCGCTTCCTGCGCGGCGACGCCAGCTACGAGTCGCGCAACTGCGCGAGCCCGCCGTGCGCTGCGCCGCAGTTCAGGAACCGCGCCATCTCGCCGCTCGGCGACGTCATCAACTCGTCGCCCTACTACGTCGGCGCGCCGAACTTCGGCTACTACGATGACTTCGAGAGCGCGCCCTACAGCGCCTTCGTCGCCGCCTACCGGACCCGCACGCCGGTCATCTACATGGGCGGCAACGACGGCATGCTGCACGCGATCAACGCCACGACCGGAGCGGAGATGTTCGCCTACGTGCCCTCGCCCGTGTACTCCGACCTGTCGAAGCTGACCGACCTCGCCTACACCCACCGCTACCTCGTCGACGGCTCGCCGACGGTCGGCGACGTCTACTACAACAGCGCCTGGCACACCTTGCTCGTCGCCGGCATGCGCGCCGGCGCAAAGGGTATCTTCGCCCTCGAAGTCACCGACCCGACGCGCTTCACCGAGGCCAACGCGGCGAGCATCGTGCGCTGGGAGTTCCAGGATCCCGACCTCGGCTACGTGTTCGGCCAGCCGCTGCTGGTGAAGACGAACAACGGTCGCTGGTCGGTGATCGTGAGCGGCGGCTACAACGTCGGCAACGCCAACGGCCATGCCTTCCTGTTCGTGATCGACGCCGAGAACGGCACGCTGGTCGCGAAGATCGACACCGGCGCCGGCACCGCCGCGAGCCCGAACGGGCTTTCGGCGCCGGCCGTGATCGACATCAACGGCGACGGCGTCGGCGACATCGCGTATGCCGGCGACCTCGACGGCAACCTGTGGAAGTTCGACCTTTTCAGCACCTTGCCGGGAAGCTGGTCGCTCACCAATGCCGGCGTTCCTTTGTTCTCCGCCGGAGCGGGGCACGCCATCACCGGCCGGCCCGACATCACCAAGTTCACCGCCGGCGGCTTCCTGGTCGCCTTCGGCACCGGACGCTACGTCGCCAGCGCCGACAATACCGACCTGACCACGCAACGGATCTACGCCGTTCGCGACACCGGCGTCGCCGGCACCGTGCCGCTCTCGCTGCTCCTGCAGCAGACGATCTCCGGCACGACCGGCACCGGCGCCGACGGCAACACCTATCGCTTCAGCACGCATGCGGTCGGCCTGGCCAAGGACTACAACGGAACCGGCGACAACACGATCGTGAAGTCGACCTACCTCAGCGACAAGCGGGGCTGGTACCTCGACCTCCCCGAGTCGGGAGAGCGCGTCGTCGCCGATGCGCGCTTCCGCGGCGGCCGCGCCATCTTCACCTCGCTGGTGCCGGACGTCACCTCGCCGTGCGCCTACGGCGGCTCCGGCTGGGTCCTCGAGTTCGACGCGATGACCGGCAACCGCTTCGACAGCGCGACCTTCGACAGCAACGGCGACAACGTCCTCACGACGGCCGACTACATCAGCCGCAGCGGCCTGGCGTCGCAGTCCATGAACACGAGCGGACGGCGCATCGGCGCGATCCCGGCGGCGCCCGGCTTCATGAGCAACCGCGCCGGCGGCGTGAGCGGCCTCGAGGACAAGTTCATCAACACCTCGGACGGCTCCGTCGTCCGGGTTCGCGAGACCTCCGGCGCCGGCCGCGAAGGCCGCGTCATGTGGCACGAGGTGCGTTGACCATGAACCAGCTTTCTTCAACGCGCCGCGGGCGCCTTGCAACCCGGGCGCTGGTCGCGCTCGCGCTGGCAACGATTGCGACGGTGGCGGGCGCGGTCCGTGTCGGCGGGGGCGCTGCGCCGTCGGCGTCGTCGGTGCAGGGCGCCGCGCAGCAGCCCGCGCAAGCGCAGGCCGACGAAAGCGCGAGCCTGCGCCACGGCACGATCCGCGCCATCGACGAGCGCGTCACGAAGGTCCA
Organism: Caldimonas sp.; assembly: GCA_039932815.1. Lineage (GTDB taxonomy): Bacteria > Pseudomonadota > Gammaproteobacteria > Burkholderiales > Burkholderiaceae_C > Schlegelella_A. The sequence continues at coordinate 2,276 of JBDTPG010000070.1, forward strand.
GGTCCACGGCGTCTGGCTCGACCTGGTCGCCGGCAAGACCCAGCTGCTGCGTAACGGCGAGCCGGCCGGTTTCGAGACGCTGAAGCCGGGCGAGGCGATCCGCTTCACCACGGAATCCGCGACCGCCGCCGCGCCGGCCATGAAGGTGATCTATGTGCCGTGAGATAGGTTTCGGTGCATCGCGCCGGCTCGCGCCTGCCGAGCGCGGCTTCACGCTCATCGAGGTGATGATCGTCGTCGCCCTGATCGGCTTTCTCGCCGCCGTCGCGCTGCCGAGCTACCAGAGCTCGGTGCGAAAGGCACGCCGCGCCGATGCGCGCTCGGTGCTGGTCACGACGGCGCAGCTGATGGAACGCTACTCGACCGAGCACGCGGCCTCGGGCTACTCCACGGCGACGATCAGCACCCTGACCGGGCCGACCGTCGTCGCCAAGCCGGCGAGCGACAACGGCTACTACCTGATCTCGCTCGCCAACCTCACGGCGACGACCTTCACGCTGCGTGCGGCGCCGCAAGGGGCGCAGTCATACGACGCCTGCGCCACTTTCACGCTCGACGAGCGCGGCGTTCGCGGCGTCAGCGGCGGAACGCTCGCCACTGCCGACTGCTGGTAAGTTGCAGCGTGTAAGACAGGCTCCTCGGCGCCGGGGCCTGACCTATCATCGCGCCGAACGGCCACCGGCCGAACCGGCTCGGCGATGACGGATCCGACAAGCAAAACCGGTCTGGTTCTCACGGGCGGCGGCGCGCGCGCGGCCTACCAGGTCGGCGTCCTGCAGGCGGTGGCGCAGATTCGCCGCGACAGCCGCGCACCGGCCGGCAATCCCTTCCCGGTCATCGCCGGCACCTCGGCGGGAGCCATCAACGCGGCGGCGCTCGCCTGCCGTGCCGACACCTTCGACCACGCCGTCGCCGGGCTCGTCGACGTCTGGCGCAACTTCCGCGCCGAGCAGGTCTACCGATCCGATTCGTTCGGCGTGATCCGCACCGGCGCGCGCTGGCTGACGATGATGTCGGTCGGCTGGGTGATCGCACGCTGGCGCCGAGCGCGGCCGCGCTCGCTGCTCGACAACACGCCGCTCGTCGCCCTGCTCAAGGAGCTCGTCGACATCGGCCGGCTGCACCGCGTCATGGCCGAAGGCCATCTGCACGCGCTCGCGGTCAGCGCGTCGAGCTACGGCTCAGGAATGCACGTGACGTTCTACGACGCCCTCAGCGACATCGTGCCGTGGACGCGCTCGCAGCGTCTCGCGGTCCGCACCTCGATTTCCATCCCGCACCTGCTCGCGTCCTCGGCGATCCCGTTCGTCTTCCCCGCGGTCGCGCTCGATATCGCCGGCCACACCGAATACTGCGGCGACGGCTCGATGCGCCAGGCGGCGCCGATCTCGCCCGCGGTCCATCTCGGCGCCGAGCGCATCCTCATCGTCGGCGCCGGCCGGATGCACGAGCCGCCGGGCGAGCGCATCGGCAGCAGCGAGTACCCGAACCTGGCGCAGATCGCCGGCCACGCGCTCTCCAACATCTTCCTGGACGCGCTCGCGGTCGACGTCGAGCGCCTGCAGCGCATCAACGCGACGCTGGCGCTCCTGCCGCCGCGCGCGCTCGCCGAGACGAGCCTGAAGCCGCTCAAGGTGCTCGTCATCTCGCCGAGCGAGCGCCTCGACGACATCGCATCGCGCCACCTGACGAGCCTGCCGCTGCCGATCCGCGCCATGCTCGGCGGCATCGGCGTTTCCGGCAAGGGCGACAGCGCACGCGGTGCGGCGCTCGCCAGCTATCTCCTCTTCGAGGCGCCTTATACGCGCGAGCTGATCGAGCTCGGCGTCAAGGACACGATGGCGCGCGTCGACGAAGTGCGCAGCTTCTTCGATTGGAGCGAAGCGACGGCGCCGATCGCCGTGCCGTCATGACAACGGGCTTCGCGACCGCGCCGAAGCGCGGCGGCGAAGCCCGCAGGAAAAGGCCGGAGCCTTACTTCTTCGGCGCGCTGGCGGCGGCGGCCTTCATTTCCGCCTTCTTTTCGGCCTTCTTTTCGGCCTTCTTTTCGGCGCGCTTGGCCTTGGCATCGGCAACGCTTTCCTTCATCGCGTTCTTCTCTTCCTTGGCGTTTTCGGCGACGACCTTGGCGCCGCCCTTGACGGCGGATGCGACCTTCGCGGGGGCCTGAACGACGACCGATGCCGCCTTCGAGGCCGTCGCCTTCGCCGTTTCGGCTGCGGGCGTGGCGGTCTTGGTCGCCTTCGGCGCTTCGGGCGCACCGGCGTAAGCCTTGCCGTTGACGGTCAAACCGCCTTCGGAGAACTTGGCCGCGCTACGGTCGCCGACGCCCTTGACGCGGGTGACGAGGTCGGTCCAGTCCTTGTAGTCACCCTTCTTGCGCTCATTGACGATGAGCGTCGAGATGACGGGGCCGATGCCGTTGATGGCCTCGAGCTCGGCTTGCGTGGCCTTGTTGGCGTCGACCGCGGCGAACGCCGTCGCAGCGAGCAGGGCCGCGAGCGCAGCGATGAATTTCTTGAACATGCGAGAGCCTCCAGTGATGGTGGGGCCGGCGACCGCGAGCAGGCACCGGTTGGCCGGCGTCGAAGACGCGGCGCCCCTCCGTAACGGGTGCCGGCGACGGCGGGTTGACCCGAAGGCGCGAATCAGCCGCCGGCGCGCAGCGCGGCCGCGTAGCGGTCGACGCCGCTGGCGACATCGGCGAAGGCGTGGTCGCAGCCGATGTCGCGCAGGCGACTCAGGTCGGCCTGCGTGAAGCACTGGTACTTGCCGACCAGCGCCTGGGGAAAGTCGATGTACTGGATCTGCCCGGCAGCGACGATCTGCGCCAGCGACTGCGCCGCCTCGCCGCGCTCCGCATGCGCGGCATTGACGACTGCCGCGGCGACGTCGTTGAAAGGCTGGGCGCGGCCGCTGCCGAGATTGAAGATGCCGCGCGCCTCGGGATGGGCGAAGAACCAGAGGTTGACGGCGACGACGTCCTCGACGAAGACGAAATCGCGCGCCTGCTCGCCTGCCCCGTAGCCGCCGTACGGGCCGAACAGCTTGACGCGGCCTTCGCCGCGAAGCTGGTTGAAGTGATGGAACGCGACCGACGCCATCCGGCCCTTGTGCTGCTCGTGCGGGCCGTAGACGTTGAAGTAACGAAAGCCGGCGACCTGGGCGGTCGCCGAATCGAGCATGCGCCGCACGACGTTGTCGAACAAGAGTTTCGAGTAGCCGTAGACGTTGAGCGGCCGTTCGAAAGCCGGCTCCTCTTGGAAAGTCTCCGAGCCGCCGTAGACCGCCGCCGACGACGCGTAGAGCAGGCGCACCCGCTGCGCCTGGCAGGCGTCGAGCAGCGTCTTCGAGGCGCGGTAGTTGAGGTCGAGCATCAGCCGGCCGTCGTGCTCCATCGTGTCGGAGCACGCACCTTCATGAAAGACCGCGTCGATGGCGCCGAATTCGGCGCGCTCGAAGCGCGCGTAGAAGTCACGCCGGTCGAAGTAGTCGGAGATCGAGGCGCCGGCGAGGTTGGCGTACTTGGCGCCGTCGCTGAGATCGTCGACGGCGATGATGTCGTCGACACCGATCGCGTTCAGGCCGCGCAGCAGGTTGGCGCCGATCATGCCGGCAGCGCCGGTGACGACGACCCTCACGACGCCGTCTCCGCGCCGAACAGCTCGTCGTAGCTCACGCTCGCGGTGCCGAACTTGCCGACGACGATGCCGCCGGCGCGGTTGGCGATCGGCATGGCGTCGCGCAGGCTCAATCCGCAGGCGAGCATCGCGGCGAGGGCGGCGATGACGGTGTCGCCGGCGCCGGTGACGTCGAACACCTCGCGTGCCGCGGCCGGGACGTGAACCGGCTCGGCATCGTCGAACAACGACATGCCGTCTTCGGAGCGGGTCAAGAGCACTGCACCGAGGTCGAACGACCGACGCAGCGCATGCACGCGCTCGAGAAGCTGCGCCTCGTTGTTCCAGGCGCCGATCACCTGCGCAAGCTCGTTGCGGTTTGGGGTGATCACGGTCGCGCCGCGGTAGCGAGCGTAGTCACTTCCCTTCGGATCGACGAGCACGGGAAGCTTCGCGAGACGGGCGGCCTCGATCATGGCGGGAATGTGAGTTAAGCCGCCCTTTCCGTAGTCGGAGAACAGGACTGCGTTCGAAACAGTCAGGGCCTCGTCGTACGCAGGCCGCATGTCTTCGAGCACTTCGTGGTCCGGCTCTTGCTCGAAGTCAATTCGCAGGAGTTGCTGCGATCGGCCGATAACGCGCAGCTTCACGGTGGTCGTCAATCGGGGGTCACGTTTGAACAGGGTTTCGATCTCTCTCGCCTCGAGTAGGCTCTCGAGGCGGTGACCATGCTCGTCGTCACCGATAGCCGTCAGCAAGCTCGCCTTCACGCCCAGGCTCTTTACGTTCCACGCCACGTTGGCCGCACCGCCGAGTCTTTCCTGCTCCTTGCTCGGATTGACGCGAACGACCGGCACCGGCGCCTCGGGCGAGATGCGGTCGACGGCACCGAACCAGTAGCGGTCGAGCATCGCGTCGCCGACGACGAGAACGCGCGCCGCTTTCAGTTGCTCGCGGGTGGGAACGGCGGGCTTCAAAGGTCCTCCAGTCGCTGCGGAGGATACGTGTCCCAGCCGAGGCAGCCGGGGCATTGCCAGAAGTAGTGCTCGGCCTCGAAGCCGCAGGCGGCGCACCGATAGCGGTGCAGCGGGCGGGCGGCGCGGCGGACCGCGTCGCGAACCGCGCCGGCTTCGCTCGCGGCGAGGCCGGCACCGGCGCTCGAGCCGGCGGGCGTCGTGACCGCCGCTGCGGCGGACGCCGACGACGCGCCGAGGAGCGCCTGCGCGGCGCCGAGGCTCGGGTGCTCGCGCAGGTGGGCGAGGAGCCGCTCGCGGCGCAAGCCGTCGTCGGGCTGCAGCGTGGCGATCGCCTGCAACAGGTCGAGCGTCGGCGCCTTGTCGTAGAGCGCCTGCAGGCGCGCCAGCGCGGCGTTGCCGTCGCCGACGGCGAGCGCGCTCGTCGCATAACGCCTGGCGACCAGGTTGAACGCCGCCGGCCGTACCGACATCAAGGTGTTCCACCAACGCAGCGCCGCCGCGTGGTCGCCGCGCACGGCCGCCTGCTCGCCGGAAAGAACGAGCGGCCGCGCGTCGGCAGGAGCCGCGTCGCGCGCGCGCGCCAGCTCGGCCTCGCCGGCGTCGAGGGGGCCCGAGGCGTCGGCCTCGAGCGCGAGCTCGCAGTGGTAGTGGGCGATGCGCGACGCGAACGAGCCGGTGCCGCTCCTCTCGAGCTGCTCGGCGACGACGACGGCGGCGCGCCAGTCGCGCGAGCGCTCGTGCAGGTCGAGCAGGGCGAGGCGGGCTTCGGTGTCGAACGAGGTGCCGGCGAGCGCCTGGTAGGCCTCTTCGGCGCGGTCGAAGAGTCCGGCCTTCATGTAGTCCTGCGCCAGGCCGTGCTGGGCCTGGTCACGCTCGGCCTTGGAAAGGTCGGCGCGGCCGAGCAGGTGCTGGTGCACGCGCACGGCACGCTCGTGCTCGCCGCGCTTGCGAAACAGGTCGCCGAGGGCGAAGTGCAGCTCCGAGGTGTCGGGATCCTGCTGGACCGCTTCGATGAAGGCGTCGATCGCCTTGTCGTGCTGCTCGTTGAGGAGCAGGTTCAGGCCTTTGTAGTAGACCTTGGGCGATTCCTGGCGCTCGCGCCGGTACTGGCGAGCGTCGAGGCGCGAGGCGAGCCAGCCGAGGACGAAGCCGCCGCCGCCCAGGCCGAGCGCCAGCCAGAGCAGCCACTGCGGATCAAAGTCCATCGCGCGGCGGATGGTGGGGCACGACCTCGCCCGGGATCGGCGGCGCAGCGTTCGGCCGGTCGTCGGCGCGCCGGGTGTGGGTTCTCGCCAGGCGCCGGTGCCGCCACCAGCTCGGCACCATCGCGAAGATGCCGAAGGCACAGCCCAGGCCGAACGCGGCGAGGACGATGAAGACCATCGGCGCGCGCCATTCGTAGCCGAAGAACCAGTTCACCACCGACGGATGATGGTTGTTCAGCGCGAACGCGAACAACGTGAAGAAGACGGCGGCGCGGACGAGCCAGACGAGCGTTCGCATCGTCCGCGAATGCTAGCTCTCGGTCTTGCCGTGCGCCTTGTCGGCTTCGGCCTCGGCGCCAGCGCGCAAGGCGCCGACCCGGCTGTCGACCGCTTCGCGCAGCGCCTTGCCCGGCTTGAAATGCGGCACCAGCTTTTCCGAGATGACGACCTGCTCGCCGGAACGCGGATTGCGGCCGACGCGCGGCGGGCGCCGGTTGATCGAGAAGCTGCCGAAGCCGCGGATCTCGATGCGGTGGCCGCGCGCGAGCGCGGAGGCCATCGCATCCAAAATCGTCTTCACCGCGAACTCGGTGTCGCGGTGAGTCAGCTGGCCGAATCGCTCGGCCAGCTGGATGACGAGGTCCGATCGGGTCACGATGGGCCGCGCCGCGTCGAGCCGCGGTCAGGAGTCCTGGTTCTGGTTGTCGAGCTTGGCGCGCAGCAGGGCGCCCAGGCTCGTCGTGCCCGCGTTCTCGCGCTCGCTGTCCTTGGCCAGGCGCTGCATGCCTTCCTGCGCGTCGGCGTTGTCCTTGGCCTTGATCGACAGCTGGATCGAACGCGCCTTGCGGTCGACGTTGATGATGATCGCCGAGACCTCGTCGCCTTCCTTCAGCACGTTGCGCGCGTCCTCGACGCGGTCGCGGCTGATCTCCGAAGCGCGCAGGTAGCCGGTGATGTCCGGGTTGAGCTGGATCTCGGCGCCGCGCGCGTCGACCGTGATCACCTTGCCGGTGACGGCCGCGCCGCGGTCGTTGACCGAGCTGTAGCTCGTGAACGGATCGCTGTCGAGCTGCTTGATGCCGAGCGAGATGCGCTCGCGGTCGACGTCGACGGCCAGCACGATGGCCTCGACCTCCTGGCCCTTCTTGTAGTTGCGCACGGCAGTCTCGCCGGGCTCGTTCCACGAGAGGTCGGAGAGGTGGACCAGGCCGTCGATGCCGGCCGCCAGGCCGACGAAGACGCCGAAGTCGGTGATCGACTTGACCGGGCCCTTGACGCGGTCGCCGCGCTGCACCGTCGAGGAAAACTCCTCCCACGGATTGGCCTTGCACTGCTTCATGCCGAGCGAGATGCGGCGCTTGTCCTCGTCGATCTCGAGGACCATGACTTCGACTTCCTCGCCGAGCGAGACCATCTTCGACGGGGCGACGTTCTTGTTGGTCCAGTCCATCTCCGAGACGTGGACCAGGCCTTCGATGCCCGGCTCGATCTCGACGAACGCGCCGTAGTCGGCGATGTTGGTGACCTTGCCGAACAGGCGCGTGCCCTGCGGATAGCGGCGCGAGACGCCGTGCCACGGGTCGTCGCCGAGCTGCTTGATGCCGAGCGAGACGCGGTTCTTCTCGGCGTCGAACTTCAGCACCTTGGCGTCGAGCTCCTGGCCGACCTGGACCACTTCGCTCGGATGGCGGACACGGCGCCAGGCCATGTCGGTGATGTGCAGGAGGCCGTCGATGCCGCCGAGGTCGACGAAGGCGCCGTACTCGGTGATGTTCTTGACCACGCCGTGGACGATCGCGCCTTCGCGCAGCGTTTCCATCAGCTTGGCGCGCTCCTCGCCCATCGATGCTTCGACGACGGCACGGCGCGACAGCACGACGTTGTTCCTCTTGCGGTCGAGCTTGATGACCTTGAACTCCATCGTCTTGCCCTCGAACGGGCTCATGTCCTTGACCGGGCGCGTGTCGAGCAGCGAGCCGGGCAGGAAGGCGCGGATGCCGTTCACCAGCACCGTGAGGCCGCCCTTGACCTTGCCGTTCACCGTGCCGGTGACGAACTCGCCCGACTCGAGCGAGTTCTCGAGCGAGAGCCACGAGGCGAGGCGCTTGGCCTTGTCGCGCGAGAGGATGGTGTCGCCGTAGCCGTTCTCGACCGCGTCGATCGCGACCGAGACGAAGTCGCCGGGCTGCACTTCGAGCTCGCCCTGGTCGTTCTTGAATTCGTCGATCGGAACGTAGGCCTCCGACTTGAGGCCGGCATTGACGACGACGAAGCTGTGCTCGACGCGGACGACTTCGGCGGTGATGACTTCACCGCTGCGCATCTCCGCCTTCTTGAGCGAATCCTCGAACATCGCGGCGAACGAATCGGGCGCGTGGGATTCCGAAGGACGAGTGGCGGCTTGAGCTTGAGACATGTGACTTGAATTTCCGTGCGGCCGCTGGTGCGGTGGCCGCGGGTTAGGTTGAGGATCCGACGCTTCGGTGTGCCAGGAGGCACGAGGCGGGTAAGCGGCGGCGCCAGGGATCGGTCTTCAGACCTGCGGTCGGTCGAAAGGCCGCCGTTTCTCCCAGGCTTCGAGCACGACGGCGACCGAAGCTTCGATCGTCAGGGCCGAGTTGTCCAGAAGGAACGCGCCTTCGGCTGGCTTCAGGGGCGATGCGCTGCGATGGATGTCGCGAGCGTCGCGCGCCTCGAGGTCGGCACGAAGACTGTCGATATTAGCGGAATTTCCCTTTGAAATCAACTGCTTGTACCGGCGCTCGGCACGTTCGGCGGCGCTCGCGGTGAGGAAGACCTTGAGCGTGGCGTCGGGGAAGACGACGGTGCCCATGTCGCGGCCGTCGGCGACCAGGCCGGGCAGGCGGCGAAAGGCGGTTTGAAGGCCCAGGACGGCCCGGCGCACTCGGGGGAAGGCCGAGATGCGCGAGGCGAGGGCGCCGACCGCCTCCAGCCGAAGCGAATCGCTGACATCCGCGCCGTCGAGGAAGGTGCGGCCGGCCGCGAAGCGCAGATCCATGCCGTGCGCGAGCGCCTCGAGGGCGGCTTCGTCATCGTCCTCTACGCCGGCCTGCAGCGCGGCGATCGCCACCGCGCGGTAGACGGCGCCCGAATCGAGCAGCACGTAGCCGAGCTCGGCGGCGACCGCGCTCGCCAGCGTGCCCTTGCCCGACGCGGTCGGGCCGTCGATGGCGAGCACCGGAATCTCGCCGGGAAGCGACGAAGCGACCGAGAACAGCGCCTCGAAGTAGTCGGGCCAGGTCTTGGCGACGCAGCGCGGGTCGCCGATCCGCAGCGGCACCGGCAGCGCAGGATCGCTCGCGCCGTGGAACGCGGCGAGCGACATCGCCATCGCCATCCGGTGGTCGTCGTAGGTCTCGATGGACGCGGCGCGCCAGGCCGCTGGCGGCGTGATGGCGAGGCTGTCGTGGGTTTCGATGACCGTCGCGCCGAGCTTGCGGAGCTCGGTGGCCATCGCCGCGAGGCGATCGGTCTCCTTGACGCGCCAGCTGGCGATGTTGTCGAGCCGCGACGGGCCCGAGGCGAACAAGGCAAGCGCCGCGAGGGTCATCGCCGCGTCGGGGATGTGGTTGCAGTCGAGCACGATCGGCGCGAGCGGGAAGCGGCCGCGCCGCACGGTCAGCGCGTGCGGCTCGGCGTCGATCGTCGCGCCCATGGCGCGGACCGCATCGACGAAGGCGATGTCGCCCTGGATCGAGTCGCTGCCGACGCCTTCGATCCGCAGCGGCGCATCTCGTGCCGCGATCGCCGCGGCGGCGATGAAGTACGACGCCGACGAAGCATCGGCCTCGACGACGAAGCGGCGGGGCGAGCGGAGGCCGGCGGGCGCCGATACCCGGAAGCGCCGCCAAGCGTCGCGCTCGACGGCAACGCCGAAGCGCTCGAGCAATCGCAGGGTGATGTCGACATAGGGCTTGGAGATCAGCTCGCCCTCGACCTCGACGACCGCACCGGCGCTGCCGGCGCGCTGCGGCAGCGCGAGCAGGAGGGCGGTCAGGAACTGGCTCGAGACGTCGCCGCGCACGGTGATCGGCCGGTCGAGGTCGAGCGGTGCCGGCGGCGGATGGACGACGAGGGGCGGAAAGCCCGGCTGCTCGAGGTACTCGATCGCGCAGCCGAGCGAGCGCAGCGCGTCGACGAGGTCGCCGATCGGCCGCTCGTGCATGCGCGGCGTGCCTCGGAACTCGAAGCGCGCGCCGCGCGCCGCGCCGAGGGCCAGGGCGGCGACGAGCGGGCGCATCGCCGTACCGGCGTTGCCGAGCCAGAGGATGAGCTGCTGCGTCAGCGGCCGGGCGCCGAGGCCGGTGACGGCGATCTCGTCGCGCTCGCCCTCGATGCGGCAGCCGAGCTGCTTCAGCGCCTCGAGCATGACCTGGGTGTCGTCGGAGTGCAGCAGCCCGGAAATGGTTGTCGTGCCGGCGGCGAAGCCGGCAAGCAGCAGTGCGCGGTTCGAGATGCTCTTCGAGCCGGGCACGTTCACGGTGCCGGCGACTTCACGCAGCGGCGGGATGTCGAGGAAGCGGGTCGTGAACATGGCGGGCGCTGCGCGAGCTGAGCGTGGCGCC
>JBDTPG010000071.1:0-12284 GCA_039932815.1 Caldimonas sp.
GGGCCGACGTCCCTCTCCTTGGGGAAGGGCTGGACAAGCCCGGGGTTGACGATCCGTACTCACATCGGCAAACATCAAGCTGAACCGGTTTCCGAGGGAGTCCATGTCAGAGCAGTGTCCAGGAAACCTGTTTAGCCGTCTCGCGCTGGTTCTTCCTTGTGCTGTTGCGATTGCCTCTTGCGGGGGCGGGACCGGCACCAACCAGGACAGCGGCCCCAACAAGACCTACCTGACGGTGCAGGCGAGCGACGCCGACGGCGACGCGCTGCACTACCAGTGGCGGGTGACGGCCGGCAGCGTCGAGAACCGCGATTCGGCGCAGACCGTGTGGACCATGCCCGACGGGCCGGGGCTGCACTTCGCGTACGTCGCGATCTCCGACGGCAGGGGCGGGTACGCCGAGCAGCAGTACGCCGTGTCGACCGACTTGCTCGGCACCGAGGCTGCGCCGCGCGCGCCGATCAGCCGTGACGCTCCGGCGAGCGCCAGCACCGCCTGGAATGCCGGCCGGCTGCGTTTCCAGTCCGCCGCTCCGCTCAAGTTCGCCGTCGCCGGCGCTCCGGCGGTCGAGCGCATCGTCTACCTGCCCGACGTGCAGGTCCAGGTCGAGCGTGCGGGGCTCGTCGTCTTCAGCGGCGCCACCGATCTGAGCGGCGAGCTCAGCCTGCCGGACCTCGACGCCGGCACCTACGAGGTCAAGTGCAGCACCGCGCCGGGCGCGCCGCTGGGCCCTTGCGGCGATGTCGTCGCCGGTATCCCGACCGCCTTCACCTTCACCATCGACCCGAACCCGGTGGCCATCGTGCGCACGATCCGGCCGCCGCTCGCCGACGTCCGCAACCTGCGCTTGTTCGGGCACGTGGCGCTCGGCGACGGCGGCGTCTGCGGCGCGCAGAACGAGTTCTTCGGCCTGCAGAGCGCGGCCGTCGTCCAGCTGATCCTGGCGAACGGCACGGCCGCGTCGCCACCGATGCGCGTGAACCGCTTCGGCGACTACGCGATCGACGCGGCCGCTCTCGCCCTGGGCTCCTACCAGCTGAAGGTCACGTGCGAGGGCTACAGCGCGGCGCTGGCCGTGCCGCCGGCGCCAGGCCCGCTCGGTTACGTCGCCGCCACGCCGGTCGAGCTCTCGCATCAAATCGCGAACGCCCGTCCGATCATCGCCAAGATGGTGGCGAACGGCCCCGAGGGCAGCGTTCGCGGCGAGATGGTGCTGCTGGAAGAGGCCACGTCGGCCAGCTTGCCGGGCTGGCGCCAATTCCTCGCCTACAAGGGCCACGACACCAAGCTGGGCGCCTGCCGCTACTACACGTCGATCGGTGCGGCCGCGGGTTGCGATGCGCAAGGCAACATGCAAGCTCCGATCACGCTCGACGACTGGAAGCGGCAGCACAAGTTCAAGCCGTTCGACAGCGGCAACACCGAGGTCGCTGCCACCTTCATCAATCGGATGGACCTGAACCTGGTCCGCCGCATGTATGCGACGCAGACGGCGCCGAACGACATCGCATTCGTCGTCTGCAACCATCCGGGGCCGGAGGGTTCCTCGCAGCGGGAGGTCGATTTCGTCCTCGACGTCGGCCTGTCCGACCAGAAGCGCGTCGCCTGCGTGGCGATGGAATGGTCGCCGGTCACGGGCGTCAACGGGGGCCTGCCGTTCACGAAGTTCCTGACCTTCGGCCCTGACGGTTCGTTGCTTCTGTCGATCAACCTCGACGGGCGCGGCGAGAAGTACATGCCCGGCGCGTGCGTCGCCTGCCACGGCGGTTCGCAATACAACGGCCGCTTCGCCACCAGTGCCGCACCTTCGCCGTTCCTGGGCTCGGGCTTCCTGCCGTTCGATACCGGCAACTACCTGTTCGGTTCGGCAACGGGCTTGTCCGAGGCCGCGCAGAGCCAGGGCATCCACGACCTGAACATGCTGGTCAAGGCGACCGACCAGTACAGCACGAATCCGTCGACGACGCGGCTGATCAACGGCTGGTACCCCGGCGCCGCGACGACGCTGAAGAAGGACTACGTGCCGCAGGCGTGGATCGACGCCGAGGCCGGCGGCGCGGCCGGCGCCACCAAGCTGTACCGGGACGTCGTGGGCGGGGTCTGCCGGACCTGCCACGCAGCCATGGGCTCCGACGCCCGCGTCAGCACGTTCGATTGGGACAGCAACGTCGCCGGCATCCTGAACAACGCGACGGCCAACGCACACTTCTGCGGTGGCAAGGCCGATCTCGCCAACAACGCATCGATGCCGAACGCGCTGATCTCGCGCGATCGTCTGGCGGATCGCGTCCAGAGCGATGCCCAGCTCGCCGCGTTGATCGAGCAGTACCTCGGCTGCGTCTCGCCCGCACCGGATCCCGCCTACCCGCGGCGATAACAGCCCGACGAGTTTCGACCGGAGGATTCTCATGATCCCGTCCTTGCAGCGCGCGAATTGGCGCTTGAGCGTCGCCGCCCTGGCCGTCCTCGCGGGTTGCACCAGCCCGGCCGGTTTTGCTGCGTCGTCAGCGGCCGCGCCTGCCACCGCCAAGCCTGCAATGGCCGCGCCGACGGTCGCGGTGACCCGGGCGGCGGCGCCCGCTCCCGGCCCGGCACCGGCGATGGCCGCGGCAGCGCCCGCCACGGCGGTCGTCAACCTGGTTGCGCCGGCGCCGGTGAAGTTCGAGGAATCGATCGCCCGTGCCGGCCAGAGCCTGTTCCTGCAAGCCGGGCCCATCGTCGGCAACGAGTCGCGCGTGCTGGTCATCGACCCGCTCATCGACGCGAACACCGGCGCCCAGACGGTCAGCACGGTGAAGATGGGCGAGCAGCTCGAGTCGATCGCCAAGAGCCGCAATGCCAAGTGGTCGGTCCGGCCACTAACGCGCGAGGCGCTCGCGCAGAAGCCGCTGCTGCTGATCGGCACGTTGACGCCGGTGACTGTGGAACGTTCCATCGACACCGTGCCCGACGCCTTCCGGGTCTGGCTGACGCTGATCGATCTGCGCACCGGCAAGGTGATTGCCAAGCAGATCGACCGTGCCACCGTCGGCTCGGTGAACCCCGAGCCACTGAAGTACTACCAGGACAGCCCGACCTGGCACAAGGACAAGACGATCCTCGGCTACATCAACTCGTGCCAGGTCAACACTCGGATCGGTGACCCGGCCGACGCCGACTACCTGGCGCGGTTGCCCGCCGCCGCAGTGGTGAACGAGGCGATCCTCGCCTACGACGGCGGCAAGGTCCCGCTCGCCAACAAGCTGTACAGGGAGGCCGAGCCGATCGCCGATCCGGGCGATCTGCGCGTGCTGAATGGCCTGTACATCACCAGCTGGCAGCTCGGTCAGCGCGATGCGGCGCGGGACGCGTTCGGCAAGCTCGTCGAGTCGGGTCTGGAGCTGAAGCGACTACCGGTGAAGCTGCTGTTCCAGCCGGGCAAGACGGAGTTCAATGCCGCCGGCGACCTGCCGCAGCAATACCAGATGTGGATCGCATCGCTGGCGCAAAAGGCCGGCAGAACGCCGTCGTGCGTGCGCGTCGTCGGCCACACCAGCCGCACGGGCAGCGCGCGCGCCAACGACGCCCTGTCGCGCCGGCGCGCCGAGGCGGTGCAGCGCATGCTCGAACGCGACAACCGCGCGCTCGCGGCGAAGCTGAGCGCCACCGGCGTCGGCTCGCGGGAGGCGCTGGTGGGCCTCGGCACCGACGACGTGCGCGATGCGATCGATCGGCGCGTCGAATTTCGTGTCGTCGACTGTGTATAGCGCGGGCGTCGAGGGTCAGCAATGAACATCGTTGCCTTGCGCGTCGGCGCGGCCCGCGCGATCCTGGCCGCCAGTCTGCTCGTCGCCGTGACCGGCGCGAGCGCGCAGAACTGGGTCAACGGCAAGGCGCAATACAACACCATCTGCACCAATTGCCACAACTCGAATACGACGCTGTCGTTGGGCGCCTTTCCGGCGACGGCGACGCTCGGCAGCAGCGCGAGCTACCTGCAGGGCCGATTCAACGAGGGCGCTGCCGTCGGCTCGCAGATGGGGTCGCCGCACACCGACGGGCTGCGGACGGCCGACGGCGGCAACTCGCCGATCAACGCGACCGTCGCCGACATCGCCGCCTACATCGGCAACCCGGACTTTCCGACGGCGAGCCTCTCTCCGGCCAGTTACAGCTTCGGTTCGCTGGCTGTGACGGCGACGGACACGCGCACGTTCACGCTGACGAACAACGGCACGGGCAGCCCGCTCCTCGTGACCAGTGCGGTGCTCAGCGATACCACGAACTACACGATCACCGCCAACAACTGCGTGAGCGTCGCCGCCGGTGGCGGAACCTGTTCGATCACGGTGCAGTTCCGGCCGCAGAGCGTCGCCACCTTCAACGCCCGGACCCTGACGATCAGCCACAACGCTCTCGGCGGCACGTCGACCGGCACCCTCAACGGCACCGGGATCGTGCCGTTCTCGGTGTCGGCGACAGCCCTCGACTTCACGCCGGTGACGGCGCCGGGCGGTGTCCTTGCGACGATCGTCACCGACAACAAGGGCGATCGCATCAGGATCTGCCGCGCTGCAGCGGCGACCTTCAGCTTTCCGAACGACTTCTCGCTCGACCCGCCGTTCACGCTCGACGGCAGCGGCTGTTTCACGTCCACCACCGGCGCGCCCGGCCGGACGTTGACGCTGAACGTGCGCTTCGGCGCCGGGGCGCCCGGGCCGCGCAACGGCGTGCTGACGATCCAGCGCGTCGACGCCGTAGGCGTCGGGCTGGGCGGCGTGGTCCAGGTCCAGCTGCAGGGCAACCCCGGACCGCTCGCGACCGTCAATGCATCCAGCCTCTTCGACGACCCGGCCGATCCCGGCGTCGAAGTCGACAACGACAACACGCTCGACCGCACCGTGACGCTGTTCAGCCAGGGCAGCGCGCCGCTCGTCTTCGCCGGATCGACCTTCACGATCGCTGGCCCCAACGCTGCCGAGTACACCCTGCTCAACACCGGTTGCCGAGCGCTCGCGGGCTTGGCGGACGGCACGGGAAGCCCGCAGCCCTCCTGCGCCTTGACCGTGCGCTTCAACCCGTCGGGAATCGGCCGTCGCGGTCCGGCGATCCTGACGATCGCGGTCGCCGGTGCGCCGACAAGGACCGTCTTGCTGAACGGCCTCGGCATCCTCGGCCCCCGACTCGCCGTCAGCAACGCGGGCGGCCCGCTCGCTTCCGGCGCGAGCTTGAACTTCGGCGCGCAGACCATCGGCGGTCTGTATCCGCCGCGCCTGTTGACGCTGACAAACGGCGGTACCCTCGGCAACCTCGAGGTGGCGATGCCGGCGGCGGGCTCCATCCCGGGCTATACGCTGACGGCTGACGCCGCCTGCGCGCTCCTGGTTCCGGCCGCGTCCTGCAGCGTGGCGCTCGCATTCGCGCCGAGCGCGACCCAGGCCTACCCGGCGACTCTCGTCTTCCGGAGTCGGCCGGCGGGTTCGGTGGCGGCCTACGACAACTTCAGCCTCGCGCTCGCCGGGGACGGTACCGCGAGCGCGGTGCCGAAACTGGTGTGGACCGACGCCACCGGTACGCCGATCACGACGTTCGGATTCGGCAACGCCAACGTCGGCACGCCTGCGAGCGGCAGCGTCCGCCTTCGCAACGACGGCCCCGGCGGCGTGACGATGAGCCTCGTCAACGCGGTCGGCGTCGCTGCGGCGCAGTTCGTGCTCGACTCTTCGGCATGTGCCGCCGGAACGCCGGTGTTCGAGGGCACCAGCTGCGCCGTCGGCCTGCTCTTCGCACCCGGCTCGGCCGGTGCGAAGACCGCGACGCTGCAGGCGGTTTCATCCGCCGGCTCGCCCGCGGTGAGCGTGCTCGCTCCGGACTTCACTCTGACCGGCACCGGCGTCGGCGGCACGACGACGGCGTCGCTGCTCGCTTCGAGCAACGCCCTCGCATTCAGCGCGACGGCGGGGGCGAAGTCGCTGCCGCTGGAGCTGGTCGTGACGAATGGCGGAACGACCCCCGTCCAGATCACCGGCTACGACATCAGCGCGGGCTGGACCGTCGACGCGAAAACCTGCCCGCAAGCGCCGTTCTCGCTGGCGGCCGGCGCCGAATGCGCGCTGTCGCTCACGTATGCGCCGCAGAGCCCGGGCTCGTCGCAAGGCCAGTTGAGCGTGCACATCGAAGGACAGGCGACGACGCTCGACGTCGCGCTGTCAGGCAGCGCAGCGCCGCAGGCAGACGTTTCCAGTGGCGGTTGCACGATCGGCGACGGCAACGCGCGCACCGACCCGGCACTCTGGCTGCTCGTGCTGCTCGCCGGCGGCGTGCTGTGGTGGCGCCGTCGCGGCGAGCGGCGCCGCTTGCTTCGCGCCGGCATCCCAACGAAGCGGCAACAACGATGAAGAACCTGCCTCTGTTTCGTTGCGTCCTGACAGCGCTCGCCCTCGCCGGCGCCGCGGGCGGTGCCCATGCCCAGGCCGATTACTCGGTGTACGGCGTCGCCGACTTCTCCTACGGCCGGTTCGAAGCGAGCGGATTCGAAAGCAGGCACCGCTTCAACAGCAACTCGCTGAGCGCCAGCTTCGTCGGGGTCAACGGCAGCTACGCCTTCGACGGCGGCTGGAAACCGGGCATCACACTCGAGACCTTCGTCCGCTTCCAGGACTTCAAAACGGGCCGCAACGACGACGATCCGTTCTTCTCGCGCAAGGCTTTCGTCTCGCTCGCGAGCAACTACGGGTCGCTCAGCGTCGGGCGACTGCAGACGCTGCTGTTCGACACGACCGCGCGCTTCAACGCCATGGGCAACTCGCCTGCGTTCTCGCCGGCGATCCGGCATGTCTTCCTGAGCGGCAACCTCGAGAGCGTGCAGCGCGACTTCTACTGGAACCGCGGCGTCGGCTACGTCTCTCCGAACTGGGAAGGCGTGACCGGCAGTGCGATGTACGCGCTGGGACCCAACCACGACCGCAGCGACCTGTTCGGAGCGAACGTCGTCGTCTCGCGCGGCCTGTTCGCGGCGGCGCTGTCGACTCAGCGCGTCCACGTTAACGACGGCATCAACGACCCTACCGACGAACAGACCTGGCAGCTCGGCGCTACCTACAACTTCGGCTGGGCGCGCCTGTTCGGTCTCTATACCCGCACCGACGACAACGGGCTCGACGTTCGCAGCAACCTCTATTCGGTCGGCGCCGCGGTGCCCTTGGGCCCGGGGGCGATCCAGCTGCAGGCCGGGCTCGCCAGAGCCCGCGGTCTGGCGGTCGACCGCAAGCAGACGACCGTCAGCGCCGCCTATCTGTATGCCTTCAACAGCGTCACCGACATCTACGTGGTCGCCATGAACGACCGCGTTCGACGGCAAACCGACGGGGTGTCGTTTGCGATCGGCGCACGCTACCGCTTCTAGCTGGCTCGTGCGCCTGGCGAATCACTTCGCCAGTGACCGTCGTGGGGCGTTTCTGCTTCTCGCCGTGATGCTCGGGCCGATCGGCACGGCGGCCTTGCACGCGGCGTCGGAGTCGGGCCTCGTGATTCCTCGGCCGGGTCTTGGCGGATGGGCGCTGCTCAACGCGCTGCTGCTCGCTCCCGTGATCGAGGAAATCGTCTTTCGCGGCGGACTTCAGGAGGCGCTCGACCGAACGGATATCGGCGGGCGCATTCACTGCGGCGGTCTGAGCATCGGCAACGTCGTGACGAGCGCCGTGTTCTCGGCCGCGCATCTCATCACCGCACCGCCCTGGCTCGCGATCGGCACCTTCTTCCCCTCGCTGGTGTTCGGGCGGCTCAAGCAGCTCTATCCGTCGCTGCTCCCGGCCGTGCTCGTCCACGGCTGGTACAACGCCTGCTTCTTCGCTGCTGCGGTCTGGTGACGAGCAGGCGGTCCGGCGCCGACAGGGGCCGGCCTGGCTTCCTATTCGTACCGGACCGGGCGGACGATGGCGGCGAAGATCTTTCGGTAGTCGCTCAGGGTCTTGGCCATGCAATGCGGGCAAGCCTCCACGCCGTCCACTACGGGATGGTCGGACAACCGGGCGAAACGATGCCCTTTGGCGCATGTCGTCAGAGCGGCGCCGCCGCCGCCCACTTCGGAAACTCCCGCCGTCAGCGCCGGCGCCGGCGCAGGTGGTGCGGGCGGCGCCACGACCGGTGCCGAGACGACCTCCAGCGGCTGCCCGGATCGGCCGACGACCGTCGCCGGAGTCAGCGCAGGGCCGGCGACGCCGCGCTGACGATGTTCATCGGCGACCCGCTTGATCATCGCCGCCATGGGCTCGCTGCGGGCCTCGATGCGGGAGTCGGCCTTGCTATGCCGGAAGGGAATCTTCATGGAGGTCATCGCTCAAAACCGCCGCTGCTGCGCGCGAGAAATCGGTGGATCCTTGCGGGCGGAATCCCGCGTTCCAACCGTTCATTAATCGCGCAGCAGGGCTCGGGCGAGAAATCGCCCGCGCCGGTATCGAAGAGGTCGTCATGTCGGGGGCCAGACTACAAGAAAAGCGTGCCGCTGAGCAACCCGACCCGGATTCGGGCTCGGCGCGTGCAAGGCGTCACGCGCTGGCTCCCGCCGTGGCGTTTTCCCGGCCCCCTCGCCCTCGCCGACGGTGGACTTCGCCTTTTGCTGACACGCTCTATCGCGCTGACCTGACATCGCTGCCTCGCCGACTCGCGGATACTTTTGAACGTGTGCTGTTTTGCCAACCCGCCGCAGGGAGCCTGTCCATGAACGGTTCTTCCCACGAGATCACCTACCAGGCCCTGTTCAGGGGCCCATCGCTCTGCTTTCCGTGCGACGAGCAAGGCGAAGTGGAGCTCGACGCGCTGAGCGAGAGCGCGCGTGACAACTATCTGTACGCGCGCGCCGTCGTCGGCGTCGAGTACGCCTATCCGTCGGTGACGCAACGACGGTTCTAACCCCCGAGCTACCGCGAGGTCGTCGACCTGGTGCGGTGAAACCATATGGTCCGCACCGGCCCGATCGACGCCTTGTTCAACCACCGCCACGGCAAGCTGCCGTTCTGCAGCCTGGAGTTCCGTACGTCGACGTGGCGCAGGAACAGTTCCAGCCGGTCGGCACGGTGAACTATCCGAACGACGACAACGCCGGCTGGCCGAACGGAGCCCGCGCGTCTCGACGTCGCCGCCTGATCGCGCGCTCGCCTCAGCCGAGCAGCTCGGGCGGGGCGAGCAGCCGGCCGCGGCCGCCGAGACGGCGGTAGTCGCCGAGCACCTCGGTGGCAGCGTCGCCGATGCGGTCGGCGGCGCAGATGGCGACGCATGCGCCACCGAAGCCCGCGCCGGTGAGCTTGGCGCCGTGCACGGCGGGGTGCTCCTGCAGCAGCGAGACGAGGCGGTCGACCGCGGCGCTCGAGATTTCGTAGTCGTCGCGCAGGCTGGCGTGCGATTCGTT
Organism: Caldimonas sp.; assembly: GCA_039932815.1. Taxonomy (GTDB): domain Bacteria; phylum Pseudomonadota; class Gammaproteobacteria; order Burkholderiales; family Burkholderiaceae_C; genus Schlegelella_A. The sequence continues at coordinate 9,386 of JBDTPG010000071.1, forward strand.
CATCAGCCGGCCGAGCTTCGCACCGTCGGCGCCGGCGACGGCGCGGACGACTCGGGCGTTCTCGGTGACGACGTGGCGGGCGCGCTTGCGCCAAGGATCGGGCAACGCTTCGACCGCGCTGATCCGGCGCACGTCGCGAAGGCTGGCGACGCCGAGCCGCGTGCATGCCTCCTCGCATTCGCCGCGCCGCTCGGCAAACCGGCTCGTCACGCGCGAGCGCGGCACGCCTGAATCGATGACCAGGACGGCCGTTCCCGGCGGCAGCGACCAGAGCCTCGTCTCCAGGGTGCGGGCGTCGAGGAAGAGGGCGTGCTCGGTGTCGGCGAGGCTCGACGCCATCTGGTCCATGATGCCGCAGCGCACGCCGGCGTAGTCGATCTCGGCAAGCTGCGCCATCTGCGCGATCTCGACGTCGTGGATCGCCAGCCCGAGCAGGAGTCGCAATGCGCGCAGGGTGGCGACCTCGAGTGCTGCGCTCGACGACAGGCCGACGCCCATCGGCAGGTCGGAGCTGACGTGGATGTCGAGCGGCGGGATCGCATGGCCGCGCCGCGCGATCTGCTGCAGGCAGCCGAAGACGTATCGACCGAAAGGCTCGTCGGGAAGGTGATCGAGCGTGAAGCGAAGCGGACGGGCGAAGCCGTCGGAGCGGAGGGTGAATTCGGCGTCGACGGCGTGGCCCAGCGAGACCGTCGTCTGTTGCGCCAGCGCGATCGGCAGCACGAAGCCGTCGTTGTAGTCGGTGTGCTCGCCGAGCAGGTTGACGCGTCCCGGCGCGCTCGCGGCGACATCGGGCGCGTAGCCGAACGCGGCGAGGAAGCCGTCCCTCAAGACAATGTCACCTCGCCACCTTGCACCTGCCGTCGGGCGACGTCCAGGATTCGCTGCGACGGTGGCTGAGTCTGGGCTGGGTCCGAATCGGTCACCGGTCGCTCTCCTGTCGCGATGCGATCGATTTTGGGGGCCGGGGCGAGTCCAAGGTCTCGCTCGCTCGACGATGGCGGAACTTTGTCGCGAGTCGGGCCTGTCGACGATCGGCACGGCGCTTGCCATGGATGGTCACGCCGCGTTTCGCGAGCGATCACAGGAGGAAGCAACATGGCCACCGCCAAGAAATCCGCAGCCAAGAAGCCGGCGGCGACCGCCCGCGCAGCCAAGACCGATGCGACGGTCCTGCTCCAGCGCGACCACGCCGACGTCAAAAAGCTGTTCAAGCAATACGAGAAGCTCGCCGACAACGAGGCCGATGGCGGAGAGCGCCAGGCGCTGGCGATGCAGATCTGCACCATGCTGACGGTGCACGCGACGATCGAGGAAGAGATCTTCTATCCGGCGGCACGCGAAGCCGAGGTCGACGACGACCTGCTCGACGAAGCCGAGGTCGAGCACGCGTCGGCGAAGGACCTGATCGCCCAGATCCAGTCGATGTCGCCCGACGACGAGCTGTACGACGCCAAGGTCACCGTGCTCGGCGAATACATCGACCACCACGTCCAGGAAGAGGAAGGCGAGATGTTTCCCAAGTGCCGGCGCGCGAAGATGGACCTGGCCGGCCTCGCCGAGCAGCTCGCCGAGCGCAAGTCGGAACTGATGGCCGAGGAGCCGGCCTGACGGCAATCGGGCCAGCACCGGGCGGCAAGGGCCGCTCATTCGGTCACGTTTCCCTCCCGGCGCGCATCAATTTCACACATTTCGCATCGCCCGGATGCGAAAGACTCGGGGCCGTACCGAAAAGCATGAATGCGCACGGCCCCGCTTCGGGAAACACTGAGCCTCCGCTCGCTGAAGATCAGGTTCGCCCTGGCGGGCGCGCTGCTCATCCTCGCCAGCGTCGCGTTGACGGTCTTCTTCGTGCTGCGCGAGGTCGGCCGGAGCAGCGAGCAGATCGTCCTCGAATCGCAGGAAGACGACGCCCGCCGACTGGCGGCGACGGTCTCGCAGCGACTCGTCGGCCTGCAGCGCGCCTTGCGCAGCGTCGCGCTGCAGATGACGCCGGCGACGCTCGCCGACAACGCCAGGCTCACTGAGTTCGTCGACGGCCAGCGCGTCCTGACAACGCTGTTCGCGAGCGTCTTCGTCGTTGCCGTCGACGGCACCATCGTCCTCGTCAACGACGAGAACGGCGCGCGCGACCCTCACCGCAACGTCGCCGATCGCGACTACTTCAAGGACACGATGCGCGAGCACCGCCCGGTCATCGCACGCGTCTCGACCTCGCGCGTCTCGGGCGAGCCGATCGTCATCCTGACCATGCCGGTGTTCGCCGCCAACGGCAGCGTCGCCGCCGTGCTCGGGGGGTCGCTTCGGCTGTCGAGCCGGTCGCTGCTCGACGATCTGACCCAGGAGACGTCGGATGGGCGAGGCGCCGTCTGGACGATCGTCGTCGACGCCAAGGGCCAGATCCTGTCGCATCCGGCGCGCGAATGGGTACTTCGGGACGGCGCCTCCGAGCCGTCGATCGCCGCCGCGCTGCAGGACTGGCGCCAGCGCGGCAGCCCGATCGAGGCATCAGGCTTCGCCGTCCGGGCCGGCGATCACGAGGTCGGCATGGCCGGCGTTCCCGACGCCGACTGGCTCGTGCTGCGTACCGGGCGCGCCGACGTGCTGCTCGGCGGCGTGATCGAGGGAGAGAAACGCGCTCGCTGGCTCGGCGTCGGCGTCGCCGCCGGCGGTGGCCTGCTGACGCTCCTGATCACCTTCTGGCTGCTGCGCCCGCTGGCGCGCCTGAAGCAGCGCGCGTTGCAGCTGATCGCCGAGGACGCGGACGTCGAGGCTGGCTGGCCCGACCTCGGCGGCGAGCTCGGCGAGCTCTCGCACGTCCTGCAGCACGTGATGCGCGAGAGGAAGGCGAGCCAGGCGGCCGGCCAGCTGCTGCTCGCCAAGATGCGCGCGGTGATGG
>JBDTPG010000072.1:0-12075 GCA_039932815.1 Caldimonas sp.
CACCCGCGAGGTCTTCCGCTTCTACGAGCAGGCGCTCGGCGCGAAGATCCAGACCATGATGAGCTACGCCGACATGCCCAAGATGCCGGTGCCCGCCGAGGGCTGCGAAGGCGGCGACGCGCCCATGGGCGACGGCATCATGCATGCGTGCCTCGTGCTGCCGGGCGGCGCGATGCTGATGGCCGGCGACGCGCCCCCGGGCCGGCCCTACGAAGGCATCAAGGGCGCGATGCTCGCGCTGCAGTACGACACCATCGACCAGGCGCACACCGCGTTCCACGCCCTCGCGCAAGGCGGCCAGGTGACGATGCCGCTCGGGCCGACGTTCTGGAGCAAGACCTTCGGCATGGTCACCGATCGCTTCGGCGTGAGCTGGGCGGTGAACGGCGAGCCGATTCCGATGCACTGACGACACGGCCGGATACCGAGCTTCGGTATCACGGCGTCGAGTGATCGACATCATTGCGCCTCCGGGTGACAGTTGCTAACGTCGGGCCGCGCTCTTCGCCTGAGCGGGCCACGACGAGGAACATCCGATGGCAGAACAGAGACGCCCGCTGCAGCCGGGAGACGCGGCGCCTGAGTTCACGCTGCCGGCGGCCAACCGCGAGGGCACGATCTCGCTCGACGACTTGCGCGGCAAGCCGTTCCTGATCGGCTTCTTTCGCGGCCTGCACTGCCCGTTCTGCCGCCGCCAGGTGGTGCAGCTGGCCAGCGTGCAGCCGGCGCTGAAGGCGGCCGGCGTCGAGACGATCGCGGTGGTCAACACGCCGGTCGAGCGCGCCCGCATGTACTTCCGCCATCGGCCGACGGCCGCCACGCTGCTGAGCGACCCGGAGTGCACGACGCACCAGGCGTTCGGCGTCCCGCACATCGAGTTCCTGCCCGAAGGCAGCAGCGAGCGGCCGCAGTGGCCCTACCGCGCGGACATGGCCGAATTCATGGCGTCGAGGATCAACCCGACCGGCGAGCTTCCTGAAGCGCTGCAGCCGCTGGAGACCAACCCCATCCTCAACGCCAGGCAAGGTTTCGAGATGGACCCGGCCGACCACGCGATCCTGGAGCACCACGCGGGGCAGCTCGTCGGCCACTTCCTCGTCGATGCCGAGGGCAAAGTCGCCTGGTCGCAGATCGAGGCGCCCGACGGGCCGAACAGCATCAGCATCTTCCCGACGCCGGCCGAGCTGATCGCCGCGGCGAACGGCCTGCGGCACTGACGACGGCGACGAGCGTCAGCAGAGGAACGGCAGCACGACCAGCGAGTCGCGGTCGACGCCGGCCTTCGCGCACACCTCGTCGGCGCGGATGAAGTACTGCTCGGCGCGCGCGTCGTCGCCCTGGTCGAGGTACACCGTCGCCATGCCCTCGTAGCACGGGAACATCAGCTGCGGCTCGCCCATCTCCTCGGCCAGCCCGCGTGCTTCCTCGTAGTACTTCAGCGCCTGGTCGAAGTGGCCGTGGCACTGGTGGATCTGGCCGAGCACGATCAGCGGCACCGCGAGGTGATCGATCTGGCCGAGCTGGCGGTCGAGGTCGATCGCCGACTGCGCCGCGCTCAGGCCATCGTCGTCGCAGCGCTGCGTCAGCGCGCAGTAGGCGACGGCGAGGTTCGCGTACAGGCGCGACTGGAAGCCGAGGTCGCCGATCTTCTGCGCGGTCTCGAGGCCGAGCTGGCAGGTCTGCACGGCGCGGCCGGGGTCGAGGGTCGCGTACAGCACGCCGAGGTTGGCGTAGCTGCGGCACGCGGCCTGCAGCAGCCCCGCCTCCTGCGCGACCGTGACGCTCCGCTCGATGTGGCTGACGGCCTCGGCCGAGCGATCGAGCCGGGCGAGCGCGGCGCCGAGCGTGTTGTGCGCGTGCGAGATCGCGGCGGCGGCGGCGCGGCGATGGACCTGATCGCCGGCACCGAGCCCGGCCGCGCGCTCGGCCTGCTGCAGCGCGCGCGTGGTCCAGTCGACGGCGCCCTGGTTGTCGCCGGTCCGAAACGAGAGCCGACCCATCTCCTGGCACAGGTGGGCGAGCTCGATGCCGGTATCGATGTCGATCGCGACGGCTTCGCTGTCGCCGCCGAGCAGGCGCAACCCCTCTCGCAGGCAGGCGAAGCTGCGCTCTCGCTCGCCGGCGTCCCAGTGCAGGCCGGCGAGCTTGCGCTGCACGCGCGCCTCGCGCACCGTGTCCGCCGCCGCGCGCGAGAGCGCGAGCACGGCGTCGAGCTGCCCGCGCGCCTCGTCGCGGCGGCCGATCGGGCCGAGCAGGTCGCCCATGTGCTCGCGGATATCGGCGATCGCCGGCGCGTCGCGCGGCCGGCCGCTCTCCAGGATCGCGAGGGCGCGCGCGTAGTAGCGCAGGGCATCCTCGTTGGCGTAGATGCCGCGCGCCCAGTCGCCGGCGCTCATCAGGTAGCGCGCGCCGCGCTCGCGATCCTCGCCGTGGCTGAAGTGATGGCAGAGCGCCTCGAGGTCCTCGAGCCGCGCGGGATGCGTGCCGTGCATTCCTTCGAGGACGGTGCCGGCGCGCTGGTGCAGCTCGGTGCGCCGGCGCAGCAGCAGGTTCTGGTACGCCACGTCGTGCGCCAGGGTGCTGGCGAAGCGATAGCGAGGGGCGGGATGTGCCGCGGGGCGCGACTCCGCGGCGGCCATCGGCACGAGCAGCTCGGCCTCGCACAGCAGGCCGAGCAGTGCCGGATCGCCAGCGGCCACATCGACCGCGCTCAACAGCGCCGACTCGAACAGCGGCCCGAGGATGGCGGCGCTCTGCAGCGTGTGGCGCGCCGCCGGCGGCAGGCAATCGATGCGCGACAGGAGGAGACCCTCGATCGACGACGGCACCTTCACCGTGCCGGCGGCCGACTCGCAGCGCCAACGACCTCCTGCGTCTTGCTTCAGCGCGCCGTTCGAGATGAGGCCGCGAACGACCTCCTCGAGATACAAGGGATTGCCGCCGGCCTGGCGAACGATCCGCTCGTGCAGATCGCGCCCGAGCGGAGACGCGGCGGCGGCGCCGAAGAACGCGGCGAGCAGCGCGTCGATCGCGTCATCGGCAAGCGGCTCCAGCCGCAGCACCGTATGCGGTGCGCGGCCGAAATCGAGCGCCGCGGGATCGAACGGCGGCCGGCCCGTCAGCACCACCAGGAGCGGGCGCTCGCAGAGCCAATCGGCCAGCGTGTACATGCCTTCGATCGACGCCGCGTCGGCCCACTGCAGGTCTTCGAGCACCAGCACCAGCGGCCCCTTGGCGAGTCGGCGCTCGAGCACCGTGCGCATCGTCATGAAGATCTGGCGCTTGAGCCGCTCGGGCTCGATCTCGCTCGACCGCTCGACCGACTGCAGGCCGAGGATGTAGCCGACCACCGGCACCACCAGCTCGAGCTCGACCTCGGCGGCGCCGATGGCGCGCAGGCCCTGCTCGACCTTGCCGCGCGCCACCTCGAGCGAATCGTCGGGCGCGATGCCGTAGGCCTCGCGGAACAGGCCGGCGGTGATGCCGTACGGGCGCGGGCCGACCGACGAGCAGACGACGCGGCGCACCGACGCGTGCCCGAACCCTTCAGCGCCACCCAGCCGCTCGAGCAGCGCATCGACCAGGCGCGTCTTGCCGACGCCCGCTTGCGCGACCAGGCTCACGACCTGCGCCCCTTCATCGGTCACGCGCACGGCGGCCGAGAGCACGTGCGCGAGCTCGGCCTCGCGGCCGACGAGCGGAGCTTCAAGCCCGTGCGCCGCCAGGCCGCGCAAGTCGTGCGGCCGGGCCTCGTCGACGCCGAGCAGCCGCCAGACCTGCAGCGGCTCGGCCTTGCCCTTCAGCGCCAGCGTGCCCGCGGCCTCGAACGCGAACTCGCGCTGCGTGAGCTGGTGCGTGGCGGGACTCACCAGCGACTGCCCCGCGCCGGCTGCCGACTGCAAACGCGCCGCCGTGTTCACGGCATCGCCGGTGACGGCGTAGGCGGCGTCGGCGGAAGTGCCGAGGTGGCCGGCCACGACTCTGCCCGTGTCGATGCCGATGTGCAGCGCAAGCGGCCCGCCCAGCTGATCGCGCCAGCGCTCGTTGAGCTCGGCCGCGCACGCGTGCATCTCGAGCGCCGCGCGCAGGGCGCGCTGCGGGTCGTCCTCGTGCGCGACCGGTGCGCCGAAGACGGCGACCACCGCATCGCCGATGAATTTCTCGGGGTAGGCGTCGAAGCGGTCGATCACGGCGCGCAAGGCGCCGAACAGGTCGGTCTGCAGGCGACGCACGTCTTCGGGGTCGAGGCGCTCGGAGATCGAGGTGAAGCCGGACAGGTCGGCGAACAGGACAGTGGCGGAGCGGCGATCGGCGCCGGGGGTGGCGGCCGGCGCCGCTGGCGCGGTCGGTGGGGCCGCCAACTTCTGCCCGCAGCCAGGGCAGAAGGCGAAGCCGACGGAAACGTCGAACTGGCAATTGCCGCACTTCATCGACGCATCACACCGGGAGACTGGCGCGGAGGATACGCGCGGGCGGAATCACTCGAACGCCGGCTCGTCCCACCATGGAAAGAACGCCGGCATGTCCGACGACACCCGGTCGGGGAACACCGCCGGCCGCTTCTCGAGGAAGGCGCCGACGCCCTCGCGCACGTCGGCCGACTGGCCGCGCGACTGGATCGAGCGGCTGTCGATGCGGTGCGCATGCATCGGATGCGGCGCCGCGGACAGGCGCCACAGCATCTGGCGCGTCAGCGCCACCGAGACCGGCGCGGCGTTGTCGGCGATCTCGCGGGCGAGCGCGCGCGCCGCGGGGAGCAGCTCGTCGGGCGCGTGCAGCGAGCGCACCAGGCCGCGCGCGAGCGCTTCATCGGCGTCGAAGACGCGCCCCGTCATGCACCACTCGAGCGCCGTCTGCATGCCGACCAGGCGCGGCAGGAACCACGACGACGCCGCCTCGAGCGTGATGCCGCGGCGCGCGAAGACGAAGCCGAAGCGCGCCGCGGTCGACGCCATGCGGATGTCCATCGGCAGCTGGATCGTCGCGCCGATGCCGACCGCGGCGCCGTTGATCGCGCCGATCACGGGCTTGAGGCTCTCGTAGATGCGCAGCGCATTGGTGCCGCCGCCGTCGCGATAGACGGCGCCGACCTTCAGCTTCTCGAGATACGCCTGGTGCTGCGGCGCCTTGCGGTCGAAGGTGTCGCCGCCCGAGGACAGGTCGGCGCCGGCGCAGAAGGCGCGGCCGGCGCCGGTGACGATGACGGCGCGCACGGCGTCGTCGCGATCGGTCTCGTCGAACAGCGCGGCGATCTCGACGCGCATCTGCCCGTTGTAGGCGTTGAGCTTGTCGGGGCGATTCAGCGTGATCGTCGCGACGCCGTCGTCGACGTCGTAGCGGGTGGTTTCGAGCGGCGGCAGCGGCATGTCGGTCTCCTCTTTCGGATACTCGCCAGGATTGTCGGGCGCGACGGCGGGCCGCGCGAGTTACGAGGGGCTGCATCATGCATCGCAAATGCATTACACTGTGGAAATGAAGACTGCCACCATCCCTGCCGTTCGTGTCGAACCCGAGTTGCGCGCCGAAGTCGAGTCGCTGCTCGGTGAAGGGGAAACCGTCTCCGAGTTCGTCGAGGCGTCGGTCCGGGCAAGCGTCCACCGTCGGCGTGCCCAGGCGGAATTCGTCGAGCGCGGCCTGCGCTCCCGGCAGGACGCCCACCGCACGGTCAGCTATGTCGAGGCCCGAGTGGTTGTCGACGCGCTGCAGCGCAAGCTCGACGCTGCCCGCAAGCGCATCGGCAAGACGCGCAAGTGAGTTTCCGGGTTCGCCTGACGCGCGAGGCGCAGGCCGATCTCGAGCGACTGTTCGATTTCGCTCTCGAGCGCGAGCTTTCCCGCGAAGGTGGCGATCTGGCGCTCGCAGAGCAGGCGCTCGACGGCATTCGTGCCGGCCTCGCCACTCTGCAAACATCTCCCTTCACCTGTCGCAAGGCCGGCACCAGCCCGTTTCTTCGCGAGCTGATCATCCCGTTTGGGCGAGCCGGCTACGTGGCGCTGTTCGAGATCGAGGATCCTTCGCACGTCCTGATCGTCGCCGTGCGGCATCAGCTCGAAGACGACTACCACTGAGGATTCGTAGCGACGCCCATCCTCAATGTTGAGGAAGGCCTCGAGTCGAGTGCCCCTTCAGAGGGAAGCCGCCGTCCGGCTCGCGACCTACTCTACGGCCATGAACAATCCCTGGCTGTCCCTGATTGCCGTGCTGTCGGGCGAGCGCGTGAACGCTCCACTCACCTGGCCCGTGCGCGAGGTCCATCGGCTCTGCGAGATTCGCGCTTGCAAACCCGCCGAGGGCAGCCAGGCGCACCCGTCGCGGCATCGCGGACTGATGCAGCCGGCTCGTTAGGCGCCTCCACTCGCCGCCCCGGGCGGCGACACAATCGTGGGCACGGCCTCACCGGGTGCCCCATGCGTCTTCCCCTTGCCCTCGTCGTCATTCCCGCAGCGATCGCGAGCGGGCTCTGCGGCAATGCCGCCTTCGCCGCGCCGCCCGCCAACGTCGAGCACGTCGAGACGTTTCGCGGCGTCGCCCAGTACCGGCTGAAGTCGAACGGCATGACGATCCTGCTCGCGCCGGATCGCAACAGCCCGGTGTTCACCTTCATGGTCGTCTACCACGTCGGCTCGCGCAACGAGGCGCCCGGCAACACCGGCTCGGCGCACCTGCTCGAGCACATGATCTTCAACAAGTCGACCGCGAACTTCGGCAAGGCGAACGGCCACCCGACCTTCCAGGACGTTCTCTACGAAGCCGGCGCGGACGCCGGTTCGTCGAACATGACGACCTGGTACGACCGCATGAACGGCTACTCGACGCTGCCCGCCGGCAAGCTCGAGCTGGCGATGCGCATCGAGGCCGACCGCATGCAGCGCGCCCTCATCCTCGACAGCGAACGGCAGTCCGAGATGTCGGTGGTGAGAAACGAGTACGAGATCAGCGAGAACAACCCGACGCGCGCGCTGCAGAAGGCGCTCGTGGCGACGGCCATCCAGGCGCACCCGTATCACTGGAGCACGATCGGCTATCGCTCGGACATCGAGGGCGTCACCACCGCGAAGCTGCGCGAGCACTACCAGGCGTTCTTCCATCCCGACAACAGCGAGGCGATCCTCGCCGGCGACTTCGACACCGACGCGGCCCTCGCGCTCTTCGACCGCGAGTTCGGCGCCTTCCCGAAAGCGACGCGGCCGATCCCGCAGATCGTCACGGTCGAGCCGGCGCAGGAGGGCGAGCGCCGCGTCGTCGTGAAGCGGCCGGGTTCGACCGCGCTCGTCGCCCTCGCCTACCCGAGGCCCGGCGCGTCGCATCCCGACTTCTTCGCGCTCGAGGTGCTCGCCTCCGTCCTCGGCGACGGCGTCAACGCCCGGCTGTACCAGGCGCTCGTCGAGCGCGGGCTGGCCACTTCCGTGAATGCCGACAACTACGCCCTGCGCGATCCCTATCCGCTGCTGGTCGGCGCGACGTGCGCGCCGGGCAAGAGCAACGCCGAGGTCGAGGCGGCGCTGAAGGAGGCGCTGGCCGCGCTCGCCGACAAGGGCATCAGCGCGGTCGAGCTGCAGCGCGCGCAGCAGCAGATCGAGGTGGAGGTCGCGCGCTCGCGCGACGGCCCGTACAACGTCGTGCGGGCGCTCGGCGAAGCGGTCGCGTCGGCCGACTGGAAGTGGTTCCTGACCTACGTCGAGCGCATCAAGGCAGTCAGCGCCGACGACGTGAAGCGTGTCGCGGCCACCTGCCTCGTGCCCGATCACGCGACCGTCGGCTGGTTCGTGCCGGCGGCGAGCGCGCGCAGCGCGGGCACGCCGGCCGCCGCGCGACCCGCGCCCGCCGCGACGGCGCCCGCGCCGGCACCGATCAAGGCCGTCGCGAACGAGGCGGCGGCGACCAAGGCCGCCGCGATTCCCGTCGTCGCGCGCCCGCCGCTGCCGGCCGCGACCACGGCGGCCGTTCCGTTCGCGACCCGCACCGTGCGCAAGGTCCTGCCCAACGGACTCGTCGTCGACGTGGTCGAGAACCACACGGTGCAGACCGTCGCGGTGCGCGGCCTCGTCATGGCCGGCAACGCGCACGCGACGGCGGCGCAGTCGGCACTGCCCGCGCTCACCGGCAAGATGCTTTCGCGCGGCACGACCACGCGCTCTAAGGAAGAGATCGGCGCGCTGCTCGCCGGCGTGGGCGCCGATCGGCGCTACCTGACGACGCCGACCGAGCTCGGCGTCGAGGCCAACGGCATGGCGCGCGACCTGCCGCTCGTGCTCGGCGTGCTCGCCGACGAGCTGCGCCGCCCGGCCTTCGCCGCCGCCGAGCTGGCCAAGGCGAAGGCCGAGCTCGAGAACGACGTGCTCCGTGCCGACGACGACACCTCGGCGCGCGCGCAGGAGCGGCTGGCCCAGCTCGCCTTCGCGCCCGACCACCCGTACCGGCCGCCGGGCCGCGCCGCCAAGCTGCAGAGCCTGGGCGCGCTCGGCGTGGCCGAGCTGCGCGACTTTCATCGCGCCCGCTACGTCGGCAAGGGGACGATCCTCGCCATCGTCGGCGACGTCGATGCCGCAGCCACGATCGCGCGGGTGGTCGCGCTGTTCGGCGACATGCCGGCCGGCGAGGCGGCGTCGTTCGACGGCGTCGCGCGCGCGACCGCGGCGGAGCGCGCGACGCGCGAGGCGGTGACGATGCGCGGCAAGGCCAACATGAACATCGTCATCGGCGGCGCGAGCGGCCTGCGCCGGCTCGATCCGGACTACGAAGCCGCGCTGGTCTCCAACGCCGTCTTCGGCCAGAGCGCGCTCGCCTCGCGCGTCGGCCGCCGCGTGCGCGACAGCGAAGGCCTCACGTACTCGATCGGCTCGCGCTACACGCAGAGCGACGTCCTCGACGGCCTCTGGCAGGTCAATGTCAACGTCGCGCCGCAGAACGTCGCCAAGGCGCTGCGCTCGACGCTCGACGAGATGGCCAAGTACGCGCGCGAAGGCGCCACCGATGCGGAAGTCGCGGTGCAGAAGAATTTCTTCGCCGGCAACTACCAGGTGAACCTCGGCTCCAACGCCGGCGTCGCCGCGGCGCTCGTCGGTGCCGAGAAGTTCGGGCTCGGGCCGCGCTACCTCGACGAGTTTCCGGCGCGCATCAGGGCGGTCACCACCGCCGAGGCCAACGCGGCGATGCGCAAGCACTTCGCGCCCGAGAAGCTGCATGTGGTCGTGGCGGGGGACCTGGACAGCGTGCCCGACTGACCGCTCCGATCCGCGGTCGCGATCCGCGGCGAGCGCCGCTTCGCCTCACTTCGCGGGCGGGGCGATCGCCTTCGTCTGGTGCGGCGTCGCCGCCGGCGCCGGAAAACTCTCCGGTCGCCGATCGGGGATGAAGCCGTCGCGGTTGGGCATCCGTACCGCGGCGAGCGACTTCGCGTCCATCGTCGCGTCGGCGCCGACGATGTTCGCGCGCGCCAGGATGTAGGCGCTGAGCGCGTAGACCTGGTCGTCGCTCAGGCTCTCTGGCGCGGTGAGTGGCATCGCCCGCTTGATGTAGTCGAAGAGCGTCGTCGCGTACGGCCAGTAGTTCTCGACCGTCTTCACCGGCGCCTTCGTCGGGTCGGCGTTGACGAGCGTGCCGCGGCCGCCGATCAACCGGTCGCCGAGGCCGCCCTGCAGGTTGTCGCCGTGGCACGCGGCGCACTGCGAGTCGTAGAGCGCCTTGCCCTGCGAGACGGTGCCCGATCCGCGCGGCAGGTCGCTGCCGTCGGGCAGCGACGAGTAGAAGCGGGCGATCTCGGCCGGCGTGGCCGGCTGGCCGAAGCCGTATTGCGGCGCGGCATCGCCGTCGGTGCTGCTGCGGCCGCCCGGCGCGACCGCGCAGGCGCAAAGCAGCGCGGCGACCGCAACGGTCGCGAGCGCCAGGCGCGGTTCAGTAGTGGTGGACATTGATGACCTTTCCGTCGCTCGCGACTTGCCAGCTCTGGATCGCATTGAGGTGATAGATCGAGCCGAGCGGGCCGTTGAGGCCGCGCTCGGCGATGACCTGGCCGAGCGTCGGCTGCACGTAGCCGGTGTCGTCGACGCAGCGGCTCTGCAGCACCGCGGTGCCCTTGCCGTCCCACTGCCAGGGCAGGCGAAAGCGCGTGTGGCAGATCGGCAGCACCGGCCCCTGCAGCTGCGCCTCTCGCCAGCTGCCGCCGCCGTCGACGGACACGTCGACGCGGCGGATCGTGCCGCGGCCCGACCAGGCCAGCCCGCTGATCTCGTGAAAGCCGGTCCCTTCGAGCTGCATGCCGCCCGAAGGCGACGTGATGACCGACTTGGCCTCCATCTCGAACGAGAACTGCACCGCCTTGCCGTTGGGCCGGATGTCGGTGTACTTCGACGTCTCCTCGCGCGTCATGAACGGCGCGTCGGAGATCTCGAGGCGGCGCAGCCACTTGATGTTCATGTTGCCCTCGAAGCCGGGAACGAGCAGGCGCAGCGGATAGCCCTGCTCGGGCCGCAGCGCCTCGCCGTTCTGGCCCCAGGCGAGGATGCAGTCCTTCATCGCCTTCTCGATGGGGATCGAGCGCGTCATCGCCGCGCCATCGTCGCCTTCGGCGAGCACCCACTTCGCGCTGCCGCGCACGCCGACTTCGCGCAGGATCGTCGCCAGCGGAACGCCGGTCCACTCGGCGGTCGAGGTGAGGCCGTGCGTTCCCTGCACCGTCGGCATCGTCGGCTTCGACCATTCGGTGAGGCCGTTGCCCGAGCACTCGAGGAAGAGCAGGCGCGAGATCGACGGGAAGCGCTTGACGTCGCGCATCGAGTACTTGCGCGGGCGGGCGACGAGGCCATGGACGAAGAGCGTGTGCCTGCGCGGGTCGATCGTCGCGGTGCCGGCGTGGCTGCGCTCGAAGAACAGGCCCGAGGGCGTGACGATGCCGATGCTGTCCTGCAGCGGCGTGAAGGTCCACGACGAGAGCGGCGTCGCCGTCTTGTAGCGCTGGCGCACCTCGGTCTCGAACTGCGAGCGCGAGCCGTAGCTCTCGTCGTCGAGGGGATGGCCGGGCGCCTTGGCGGGGTCCGCGGGCACCGGCCGCTCGACCGCACCTGGCGGGGCGGCGGCGCGGCTGGCGATCGGCAGCGTCACCGCGGCGCCGGCGAGGCCGAGGCCGCCGGCGATGAAGCGGCGCCGTTCGCCGCGCAAGGGAGAAGCAGCGCGATCGGGATCGGGATCGGAATGGCTCATGGGGTGGGTCTCACGAAGGGTGTCTGCATTGGACGCCTCCCGCACGCGGGCGTCCGACGAGACCCTGCCCGGCAATCGGCCCGCCTGATCGGCGCCCGGGTGATCTCGGATTGCACGGCGTCCGGCGCGACTCTACCGTCTGGCCATGACGACCCGCCGCCACGTCCTCGCCCTGGCCAGCGCCCTCGCGCTCGCCACCCTGCTTTCATCGTGTACGACGACCGCGCCGCCGGCAGCCGCGCGCCCCAAGCTCGTCGTGTTCCTGGTCGTCGACGGCCTGCCGATGCGCCAGGTCACGGGCTACCGCGAGCAGCTCGCGCCCGACGGCCTGGCGCGCTTCCTCGACCGCGGCACCTGGTTCGCCGACGCGCACTACGGCAACGCGTTCACCGTCACCGCGGCCGGCCACGCGACGATGCTGTCGGGCGCCTACCCGCACAAGAGCGGCATCATCGGCAACGACTGGCGCGACCCGGTGAGCGGCGAGCTGACGTATTGCGCCGGCGACACGAGCGCCACCTACATCGGCAACGAGACCAAGAAGCTCGACGGCACGAGCCCGAAGAACCTGCGCGTCGAGACCGTCGGCGACGTGCTGCGGCGCGTCGACGCGAGGTCGAAGGTGATCGGCATCTCGGGCAAGGACCGCGGCGCCATCCTGCTCGCCGGCAAGACCGGCACGGCTTACATGTACATGGCGCAGAGCGGTGGCTTCGCCTCGAGCACCTTCTACATGCCGAAGCACCCGGCGTGGGTCGACGCGTTCAACGCCGCCAGGCCCGCCGACCGCTACTTCAAGACCGACTGGACGCCGACGCTGCCCGAGGCCGCCTACGCCGCGTCGCTGCCCGACAGCCAGCCCTGGTTCGGCCCCCG
>JBDTPG010000073.1:0-12034 GCA_039932815.1 Caldimonas sp.
TTCGCCAAGGAAGACGATGCCGCGGTGATCAAGATCTTCCCGGGGATCGAGCTGCCGGGCCGCCAATGACGATCCGCCTCGGCTGCATCGCCGACGACTTCACCGGCGCGACCGACCTCGCCAACAACCTGGTCCGCGCCGGCATGCGCGTGGTCCAGACGATCGGCGTTCCCGACGACGCGGCGACGGTCGACGCCGATGCCGTCGTCGTCGCGCTCAAGTCGCGCACGACACCGCCGGAAGAAGCAGTGCGCCAGTCGCTCGCGGCGTGCCGCTGGCTTCGCCGCGGCGGCGCGACGCAGATCTACTTCAAGGTCTGCTCGACCTTCGATTCGACGCCGCGCGGCAACATCGGCCCGGTGCTCGAGGCGCTGATGGACGAGCTGGGCTGCGCCTTCACGATCGCGACGCCGGCGTTCCCGGACAACGCGCGAACGGTCTTCAAGGGCCATCTCTTCGTCGGCGACGTGCTGCTCTCGGACAGCGGCATGCGCGACCATCCGCTGACGCCGATGACCGACGCCAACCTCGTCCGCGTGCTGCAGGCGCAGCTCGCGCCGGCGCGCGGCGAAGGCCGCGCCGGCCGGCGCGTCGGCCTCGTCGACCATCGCGCCACGGGGGCTTCTGCCGCGGCGATCGGTGCTCGCTTCAACGCGCTGCGCGAAGAGGGCGTCGCGATCGCGATCGCCGACGCCATCGGCAACGACGACCTGCATCGCCTCGGCGAAGCGGTGCGCGATCTGCCGCTCGTCTGCGCCGGCTCGGGCCTGGCGATCGGCCTGCCGCGCAACTTCGCGATCGCCGCGTCCGGCGAGGCGGCGGCGTTGCCGGCGGTGAAGGGTTTCAGCGCGATCGTGTCCGGCAGCTGCTCGCAGGCGACCAACGCGCAGGTTGCAGCGTTCATCTCTGGAGGCGGTGCCGCGCGCAGGCTCGATCCGCTCACGCTCGGCACCGGCACCTGCACCGACGCCGGCACCGGCACCGACGCGGCGCTGGCCGAGGACATCGCCACCTGGGCGGGACGCGAGTGGGCGACGGCGCCCGATCGACCGGTGCTCGTCTACAGCACGGCCCCGCCGGGGGCCGTCGCCGCCGCGCAAGCGGGATCGGGTGCGCAAGACGTCGGCGCGCGTCTCGAGCGGCTGCTGGCCGGCGTGACGCGCGCGCTCGTCGAGCGCGGTGCGCGCCGGCTGGTCGTCGCCGGCGGCGAGACGTCGGGCGCTGCCGTGCAGGCGCTCGCCATCGATCGCCTGCGCATCGGCCGCCAGATCGATCCCGGCGTGCCGTGGTGCCACGCCGCGCCCGCGATCGCGGCCGACGGGCTGCAGCTCGCGCTCAAGTCGGGCAACTTCGGCGGCGTCGACTTCTTCGAGCGCGCGTTCGAGGTGGCGACGTGAGCGCCCCCGCACGGCCGCTCCGAAGGGGGCGCTCCGTCCCGCCTGGCGGGACCGGCCGCAGGCCTAGGGTGCACCCATGAGCGAAGCGCGGCTGCGCGACGAGCTGTGCCATGTCGGCCGGTCGCTGCACGCACGCGGCTACGTCCACGGCACGACCGGCAACCTGAGCGCGCGCCTCGCCGACGGCTTTCTGATCACGGCCACAGATGCCTGCCTCGGCGAGCTCGAGCCCGCGGCGCTCGTCAAGGTCGACGCCGCCGGCACTGGCTGGCAGGGCGAGGGCCGACCGAGCAAGACACTCTCGTTGCACCGGCGCATCTATGCCGCGGCGGCAGAGGCCGGCTGCATCGTCCACACCCATTCGCGCGCGCTCGTCGCCCTGAGCCTGAGCTTTCCCGCCGGCGAGGACCGTGACGACTTCCTGCCGCCGATCACCCCGTACTTCGTGATGAAGGTCGGCCACGTGCCGCTCCTCGCCTACGCACGCCCCGGCGATCCGGCCGTCGCCGATCGCGTCGCCGCGGCGATCGTCGACGGCGAGAGGCGCGGCGTGCCTATCCGCGCGATCATGCTCGCCCGCCTCGGCCCGAACGTATGGGCCGGCACGCCATCGGCGGCGATGGCGCGGCTCGAAGAGCTCGAGGAAACGGCGCACCTCTGGCTCGCCGCCGACCCCAAGCCCGCGCCGTTGTCCGCCGAGCAGATCGACGAGCTGCGCCGTCAGTTCGGCGCGCGCTGGTAGCCCGAGAGGAGAACACGCATGCCCCGCTTCGCCGCCAACCTGAGCATGATGTACACGGAGCTCGCGTTCCTCGATCGCTTCGCGGCGGCCGCGCGCGACGGCTTTCGCGCGGTCGAGTTCCTCTTTCCGTACGAATGGCCGGCGGCGACGATCGCCAAGACGCTCGCCGACAACGGCCTGCAGCAAGTGCTCTTCAACGCGCCACCCGGGGACTTCGCCCAGGGCGAGCGCGGCATCGCCAGCCTCGAAGGTCGGGAAGAGGAGTTCAGGAGCGGCTTCGCGCGCGCCCTCGACTACGCCGCGGCGCTCGGCTGCCCGCGCGTTCACGTCATGGCCGGTCTCGTGCCGGCCGGCGGCGATCGCGCCGCGATGCGCGAGCGCTATGTCGGCCATCTCGCCTGGGCCGCGCAGCAGGCGGCCGGCGCCGGCGTCGACGTGCTGATCGAGCCGATCAACACGCGCGACATCCCGGGCTACTTCCTCAACCGCCAGGACGAGGCGCACGCCGTCGTCGCCGAGGTCGGCGCTACCAACCTGAAGGTGCAGATGGACCTGTACCACTGCCAGATCGTCGAGGGCGACGTGGCGATGAAGCTGCGCGCCTACCTGCCCGGTGGCCGCGTCGGCCACCTCCAGATCGCCGGCGTCCCCGATCGCCACGAGCCCGACGCCGGCGAGGTGAACTACGCCTTTCTCTTCGACGTGGTCGACTCCCTCGGCTACGAAGGCTGGATTGGCTGCGAATACCGCCCGGCCGGGGCGACATCGGCCGGGCTGGGTTGGCTGCGCCGCGCCGGCGTCAGCGGATCGCGACCGGATTGATCATCGATTGCACCGCGCCCTGGTACTTGCTCTGCCCGAGCACGAACATGCCCTCCCACGCCTTGTCGTTGACCAGCTCGGCGGTGTTCATGTTCTCCAGATGTGGGCGCCGCTCATCGGCGACGGGATCTGGTGCACTTCGAAGACGCCGGCGCCCTGCTCGGACGGGATTGCCTCGACCAGGTAGCGTGTGCTTGGTGGTCGCGGCGCGCGCGCACTGCGGTGAGCTCGCTGTGCCGCCACGGGCGGCGGGAAGTCGTTGAGCTTCCAGTAGAAGCGGAACGTCGCGTGCGCCGATGCCATGGGCATCGGCTGGTGCGCGGGATCGCGTGCGCATGCCCGCAACCCAGTGCAATCGCCGCGCGATGCATCGGCGGCTCGAACGTCGGCACGGTCACGCAACGTGGCGGCCGCTCGGTCGCGTTGCCTATACTGCGTGCGATGCCGCTGCGCCCCTTCCGCTTCGGACGCGCGAGTGTGATCGGCGCGTTGCTTGTCGGCGTGGCGTGCGCGGGCGCCGCCGCCGAAGAGGCCGTGCGACTGCAGCGCGTGGCCACCACCGGCGAAGCCGCTCCGGGCGGCGGTGTGTTCGATCGCTTCGGCGCCGACGCCGCGCCGATCGTCGCGCCGGTGAACGCGCGTGGCGACGTGGCCTTCTTTGCCACCCTCGGGCGCGGCAATAGCGGCGAAGGTCTGTTCAGGTGGTCGCGCGGGCGGGTGGTGGCGGTCGCGCGCGAAGGCGACCGGGTGGACTCGGTCGGTACGCTCTCCGGTTTCGGCCGGCACCCGGTGCCAGCGCTGGGCGACGATGGCACGGTGGTGTTTGCCGCCGCGATCGCCGGCGGCCGCGCCGTCGAGGGCCTATTCGTCGCACGCAACGGCATCGTCCGCCCCGTTGCGCTCGCCGGCGCGCAGGCGCCAGGCAACGCCGGCGTGCTCGCCGCGCTCGACGCGCCGGCCATCAATGCGCGCGGGGACATCGTCTTTCTCGCCGGCTTGCGGCGCGGCCGGGAGACCTTGGAGGCGGTGTTGATCGCGTCGGGCGGCCGGCTGCGCAAGGTCATCGCCCAAGGCGATCCGGCACCCTCGGGCGGCAGCTTCGCCGCGTTCGGCCCGCCGACCATCGACCGCGACGGCGCGGTGGCGTTTGGCGCCGCGATCGAAGGGCGCTCGGTGCCCGGCGGCATCTTCATTTGGAAGGCCGACCGGCTTCGCATGGTGCTCGGCGCCGGTGACGAGTCGCCTATCGGCGGCATCTTCGCGAAATTCTCGGAGCGCATTGGCTTCGGCAACCAGGGCACGGTCGTCTTCCACGGCCAGCTCAAGGGCGCGCCGACGGCCGCCGGCATCTTCGCCATCCGCGACGGTCGCACTCAGGCGGTCGCGCGCCTGGGCGACGCGGCCCCAGGCGGAGGCCATTATTCGAACTTCGGACTGTGGCCCGTGGTCAGCGAGAAGGGGACCATCGCCTTCACCGCGGCCGTGGACGGCGGACCGAGCCCGGTGATCGCGGTGCGCATGGTCGCCAGCGGGCCGCGTCGCGTCGTCGGCGTTGGCGACAGCGTGCCCGGCGGTGCGCGCATCGCGTCGCTCAGCCTGCTGCCGGTCGTGAGCATCGGCGCCAGCGATGACGTCAGCTTTGCGGTGACGCCGACAACGACCGGTGCGGGCCCCGAAGGCCTGTTCGTGGCAGCTGCCGAGCCCTGAGGGCGGGCGTCAGTTCATGTCGTACGGCGGGTACTCGGCGAACACGTTCGCCGGCGTGATCAACTTGTGCGGGGTGGCGGTGCGGGCGGGAACGGCCTCGCCGCGCAGCATGCGCAGCGCGAGCGGCAACACCTGATAACCCATGCGATCGAGATAGAACGCCACCGACCCGAGCACGATGCTGGCGCGATTGGTCGGGTCGAGCTCTTTGCGATCGTTGGCGCCACCGTGGATGCTGCGGTCGACGCCATGGCCGACGATAGCCGCGTCGCGCGCGCGGCCCGCCGCCTCGACGGCGGCCTTGGCGGCCAGGGCGGTCGCATCGTCGGTCGCGGCGATCAGCACCTTGCTCGTGGGTTGAGCGGCCAACAGAGGCCCGAGCAGCGGCGCCACTTGCGCCGGATTGCCCTGGGTCTCGAGCATCGATACACGGACGTTGCGCAAGCGCTTGCGCAGCGCCTCGGCCACGCCTTGCACCCGCTCGGTGTTGGTCGACACCCGACCGATGACGATTGCGACCGTCGGCTGGCCGGCCCAGGTGCGCCCGGCGAACTGGGCCAGCGCATCGCCGGCGATGCGCCCGGCCGCCGCATTGTCGAGGCCACAGAGCGGTGCACCGGGCACCGCTTGGTTGACCGCGAGCACCGGGATGCCTGCGGCCTTCAGTTTTTGCGCGACGGCGGCGTTGGCCGTGTCGCTGCGGTGGTACTGCACGTAGAGATCGACCTTGCGCGCGATCGCGGCCTCGGCATTCGCGATCGCGCGCGCATCGT
Source organism: Caldimonas sp. (assembly GCA_039932815.1). Classification (GTDB taxonomy): domain Bacteria; phylum Pseudomonadota; class Gammaproteobacteria; order Burkholderiales; family Burkholderiaceae_C; genus Schlegelella_A. The sequence continues at coordinate 5,442 of JBDTPG010000073.1, forward strand.
CGCCGTGGTTGTCGTAGAAGACCAGGTCGATCGGCAGCGTGCGCGCCGCGAGGATGAAGCTCTGGCGGATCTCGGCGCCGGTAAATCCGGTTCCTTCGACGCCCACACCGGGCTCCTCGGTCGCATTGGCAAAGGCGATGGTGTAACGGCGTTCGGGCGCCGCCGCACCGGCCGCCAGGGCCAACGACGCCACCGCCGCGGCGATCGCGCCCCTCACGAGCCGGGCCCGCGACAACCACACGATGCCGCGGGCCGCGTCGATCATTGAATGGCGTCGATGGCGACGAAGTTGCCGGTCAGGCCGACCGCCTTGGGCACCGTCATGTTGACGAAGAAGGTCGCGCGCTTGGTCGATGCCGCCTCGGCGGCGATCAGGTCGGTGCGCACGTTCTCCATGATGTGGATGCCGTTGTCGGTGAGCAGGATCGCGTGGACCGGAAACGCCTCCTTCGGGTTCTCGCTCGGGATCACCTCGACCGCCCAGCTATCGGTGCCGACCGCCACCACCTTTTGCGCCGCCAGCCAGTTCGCCGCCTCCTTGCCGAGGCCCGGCTCGCCGCTGTTGTAGAGCGCGTTCTGCGCCGGGAATTGCTCGAACAGGTCGCCCCAGCCGGTGTGGATCATCACCATGTCGGCCTCGCGCAAGGTCACGCTGTACATCTTGAGGCCCGCCTGTAGGTCGGCCACAGTGATGACGGTGCCCTTGTCGAGACAGGGCTTCTTGCACGCGCTATTGGTCTTGAGCTTGCCGGCATTCTGGAACACCTTGACCATGTCGATGATCACGCCGCGCGTCGCGAACGATTTCAGGTGTTCGAGGCCGAGTTTGGTCATGTTGTTCTGGTTGATGAACTTGCCCATCGGGGTCTGGTTGTAATAGCAGTCCTTGATCCCGATGTGGCCCATGCCGTCGAGGTGCGTACCCACGTGGCTCTGGCTCAGCCAGGTGTCTTCCATGTAGGTGAGCTGGTTCTCGCCGAACGAGGCCCCCGGGGCGAGGCTCGTCGCGGTGAGGATGGTCTTGGTGAAGCGCGAGCCGAACAGCGGTATGCCATCGACCAGCGGATACGTCATGTTGGTGACCTTGCCGGTCTGGATCTCCGCGGCTGCGGCCTTGGTCACCGCGGGCGTGACGCGGTTAGTCGCGCCGGTCTGGTCATTCGGGCCGAACGGCGAGGGCTTGACCACCGACTTGCAATCGCTTTGCGCGAATGCGATGGGACTCGACGACAAGGCGATCAGTGCGAGAGCGGATATCAGTGCTGCGCGAAGCATGTTGAGACTCCTCCGTTGTGGTTCGGGTTCGAAGCCGAGAGCTGAGGTTGGTGAGCGATTGAAAACGCCGCGGTGCCGATCCGAACGGCGCCTGACTTTCCGCGGGCAAGCCAAGACACGTACCGGGTGCACGCGCCGACGCCCGGAGATTACACCTTGGGTGGACGATCCGGCACGGGCGGCATCAACGCCAGTCCGATAGCCGACATGGCGCCCGGCAAGTCGTTACCGAGCGAATCGAACGCACTCGGGTCGATCAGCGCGACGGCCGGGAGCGCGGGGCATCTGACACCGTCCTCGATCGTCGAGTGAGGTAGCTGCGCGGCCGACGCGTCGTAAGCCGATCGCGCGTTGCAGATCGTGCCAGCCGCCCGACCCCCTCAAGGGTCCGAGCGTTGCTCGCGCAGAGAACGCTTCATCACCTTGCCGTTCGCATTGCGCGGCAGCGGAAGTGTGCTCCAGACAAAGCTTTCGGGCACCTCGTAGTCGGCGAGGCGCTCGGCGCAATGGCGGCGCAGCGCCGCCTCGTCGATTGCCGTTCCCGGCGCGTACAGGACCGCCTGGACGCGCTCGCCGAGGACGGGGCACGGCACGCCGATCACGGCCGCCTCGACCACGCCGGGCCAGCCCATCAGCACGTTCTCGACCTTGACCGAGTAGACCTTGAAGCCGCCGCGGTTGAGCATGTCCTTCTTTCGGTCGACGATGCGAACGAACCCCTCGGCGTCGACCGAGCCGAGATCTCCCGAATGCCAGAAGCCGGCGCTGAACGACGCCGCGGTCGCTTCCGGGTTGGCCCAGTAGCCGCGAACGACCATCGGCCCGCCGATCCAGAGCTCTCCGGTCGCGCCGGCCGGCAGCTCGCAGCCGTCGTCGTCCATGACGCGGATCTCCGCGGCGGGCAAGGCGACGCCGACCGAATCCGCATGCTCGCGCGTCAAGCCGGCGGGGATCATCGTCGCCGGCGAAGTCGTTTCGGTCGCGCCGTAGCAGTTCTGCAGCGTCAACGCGGGCAGGCGCTCGGCGACCTCGTCGATCGTCGCCACCGGCATCGGTGCGCCGCCGTAGCCGCCGACGCGCCACGCCGAAAGGTCGGCGCGCGCGAGCGAGTCGCTCATCAGGCAGAGGCGATACATCGCCGGCACCATCAGCGTGTGGGTGACGCGCTCGCGCGCGAGCAGCGCGATGAAGGCCTCGGCCTTGAACTCGGGGACGACGATCACCGCCCCGCCGACGCGCCACATCGCCGCGATGTTGGCGACGAGACCGGTGACGTGGCTCGCCGGCACCGCCAGCGCAGAGCGGTCGTCGGCCACCAGCCGCATGCAGGCTTCGTAGTGCAGCGCCGAATGGACGAGCGCCAGGTGGGTGAGCATCGCGCCCTTGGGATGCCCCGTCGTTCCCGAGGTGTAGAGGATCACGGCGACCTCGGTCTCGACGGTGCCGGCCGGAGCGGACGGCTTCGCCGCGGGTTCCATCGTGGCGAGCTTCGACACCGGCAAGCGGATCTGCAACTCCGGCGCATCGGCGCTTTCCGGGATGCGGTCGGCGAGCTCGTCGTCGAAGACGATCGCCTTTGCGCCGCACTGGTTGGCGACGTAGGCCAGGCCCGGCCGTTGTTCGCGAACGCCGACCGGCACCGCGATCGCGCCGAGCCTCTGGACGGCGAGCAGCACGAACAGGAACTCGGGCCGGTTGGCGACGAACATCATGACGCGCTCGCCGGCGCCGATGCCGAGCGCGCCGAGGCCGGCGGCGATCCGCTCGCTGCGCGCTCCGGCCTCGGCGTAACTCCAGCGTTGTCCTTCGCAGACGAGGGCATCGTGTGCCGGCCGCATCGCCCGGGACTTCTCGAACATCGCCAGCAGGCTCGCCGGCCGATCGACAAAGCAGCGCACGACGCGGTCGCCGTAGAGCGCTTCGCGACGCATCGCCGGCACCGCGTGGTCGCGCCAGTGATTCATCGCCGCAGCCTCGGAGGGGTCACGTGGCGTCGTCCGCCTCGGCAAACAAAGGGCTCAGGCCGCCGCCGCTTCGACATTGGCGCCGCGCTCGATCACGAACTCGCTGTCGACCAGGCGGCGCGCATGGTTGAGATCGCTCTGAGCCATCAGCACCGAGACCTCGCTGCCCTTCAGCGAGGCGATGACCTCGGCGAGCCGCTTCGAGAGCGCCGGCGCGACGCCCTCGAACGGCTCGTCGAGGAGCAGCAGCCGCGTGCCGGCGGCGAGCGCGCGGGCGAGGGCGACCAGCTTCTGCTGCCCGCCCGAGAGCAGCAGCGCATTCCGGGCGCGCATCTCGGTCAGCTCGGGCAGGACGCCGTAGACGAGGGCGAGCCGGTCGGCGACGACGAGGGCGCGGTTGACCCAGAGCGGAACGAGGATGTTCTCCTCGACCGTCAGCTCGGGGACCAGGCCGCGGTCTTCCGGCATGTAGCCGATGCCGAGGCCGGCGCGCGCGTGCGCGGGCAGCGCGAGCAGGTCGCGCCCGTCGAAGACGACGCTGCCGTGGGTCGGCGCGAGGTGGCCCATCAGGCTTCGCATCAGCGTCGTTTTGCCGGCGCCGTTGCGGCCGACCAGGCCGACCATCCGGCCGTCGCCGACCTCGAGCGACAGGCCGCGCAGCGCGACCACCGAATCGATGGCCACATGGAGAGACTGAACCTGCAGCATCCGCCTACTCCGCGAGCAGCTCGCCGGTGACGTAGCGGCGCACGTCGTCGGTGGCGAGCGCATCGTCGGGCGTGCCGTCGGCAACGATGCGGCCGGCGTAGAAGGCGACGACGCGGCTGGCGTAGCGGACGACGATGTCCATGTCGTGCTCGACGAACAGTACCGTCATGGACTCCTGGCCGAGCGCCGACATGATCGTGTCCATCATCGGGAACTTCTCTTCCGCCGAGACGCCGCTCGTCGGCTCGTCGAGCAGGAGCAGCTTGGGCGCGCCGGTCAGCGCCATGGCGATGTCGAGCAGCTTCCTCACGCCGCCCGGCAGCTCGGCGACGCGACGTTTTCGGTGCTCGTCGAGACGAAAGCGCTCGAGCAGCCGCTCGGCGCGGTCGATCGCCTCGGGCCGCCGCGCGGCCTGCCAGAAGCTCAGGCGCTGGTCGTGGCAGGCGTTGGCAACGAGCATGTTGTCGAGCACCGTGAGGTCGCCGTACAGCTGCGGGATCTGGAACGAGCGGGCGACGCCGAGCCGCGTGATCGCGCGCGGCGCGAGCGGCGTCACGTCGCGGCCGTCGAAGTGGATCCTGCCGGCGTCGGGCTTGAGGTAGCCGGTGATCATGTTGACGAACGTCGTCTTGCCGGCGCCGTTGCTGCCGATCAGGCTGACGCGCTCGCCGGCGGCGATCGCGATCGTGATGTCGGCGGCGGCGACGACCGCGCCGAAGCGCTTGTCGACGCCTTCAGCGCGCAGCAGCGGCGTGCTCATCGCGCGGCCTTCCTGGTCCAGAGCGAGCCGATGCCGCGCGGCAGGAAGCGGATCACGAACAGCAGGAACAGGCCGAGGGCGAGCTGCCAGGTGTTCGGGAAGTACGCGCTCGAGAACGAGCGCACGATCTCGAGCACCGTGCTGGCGACGAACACCGCGGCGACGCTCTGCCAGCCGGCGAGGATGGCGACGAAGACGAACTCGCCCGACGTCGTCCAGTAGCTGAAGTTCGGCTCGATGTGGCCGAGCGAGAGGACGACGAGCGCGCCGCCGAGGCCGCCGCAGAACGCGGCGACGACGAAGTTGATCGCCATCGCCCGCCGCACCGAGCCGCCCAGGTACTCGACGCGCAGCTCGTTCTCGCGCACCGCGAGCGTCACCAGGCCGCGCGTGCTGTCGAAGAAGATGCGCATCGCCAGCGCGGCGACGGTCGCGACGAAGATCGTCAGCAGGTAGAGGATGTAGCCGACGCGGTCGTCGGGAAGCTTCTGGCCGAAGAGAGTCGGCCGGCCGACGTTGAAGCCGTCGGAGCCGCCGAGGGCGTCGAGCTTCATCAGCAGGCCGTAGGTCACCATCGACAGGGCCAGCGTCAGCATCGCGAAGAAGATGCCGCGGTAGCGCGACAGCAGCGGCGCGAACGGCGCGGCGACGAGCACCGCGGCGACGCCGCCGGCGAGCGCGAGGCCGAGCGCGTCGGTGAAGCCGAGCTTGTTGTAGACGAGCGCTGCGGTGTAGCCGCCGGCGGCGAACACCATGCCCTGGCCGAACGGCACGACGCCGCCGCGCATCAGGGCGACGATGCCGAGCGAGACCAGGCCGTTGCCGGCGGCCATCGTCAGCAGGAAGGTGAGCCAGCGCGGGAAGGCATAGCCGGCGAAGGCGAGGACCGCGAACGCCGCCGTGGCCAGCACGACGAGGCCCAAGCGTCCGGGCGCTGAGCGCGCCTTGGCCAGCGGGGACGGAACCGTCGCGCTCGCCGTCATGCGCTCAGATCTTCCTCGCCTGCGTGCGCTGGAACAGGCCCTCGGGCCGGAACATGAGGACCACGGCCATGACGATGTAGATCGAGAACAGCTCGGCGACCGGTGCGACGTGGACGGCCAGAGAGCGCGCCAGGCCGACGATCAGCGCGCCGACCGCGGCGCCTTCGATGCTGCCCAAGCCGCCGATGATGACGACCGCGAACGAGACGACGATCACGCCGACCGAGACGCCCGGCTGCACCGAGATCATCGGCGCCGTGAACGCGCCGCCGAGGGCGGCCAGGAAGATGCCGACCGAGAACGCCGCCATGTAGACGCGCGACACGTTGACGCCCATGCTCGCCGCCACCTCGGGGCTGTGGATCACCGCCAGCGTGATCTTGCCCTGGCGCGTGCGGTTGAGGCCCCACCAGACGGCCAGGCCGACGACGACGGCGAGGGCGACCAGGAAGAAGTCGTAGCCGACCCAGGTCTGCACGCCGACGTGCAGGTTGCCGAACAGGCTGTACGGCTCGGAGACGTAGTAGGGGTTGGCGCCCCAGAGCAGCTTGGTCGCGTCCTCGAGGATCAGGAACATCGCATACGTGACGAGGACGAGCAGGACCTCGTCGCGGCCGTAGAAGAAGCGCAGGAGGCCGCGCTCGGTGAGCGGCGCCATCACCGCGGCGACGACGACGGCGGCGAGCAGCATGGCGACGATGCTGAAGCCGGGCGCCCACTTCATCGTCGCCGCCCAGCCGACGAAGCTCGCCGCCGCATAGGCGCCGAGCGCGTAGAAGCTGCCGTGGGCGATGTTGAGGATCTTCAGCACGCCGAAGACGAGCGTCAGCCCGACCGCGACGATGAACAGCCACGACGCGTAGGTCAGGCCGTCGATCAGGATGGTGACGACGGCGTTCACGG
>JBDTPG010000074.1:0-11948 GCA_039932815.1 Caldimonas sp.
CGTGCTCGTCGAGAAGACGCTGGTACAGCAACACGCTGATCGGCGCCGGGGGCATTTCCCTCAGGTCGTAAAGCACGGCCTTGGAGCCGGTCAGTTGCAGCGTCTCGACAACGCAGAGCTGGCACTCCTGCGAGGCTACGGCTTCGGACAAGGTACCGGTCCACGATGCCCTGAGCCCGGGCACGCGGCTCGACGAGTTCGAGATCGTTCGCGTCCTCGGCACCGGCGGCTTCGGCATCGTCTACCTGGCGCGCGATCACGTTCTCCTCCGGGAGGTCGCGATCAAGGAGTACATGCCCGCGACGCTGGCCGGGCGCGGGGCGGGCTCGACCGTGTCGCTGCGTTCGGCCGGCTTCGCGCAGAACTTCGCGAGAGGGCTCGAATCGTTCCTCAGCGAAGCGCGTCTGCTCGCCAGCTTCGACCATCGATCGTTGGTCAAGGTGCATCGCTTCTGGCGCAGCAATGCGACCGCCTACATGGCGATGCAGTACTGCCCCGGCCAGACGCTGAAGGAGTGGCGCTTGCGAGCGGGTGCTGCGCCGCAGTGGGCGGGGCTGGTCTCGTTCATCGAGTCGATCCTCGGCGCGCTCGAGTTGCTCCACGGCGAGGGCGTGTTCCATCGCGACATCTCGCCCGACAACATCATGATCCTCGGCGACGGCCGGCCGGTGCTGCTCGACTTCGGCTGCGCGCGTCGCGTCGTCGTGGATGGCTCGCAATCGTTCACCGCCCAGCTCAAGCCGCAGTTCGCTCCGCTGGAGCAGTACGCCGACGAAGCCGGAATGCGGCAAGGGCCCTGGACCGATTTGTACTCGCTCGGCGCGACGTTGTACTTCGTCGTCACCGGACGCGCGCCGACGCCTTCGGTGGTTCGGGCCGCGCGTGACATCCTGCCGACGCTGTCCGCGTCACCGCCCTCGGCGTTTCCCGGCGTGGGGCCGAAGATGCTCGCGACGATCGACTGGATGCTGGCGATCGCGCCGTGCGAACGGCCGCAGAGCGTCCTGTCGGTGCGTCGTGCGCTCGACGGCGACCTCGTGCCACCGCTGCGATCGCCTCGGCATCCGGCGACAGCGCCCGCCGTCCCGGCGCCGGCTGCGGCAAGCGAAGCCGCGCCCAGCGTGGCGATCGCGCCGTCTCGCTGGCTCGGGGCTTTCGCGGCACGCATCGCCGCGCTTCGGTCGAGCACCGGCTCAGTTCCTTCGCGCATGAGACGCGGCGCCCGCTTGAGCGCCGCGTCGTTGTTCGCCGCGATGGGACTGGCGGCGTTCGGCTGGGGCGCCTGGACCTTCGACCGGACGGTCCCGGTCCGCCCGCAGGAGACGGTGGCCCCGGTGGAACGGCCGAAAGCGCCGGCGAGACTGCCGGCTTCCCGCAAGCGCGTCGCCAGCGCCCGTCGTCTCAGCGAGCGCCGATCAGGTCGTGCTCCGGTTGACGCCGGGCGCAACGCAGGAGGACCGGTCGCCGCGCGCGGTGGCCGTGGCGGCGGAGCGCGTCGCCCCCGGCCCGGCATCGGTTCCTGTGCTCTCGCCGCGGACGCGACGAAGGTCCGCGCGCGACCGTCCGCGGACCGGACGCGTCATGGCGCCGGCCAAAGCGTCGCCGGCCAAAGCGGCGACGCGAACGGTGACGAACGGCTGCGACGGTTCCGGGCTCGTCGCGCGCGCCCTGTGCGTGCTGCAGCCGTGCAAGCCGGCGCGAGCCCGTGCCAGCTCCGAATGCGTGGCGCGCCTGCGCGCAGACGAGGCGCGCAGACAGCGGATCTGACGCCGGCCCCTGGCGCCGCCAACCGCGATTCAGTCCGGCCGGGTCTGCCGCGCCGCTTGCCCGTCCGACGCGAACACCATCGCCCGCGCGAGATAGCGCGCCAGTCGAGGAAGGTCGATCGGCTTGCGCAACGAGTAGTCGAAGACGTCGTAGCTTTCGCGCAGGCGCTTGTAGTCGCCCGAGGCGGCGATCAGGATCGGCATCTCCTTGCCCATCCTCGCCTGCAGCCGCTGCGCCGCGTCCAGCCCGTCCATGCGGGGCATGCCCAAGTCGAGGATGACGGCCCACGGGCAGATATCGAGCGCGACGGAAACCGCGTCGAGCCCGTCGACGGCGAACACCGTGCGCACGCCCGGCAGCATCAGCTCGAGCACTTTGCCCAGTGAATCACGTGCATCCGGGTCGTCGTCGGCGATCAACACGGTCACGGCGGAGGGGTCGAGCATCGATGCGACTGTGCGCACCGCACGGGCCGCTTCATACTGGCAGCTCTTACAGGTGGAGGATGATGACTTGACCGCGAACAGCCCGGCCGCCGAGCGCAACAAGGCGCCGATCCTCGCCGCACTGGCGGGCGTCCTTCCCGCTCGCGCCGACGTGCTCGAGATCGCGAGCGGAACCGGCCAGCACGCGGCGCACTTCGCTGCGGCGCACCCCGATTGGAGCTGGCAGGCGACCGACGCCGACCCGGAGGCGCTTGCTTTCATCGCGTCGCACACCGGCGCGCTCGGCAACGTCAGGCCGCCACTGGCGCTGGACGTCCTCGCGTCGCGCTGGCCACCGTCGCTCGAGCGTTTCGACGCCGTGTACTGCGCCAACATGCTGCACATCGCGGCGTGGCCGACCTGCGCGGCGTTGATGTCGGGCGCATCGCGCCACCTCGTTGCCGGGGGTGCGCTCGTGCTCTATGGACCTTACTTCGCCGACGGCGAAGCGGCGGCGCCGGGCAATGTCGCTTTCGATGCCGATCTGCGGCGGCGCAATCCGCAGTGGGGCGTGCGCCGCCTGGCCGACGTGGTGGACGCCGCGCAAAACGCCGGCTTCGTCTTAGAGCGCCGCATCGACATGCCGGCGAACAATCTGCTGCTGGTATTTCGACGGTGAGCGCGGGTCATCAGCTCGGCGGCGGCGAAATACGCGAGCGAGTGGGACCACTGGATTGCCTTCGTGCTGCTCGCCGGTCTCGGCGTGCGGATGGTCTGGGTCGGTCTGAAGCCGGACGTGAGCCCGGTCGACCAGCGCCCCGAGCGTCATTCGTTCTGGATCCTCGCGCTGACGGGTCTGGCCACGAGCATCGATGCGCTGGCGGTTGGCGTGGGTCTGGCGTTCGTCGACGTCGCGATCGGCTGGATCGCCGCCGCCATCGGCGGCGCGACTTTCGTCATGGTCACGGCCGGCGTCATGCTCGGGCGCGGCCTGGGCGCCATCGCCGGAAGGCGTGCCGAGGTGCTCGGCGGCTTGCTTCTCGTCGGCATCGGCACCGCGATCCTGGTCGAACACCTCGGCACCGCGTCGTAGGGACGTCATGACGGCAGGTGACCGCTCATCCGCTTCGCGGCGAAGGCGGCCTTCAGGGACTGCCGGGTCGTGCCGATAACCTGGCTATCCCTGAACGGACATCGCCATGGCGCGCGCATTTCTCCTCATCCGTCTGACCCTGGTGCTGGTCGGCCTGGCCTCCGCAAGCGCGGCGGCTACCGCCGGCGGTAACGCCAGCGACTCGGGCCGCAGGGCCACCGCTTCGTTCAGCATGATCACCGCGGCGGCCACGCCGAGCCCCCGGGCCGTCGCGGCCTCGGCAGGCGCGAGCCTGGCGCCGAAGGCGGTCGTCAGCAATCCCTACAACGTACCGCTGCTGCAGAACGCCGGCTCGCTTCGCTCGACGCGCTAGAAGCCCTTTCGATCCGCGCCCCACGGTGGCGCGGCATGATGCGGGATTGCTGCAATGAGAAGCGCGATGGCCACCTTGCCCGGTCTGCCGCAGACGGATGAGCCCGAGCCCGATGCGTTGCCGGTCGAGCCCGACGGCGGCACGGAATTGCCGGTCGAGCCCGAGACACCCGGACATGAGCCGGTGGCGCCGCCGCGGGCCTGACGCCCCGCGACTGTGCCTCGGCCGCTCGGCGACGGTGCACAATCCGCGGCGCGCCACCCGGCGCCGGAGTTGATCGCCGATGGTTCGAGTCTGGGCTTTCGTGTTCGTCGTGCTGGCCGCACTCGGCTTCGCCGCGTGGGCGTCCGACTTCATCACGATGCAAGGCGAGCGAACCGTGTACACGGTCGATTGCGCGAACGGCGCCTGGACAGGGGACAGCTGCAGCGGTCAGGTCGTCGCCGGCACGCGCTACCGCTTCCGTGCGCTCAAGCCGCACGGCGAAGTCATCTTCTGGACGGTAGGTACCGCCGAGCCTTCGGGCAAGTTCAGCGAATGCACGATCCGGGACGGTCGCAACTGGGTGTGCAAGGTCTGCGCCGACGCGAGCCGATCGATCACCTTGCAGATGGCGCAGGGTGTGCCGGTCCCCGCGTTGCCGGCCGTGACCCGGCCGTTCCGCGCCGTCTCGAAGTGGCGCTGGCTGTTGCTGCGGCGGGGCTTCACCGCCGGCAACGACGTGCCGCCGACGGCGGCGCTGGCGACGAGCTAGAGCGCGCGGAAGCGCCTCAGCTGCGGCGCCGGCGCTTCAGCAGGCCGACGGCGCCGAGGCCGAGGCCGAACAGGACCCACGTTTCCGGCTCGGGGATCGTCGCCACCAGGAAGTCCTGGTGGGCGTCGTTCTCGAGGACGTCGATTCGCGCCAACGCCTCGTAGCTGCCGAGATTCAAGAGGAAGCCGTTCACCTTGTAGAACGCATCCAGCCCGGCGGGATCGTCCGGCGAGCCGGTGAACGTTCCGCTCGTGTCCATGTCGGCGAGGAGATTGAAGGACGGCCCCTGCTCGTAGATGATTTCCCAGATAGCCGCCTGCAGCGCCGCCGAGGTGAACTTGTCGACGACGAAGCCTTGCGCGGCGGTGAAGAGGCGGCTCAGGTCGGTGGCCTTCTGCGCGCCGAAATGCGACTCGCCCGAGACGAGGGTGTAGTCGTAGCTGGTGTTGAAGCTGAACGATTGGGTGAGCTCGGCGCACCATGCCACGAACGACGTGGCAGAAGCGGCGTCCGCGAGACTGAAGCGCAGCGCGGAGGCGTCCGACGCGACATCGTCCTGGGTGCCCAGGAACTGACCCGCGGACCCGTCGTACGAGGGACTTCCGCCCGTGCCGACCATGGAGTAATCGGCGGGCGCGCCGAAGGTGAAATCGCTCATGTTGACGGTGACGGCGGACGCCGAGGTCGCTAACGTCAACGCGCCGAGCAACGGCAGATATTTCGTGAACATGGGACACCCTTTTTTGTCTGGCGGCTGCAATCCAGCCGCGCCCTGGCGGTAAATGTAGAGTCAGTCCTTGCCGGCGTCCCGGTTATCTCCGGTTTCGCAGCCACGACCCCCGCGTTCACGGGGGTCTTCTGTGCGTCCGGAGCGACGGAGAGCGACCACGACGGCCATCGCGCCCACCGGCGCATCGACGGGAAGCATGGAAGAAACCGCGGAGCAGATCGAATCGGCCATCGCCGCGCTGGAGGCCCAGCGCGCGCTCCTCGGCGACGCGATCGTCGCCATGGCGGTGGCGCCGCTGCAGGCCAAGCTCGCCGCGCGTCGCCAGGGCGAAGCCGCGGCACAGCAGCTGAAGACCGCCACCGTGCTGTTCATGGACGTCGTCGGCTCGACGCAGCTCAGTCAGCACCTCGATCCGGAAGACGTCCACGCGGTCATGGACAGTGCGCTCGAGCGGCTGACCGCGATCGTCCGCGTCCATCAGGGTCGCGTCCTGCAATACGCCGGCGACAGCCTCCTGGCGGTCTTCGGCGCCGACCAGGCGCTCGAGGACGACGCCGAGCGCGCCGTTCGCGCCGGCCTCGCGATCCTGGCCGAAGCGGCGCCGCTCGCTGCCGGGGTGAGCGAGCGCTACGGCCTGCACGGATTCGATCTGCGCGTCGGCATCCACACCGGCCCGGTCCTTCTCGGCGGCGGAATCGACGCGGAAGGAAGCATTCGCGGCATCTCGGTGAACATCGCGGCGCGCATGGAGCAGACGGCGCCCGCGGGCGCGCTGCGCATCAGCCACGAGACCTATCGGCAGGTGCGCGGCATCTTCGACGTCGAGCCGCAGGCGCCGATCGAGATCAAGGGCATCACGGGCACGGTTCGCAGCTACCTCGTGATCCGCGCCAAGCCGCGCGCCTTCCGGATGGCCAACCGCGGTCTGGAAGGGATCGAGACGCAGATGGTCGGCCGCGAGACCGAGCTCGCGCAGATCAGCGAAGCATTCCAGCTCGCCCGCGAGGGGCAACGACTCAGGCAAGTGACGATCGTCGGCGAGCCCGGCATCGGCAAGAGCCGTCTGGGCCTCGAGTTCACGCACTGGCTGGACCTGCTTCGCGAGCCGGTGCGCTTCTTCCAGGGCCGACCGCAACCGTACGGCAACAACGTCCCCTACGGCCTCTTGCGCGACCTCTTGGCCTGGCGCTTCGAGATTCTCGAGAGCGATCCGCAGTCGGTGGCGAAAGACAAGCTCGCCGCCGGCCTGGGCGGGGTCATCGGCCCTCGCGCCGCTGAATACACCGCCCTCGTCGGCCAGCTGATCGGCTTCGACTACGGCGCCGACCCGCACATCGCCGCGATCGCGAGCGAAGCCAAGCAGATCCGCGACCGCGCCTTCCATGCGCTGTCGTCGTACTTCCGCGCGCTGCACCGAGGCGCGGGCACACCGATCGTCCTTCTCCTCGACGACTTGCACTGGGCCGACGAGGGCTCGCTCGATTTCGTCAACCATCTCGTCCAGACCTGCAGCGACTTGCCGATGCTGCTGCTGTGCCTGACGCGATCGACGCTCTACGAGCGCCGGCCGCTCTGGGGAAGCGGCCACGGCGACCCTCTGCGGATCGACCTCGCGCCGCTCTCGAAGCAAGGCACGCGCGAGCTGATCGAGGCTTTGCTCGGCCGACTGGAGACGGTTCCGGCGGCGCTGCGGGACCTGCTGGCCAGCAGCGCTGAAGGCAACCCTTACTTCCTCGAGGAGTTGATCGGCATGCTGATCGACGATGGCGTCATCGTCACCGACGTCGAGCCGTGGCGCGTCAGCGCCGACAAGCTGCTCGACGTGCGCGTGCCATCGACGCTTGCCGGCGTGCTGCAGGCGCGCATCGACGGCCTGCCGCCGAAGGAAAAATCGGCGCTGCAGCAGGCGAGCGTCATCGGCCACGTCTTCTGGGACGAGGCGCTGCAACGCATCGCGCCGTCGGCCGGCGAGGCGCTCGACGGCCTGATGCGGCGCGAGCTCGCCTACGGACGCGAGACCAGCGCCTTCGAGGGAACGCGCGAGTTCGTCTTCAAGCACCACGTGCTGCACCAGGTCGCGTACCAGGGCGTGCTGAAGCAATCGCGGCGCGAGCAGCATCGCCTCACCGCGGACTGGCTGGTCGTGCGCTGCGGCGATCGCGCGAGCGAGTACTTCGGCCTGATCGCCGGGCACTACGAACGCGCCGGCGACGTTGCCAATGCGGTGACCTATCTGCGCAAGGCGGCCGATGATGCCGCCGGCAGCTTCGTCACCCAGGCCGCGCTCGACTATCTGGGTCGTGCCTTGGCGATCACGGCCGGCGACGACGCGGCGACGCGGTTCGAGTTGCTGCGGACGCGGCGCACCGTCTACAGCAACAGCGGCCGGCGTGCCGAGCAGGCCGAGGACGTGGCCGCGCTCGAGCAGCTCGCCGAGCAAATCGACGACGACGCGATGCGCGCGCGCGCGGCCGGCTTTCGCTCTTCCTTCTCGCTTCTCGTCGGCGACTACGCGACCGTCATCGCCGCCGCCGAGCGATGCGTCGCCCTGGCGGAGAAGTGCGACCTGCGCGACGTGGCCTTGCTCGCCCGCGTCAATTGGGCGCGGGCGCTCCAGTACCAGGGCGACCTCGCGAGCGCGCAGTCGCACATCGAGGCGTCGCTCGTGGTCGCGCGCGAGATCGGCGAGCGGCGCCTCGAGAGCACCATCCTGGGCCAGCTCGGCATCATCGCCGGTCAGCACGGCGAGTACGGCGCCGCCCGCGACCGCACTCGCCAGGCGATCGAGGTCGCGCGCGCGATCGGCCATCGAACCGTCGAGAGCGCGATGATCAACAACCTCGGCGAGATCGAGCAGAAGCTCGGCAACTACGACGCCGCGCTGGAATGGTTCCACGACGGCCGCCGCCTCTGCGCGGAGATCGGCCAGCGCATGGCGGATGCCTATCTTCTCTGCAACATGGCGACGTGCGCGTTTCGTCGCGGCGACCACGCCAACGCGATCGCCTGGTCGACCGAGGCCGGCACCGCCGCCGAAGCGATGAAGGACCGCGACTTGATCGCCATCGTTCGCTGCGGTCAGGGCCACGCCCTCCATGCGCTCGGCGACTGGGACGCTGCCGCCGCGGCATATCGCGAGTCGACCGCGATGTTTCGCGAACTGGGCCGGGCGACGATGCCGCCGGAGCCGATGGCCGGACTTGCCCGCGTCGCGCTCGCGCAAGGCGATACCGCGCAGGCGCTGGCGATCGTCGAGGAGATCGTTGCCCACTTCGACGCCGGCGGCACGGTCGACGGTACCGAGGATCCGCTTTGGATCCATCTCACCTGCTACCGGGCGCTGGCGGCAGGGAACGACAAGCGCGCAGCCGTGTTCCTGCGCCAGGCGCACGAGCTGCTGATGGTTCGAACGGCCTTGCTCGCCGACGGCGAACGGGCGACTTTTCTGGCGAACGTGCCGTCGCATCGCGAGATCGTCGAGGCCTGGGAAGGCCGCGACGGGGCAGTCGCCGCCTGAGCAAGCTCAGCGGCCGGTCGGCGTCGCGTCCGCGCGCGCCAGCTCCGGCCGCCCTCGCCGGGTCCCGATCACGCCGGTCGCCAGCGCGGTGCCGATGAAGATGATCAGACACCCGGCGGCCAGTGCCAGCGTGAGCTTTTCGCCGAGGAAGATGCCGCCCCAGACGACGGCAAAGATCGGAATGAGGTAGGTCACGGCGACCGCGTTCGCCGGTCCTGCGTGGGCGATCAGCCTGAAGTAGAGGACGTAGGCGAGGCCGGTGCCCAGGAAGGCGAGCAGCGCGATCATCAGCCAGGCATGCGCCGAGGGCGCTACTGCGGGCCAGGCGAATGCCGCCGGAACGGCGAGCAAGATCGCCGCCGCGACCTGGCTGCCGGCGGCGACGGCGAGCGGCGGCACACCGCTCAAGTGACGTTTGGTCAGGCTCGGGCCGATGCCGTACGACATCGTCGCGAGCAGGCAGGCACCGATCGCCCGTGCGGATCCGCCAGGACCGAAATCGGCCTTGTCCCAGCCGATCCAGAGCACGCCGGCGAAGCCGATGCCGAGACCGACGACCCGTAACGGCGTCATGCGGTCGCCGAGCCAGAGCCAGGCGACGATGGCGGCGAAGAGCGGGGTCGCCGAATTGAAGATCGCCGACACGCCGGCGTTGATGGTCAGCGCGGCGTAGGCGAAGCAAAGAAAAGGCAGCGCCGAATTGAAGAAGCCGACGATCGCGATCGGCCGCCAGTGCCGGGCGAGTGCCGCGAGATCGCCGCGTGCGGCGAGGAGAGGGACGAGCAGCAGGGAGGCGCCGAAGACGCGCAGGAAACCGAGCGCGAACGGTCCGAAGGCCGGTACGGCGACACGCATGAAGAGGAACGAGCCGCCCCAGAGGGCGGCCAGCGCGATCAGCTCGGCGATGTCGCGCGGCCTCAATGAAGCTCCAGCTGGCGCGCCCCGCCGCGGCTGCGCAGGCGATCGGCCTCGATGCGCAGGAGCGACGTCTTGCGATCGAGCCCGCCGGCATATCCGGTCAGAGCACCCGAGCTGCCGACGACGCGATGGCACGGCACGATGATGGAGACCGGATTGCGGCCGACCGCCGAGCCGACGGCGCGGCTCGCCGACGGCAGGCCGAGCTCGCGCGCGATCTCGCCGTAGCTGCGCGTGCCGCCCGCTTCGATGGCGAGAAGGATCTGCCAGACGTCGCGCTGGAAGGCTGTTCCCTGGAGGTCGAGCGGGAGGTCGAAGGCATCGATCTCGCCGGCGAAGTAGTCGCGCAGCTGGCTCGCCGTCGCCGTCAGCAGCGGATCGTCGCTGCGCTCGGGCGCGTCGATCGCGTCGGGATGGTGCTTCTGCATCTCGAACCAGGCGCCGGCCAAGCCGGCCTCGGTTCGCGCGAGCAGCATGGTGCCGAGTGGCGAGGCGATGCGGCATTGCGCGGTGCAGTGCGCGAGGATCGAGGTGGTGGCGTAGGTCATGGCGTGACTCCCAATGAATTCCAGAGACGGAGCAAGGCGTAGGCGCGCCACGGCCGCCATGCTTCCGCGTGCGCTTCGGCAGCGCGCGGCGTCGTCGTCGCGAAGAGCGAGCGCATCGCCTTCAGGGCGGCGACGTCACCGGGCGGAAAAGCGTCGGGCCAGCCGAGGGCGCGCATCGCGATGTAGTGCGCCGTCCACGGGCCGATCCCGGGCAGCTCGCGCAGCCGCTCGACGAGCGCGTCGGGTGAGGCGCCCGATGTCAGCAGCGGCGCGAGCGACTCCCAGCGCGTGGCGAGCGCCCGGATCGCGCCGGCGCGGCTGCGGATGATGCCGAGCTCGGCGATGCGCTCGATCGGCACGCCGACGAGATCGGCGGGGCCCGGGAAGGTGCGGGTGACGTCGCGCCATGGCGTCGCGACGTCGGCGCCGAAGCGCTCGACGAGACGCCGCGCGAGCGTTCGCGCCGCCGCTACCGTGACCTGCTGGCCGAGGACGGCACGCACCGCGAGTTCGAAGGCATCGATGCTGCCGGGCAGGCGCAGACCCGGCTCGCCGGGCAGGCCGACGAGCGTCTCGGCGATCGTCTCGGGTGCCGCGTCGAGATCGAGCCAGCGTCGCACGGCGGCGATGACGGCGCCGCTCGCCGGGCCGAGGGCGGGCGCGAAGGTGAGGCGAACGCGCGAGGCATCGCTCGCGAAACGCGCCTCGAGCCAGCCTGCCGACGCACCGACGACGCCGGCGCGGACGCTGCGCCGGATCGATCGCGCCGACGCGGTCTCGATGCCGGGAATCGCGCGCTGGCCGACGAAGGCGATCAGGGCGTCGACGTCGTAGGGCGCGCGATAGCCGAGCGTGACCGTGATCGCGTCGCCGCCGTCCATGGCCACAGCCTCACGCACCAGGGCCGATTTCCCGTTGGCGACAATGTTCTCGCGCGGCGTCGTCCGGCGCAGCCGCGTCGGGTTCATGCGGTAGCCGCCGAGGAAAGCGGCGTTGAAGCGGCGCAGGCTGCGAAAGCCGCTCGTCAGCGCGATCTGCGCGACGGGCATCCTGGTGTCGGTGAGCAACTGCTTGGCGAGCAGAAGGCGGCGCGTCTGCAGGTATTGCAGCGGCGTCACGCCATGCTCGGCGAAGAAGATCCGGCGCAGGTGACGGTCGCTGACGCCGAGCCGCGCGGCGATCCGGGCGACGCTCGGCGCGTCGCCGTCGGCGACGAATTCGTCGAGGGCGCTCGCCGCCTGGCGCGCGAGTGTCCGCGACGCGTCCATCACGGTCCAGGCGAGGCCGGGGCCAGGCGCGATCTCGGGGCGGCATTTGAGACAGGGGCGAAACGACGCCGCTTCGGCCTGCGCCGGCGAGGCGAAGAAGCGGCAATTGCGTCGCGCCGGCATCCGCACGCGGCAGATCGGCCGACAGTACACGCCCGTCGATGTCACGCCGACGAAAAGCCGGCCGTCGAAGCGCGCGTCATGCGCGAGGAGCACCTGGTAGGCAGCGTCGCCATCGATCGTCATGCGTCGATTATGGTCATCGACAGCCCGGCGACTCGCCGTTTCCGGACATGTCGCAAACGACCTCGGCCACCCCGCGCCGGGGGCGAGGGCGGTCAGCGCGGCTCGAATCGACCGTGTTTGCCGGCACCGGCGACGAAGCGGCGCGCGCCGCCTTCGGCCTCGCCGGAGGCGAGCGTGTCGCGGCCGAGCGCGAACTCATGGGCGAGGGCAGCAGAGAGCGTCGTCGCGCCGTGCTGGCGGCGCGCGCTCAGCCGGTCGTT
Source organism: Caldimonas sp. (assembly GCA_039932815.1). GTDB lineage: Bacteria > Pseudomonadota > Gammaproteobacteria > Burkholderiales > Burkholderiaceae_C > Schlegelella_A. Next base: position 11,900 of record JBDTPG010000074.1, read on the forward strand.
GCGCAGGCATTGCTGCGGAAAGGCGGCGATCTCGCGCGCGAGCTGCAGC
>JBDTPG010000075.1:0-11621 GCA_039932815.1 Caldimonas sp.
TCGAGATGGCGCGCCACGTCTATCTCGCCCTGCACGAGGCGAGCGAAGGCCTCGGCCCCGAAGGCGGCGGTCTCGCCGATGCCGGCTACTACGCGCTCGACGCCCTGCGCATCGAAGCAGGCCGGCGCGCCTGGGGCGCGGAGCTCGGCGCCGACGACACGCCGTACGAGGCCGGCACGATGTTCGCGGTCAAGCTCGCCAAGCGCGACGACTTCATCGGCAAGGCGGCGCTGGCGCGCCTGCACGACGAGCCGTTGCGCAAGAAACTCGTCACCGTCGTGGCCGACACCGGCGACGCCTGGCTGTGGGGCGGCGAAGCCCTCCTCGTCGACGGCGAGCCGGTCGGCGAGATCGCGTCGGCGGGCTGGAGCGATGCGGCGGGCCGCTGCGTCGGCCTCGGCTACCTGCGCGGCTCCGCCGCGACGCGCGTCCGCGCGGGCGCGGCGATCGCGATCGACGTGTTTGGCGATGCCGTCGCGGCGACCTCGTGGGAGCAGTGGAAGGCGCCTGCCGTGACACCGCGCTAGACTCGTTTTCATGCCAGCACCGACTGCCCTTTCTCATCTCACCGTCCTCGATCTCACACGCGTGCGCGCCGGCCCCACCGCCGTCCGACAGCTCGCCGACTGGGGCGCGCGCGTCGTCAAGATCGAGATGCCAGCCGCGATGGACGAAGGCGAAGGCGTCGGCGGCCCGCGCGACGGCAGCGACTTCCAGAACGTGCATCGCAACAAGCGCGGCATGACGCTGAACCTGAAGTCGGCCGAGGGCGTCGCCATCCTCAAGAAGCTGGTGCAGAACGCCGACGTGCTGGTCGAGAACTTTCGCCCCGACGTGAAGCGAAAGCTCGGCATCGACTACGAGACGATGGCCGAGGCCAACCCGCGCCTCGTCTACGCCAGCATCTCGGGCTACGGCGAGGACGGCCCGTACCGCCTTCGGCCCGGCTTCGACCAGATCGCGCAAGGCATGGGCGGCCTGATGTCGATCACCGGCTTGCCCGGCCAGGGCCCGGTGCGCGTCGGCATCCCGATCGCGGATCTCTGCGCCGGCATCTTCTGCGCCTACGGCATCGCCGTCGCCATCATCGAGCGCGAGACCTCGGGCCGCGGCCAATGGGTGAAGTCGTCGCTGCTGCAGGCGCAGCTGTTCATGCTCGACTTCCAGGCGGCGCGCTGGCTGATGGATGGCGAGGTGCCGAAGCAGGCCGGCAACAATCACCCGACGTCGATCCCGACCGGCGTCTACCGCGCCCGCGACGGCTACATGAACCTGGCCGTGTCCGGCCACAAGATCTGGGTCCGCTTCTGCAATGCGATCGGCGCACCGGAGCTGGCGACTCACCCCGACTACGCGACCGGCGCGCTTCGCTCGCAGAACCGCGATCGCCTGCACGGCGACATCGAAGCGCACCTGCAGAAGCGCGACGCCGCCGAGTGGGTCGAGCTGCTGAACGAGGCCGGCGTGCCTTCCGGGCCGATCTATTCGATCGACCAGGCGTTCGCGGACCCGCAGGTGCGCCACCTGGGCATCGCCGAGAAGCTCGACGACGTCGCCTATCTCGGCCAGCCGGTGACGCTGAGCCGAACCCCGTCGGGCGTCGCGGCGCATCCGCCGGCGCTGGGCGAGCACACCGACACGGTCCTGCGCGAGATCGGCTACGACGACGCCGCGATCGAGCGCCTCAGGAACCAGGGAATAGTCTGACGAGAGGAATCCGGATGCACAGCGACAAGATGATCTCGCGCAAGGACGGCGGCGTCGGCTGGATGATCTTCAACAACCCCGAGCGCCACAACGCCATCTCGCTGGAGATGTGGGAGGCGGCGCTCGAGATCATGGCCGACTTCTCGGCCGATCCTTCGGTGCGCGTGATGGTCGTCACCGGCGCCGGCGGCAAGGCCTTCGCCTCGGGCGCTGACATCTCCAAGTTCAAGGACGAGCGCCAGGAGGCCGAGGCCGTGGCCCACTACCAGGCAACGACGCAGAAGGCCTACTCCGCCCTCTTGGGCATGGCCATCCCGACGATCGCGATGGTGCGCGGCTACTGCATCGGCGGCGGCACCGCGGCGGCCATCTGCTGCGACCTGCGCATCTGCACCGAGAACGCCAGGTTCGGGATTCCCGCCGCCAGGCTCGGCCTCGGCTACGGCCTGAACCGCGCCCAGCCGCTCGTCGACCTCGTCGGCCCGGCGTTCGCGAAGGAAATGTTCTTCACCGGCCGCCAGTTCGACGCCCGCGAAGCCGAGAAGATGGGCCTCGTCAACCGCGTCGTCGCCGACGATGCGCTGGAAGCGACCATCGACGAGATGACGCGGACGATCGCCGCCAATGCGCCGCTGACCATCCGCTGCGCCAAGCTCGTCGTCGGCGAAGCGCTGAAGGACGTCGCCGAGCGCGACGTCGGCGCCGCCGAGGGCGCGGTCGCCGCGTGCTTCGCGAGCGCCGATTACAAGGAGGGCCAGGCGGCCTTCATGGAAAAGAGGAAGCCCCGGTTCACCGGCACCTGACGTCGCCGCTCAACCTCCGCGAGCCGCGGCGCGGCGACGCGATGCGGCGCCCAGGGCGCGCAGCGTCGGCACGAGCACCGCGAGGATCGCCGCGACCATCAGCGCGGCCGAGATCGGCCGCATGAAGAAGATGCCGGCACCGCTGTCCGAGATGATGAGCGACTGGCGCAGCGCGCGCTCGGCGAGCGGCCCCAGCACCAGCGCGAGCGTCAGCGCCGCGGGCGAATAGCCCAGCTTCTTCATCGCGTAGCCGAGCACGCCGAAGACCAGCATCTGGCCGACGTCGAAGACGCTGTTCTTGAGCGAATAGGCGCCGGTGACGCAGAAGACGATGATGATCGGCATCAGGATGCCGTAGGGCACGCGCAGCGCGCGCACGAAGAGCGGGATGAACACCGTGCTGAGGACGAGCAGCATCACGTTGGCGATGTACTGCGACGCGATCAGCCCCCAGACGAACTGCGGGTTCTTCTCGAACAGCAGCGGGCCGGGGCGCAGCCCCCACATCATCAATCCGCCGAGCATGATCGCGGTCGTCGCCGAGCCCGGGATGCCGAGCGTCAGCATGGGCACCATGGCGCCGGTCGCGGCGGCGTTGTTGGCCGACTCGGGTCCGGCGACGCCCTCGATCGCGCCATGGCCGAACTCTTCGGGGTGCTTCGAGACCTTCTTCTCGACGGCGTACGAGAGGAAGGTCGAGATCGTCGGGCCCGCGCCCGGCAGGGTGCCGACGAGAAAGCCCAGCACCGTTCCGCGCGCGATTGCCCAGCGGCTTCTCACCCAATCCTGCGCGGTCGGCATGATTTCGCGCCAGCCGTAGCTCGCCTTGACGATCGCCGCACCGGCGCCCACCTCCTCGGCGCCGGCGAGCACCTCGCCGATGCCGAACAGGCCGATCGCGACCGGCAGGAAATCGATCCCGTCCATCAGCTCCGGGACGCCGAAGGCATAGCGCGGATCGCCCGAGATGATGTCGAAGCCGACCATCGCGATCATCAGCCCGAGGACCATGCTGATGTAGCCCTTCAGCGCGCTCTCGCCGGTGAGCAGGGTGACCGTCGTCAGGCCGAGGAGCAGGAGCGCGAACGTCTCGGGCGGCCCGAAGGCGAGCGACCAGCGCGCCAGCGCCGGCGACACCAGCATCAGCAGGACGACGCCGACCGTACCGGCGATGAACGAGCCGATCGCGGCGATGCCGAGCGCGGCGCCGGCCCGCCCCTGCAACGCCATCTGGTAGCCGTCGATGCAGGTGACGACCGACGCCGCTTCGCCCGGCGTGTTGATCAGCACCGAGGTGATCGTGCCGCCGTACATGGTGCCGGCGTAGAGCGCGGCGAGCATGATGATTCCCGACGTCGGGTCCATGCCGAAGGTGAGCGGCAGCAGCAGGGCGACCCCCGACGGCGGCCCGATCCCGGGCAATGCACCGATCAGGATGCCGATGACGACGCCGCAGGCCGCCATCAGCAGGTTGAACGGCGTCAGCGCGACCGAGAAGCCGAGCGAGAGGTTGGCCAGGAAGTCCATCGCCCGCGGGGTTCAGAAGCCGAGCGGGCTGGTCGGCACCGGCACGTGCAGCCAGTACGCGAAGACGAGGAAATTCAGTCCGGCGACCCCCAGCGCGACGGTGATCGTGCGAAACCAGGACTGGCGATCCGGAACGCGCATCAGCACGACGAGGAAGAGCACCGTGCCGACCGTCATGCCGATCACATTGAGCAGCGCGACAAAGGCGACGCTCGCGCCGAGGACGACGGCGAGGCGACGCAGCCGGTCGCCGCGGGGCAGCCACTCGGGGCCTGCATCGCGCGAGCGCACGGCGCCGACGAGCAGCACCGCCGCGAGCAGCGCCATCAGCAGGCCGAGCCAGAACGGCAGGAACGCAGGCCCCGGGCCGTTTTCGCCCCAATAGCCGTAGTGGCTCAGCGCGCCGGCGCTGAAGGCGATGCCCAGCGCCAGCAAGGCGGCGCCGGCGACCCGGTCAGCGCTGCGCACGTCGCGTCGCCGGCGCCAGCCCTACTTCTTTAGACCGCCGAGGTCGGCGAGCGCGCTCTCGTACTTGCCGGTGATGCCGTCGAGGTACTTGTTGGCTTCCTCGCCCGTCCAGCTGGTCGGCGTCAGCAGGTTGGACTTGATGTAGTCGTCCTGCCACTTCTTCGTCGAGGTGACCTTCCTGAGCGTGTCCTGCCACCAGGCGACCGCCTCCGGCGCCATGTTCGCCGGCCCGACGACGCCGCGCATCTGCTCCCAGTAGAACGGATAGCCCTTCTCCGCGAAGGTGGGAACGTCGGGCGCGCCGGCCATGCGGTTGTGCGCCGCGACGGCGAGGTTCTTCGCCTTGCCGGCCTCGACCTGGGCGACGATCTCGTTCGGGTTCATGACGCCGGCGTCGATGTGGCCGCCCATCAGCGCCGCAGTCGCCTCGCCACCGGAATTGAACGGCACGTACTTCAGCTTGATCTTCGCCGCCTGCTCGAGCAGGTGGGCGAAGATGTGGTCCTCGTTGTGGGTGCCCGTGCCGCCGACCGTGAGCTGGCCCGGCTTGGCGCGCGCGGCGTTGATGAAATCCTCGAGCGTCTTGTAGGGCGAATCGGTGCGCACCGACAGCATCAGCTCGTCGATCGCGACGATCATCAGCACCGTCATCGCGTCGCGGTGGTTGCCGGACAGGCGACCCTGGAGCTTGCCGGAGACGATCATCGGCGTGGCGCCGGCGACGACGTGCGAGTCGCCCTTCTTCGTGATCAGGTAGCTGTAGCCGACGGTGCCGCTGCCGCCGACGCGGTTGTTGACGTTGACCGGCACCGGCGACCATTTGTTCTCGTCCATGATGGCGGTGATCATCCGCATCATGTTGTCGGTGCCGCCGCCGGGCGCATACGGCACGACGACCTCGATGTTCTTCGACGGGTACTTGGCCTGGCCGAAAGCGGCGCCGGGCGATGCGAGCAGCAGCGTCAGCGACGACGCCGTCGCGACGAGAACGTGGCGCAAGTTCATCTCGAGATCCTTCGCTGGCGGTTGCGGGTCACTCTAGCAGCGGCCTCCCGGGAGTCGGCTTGGTATTGCCCCTAGCGAACCGGCATCGCAGCGGGCACGGCGAGTGCTCGCGCGGCCGCGTCCGGGTGCTAGGATCATTTCGATTCTTCACCGTCGATCACCCTCGCCATGGACAACGCCAACGCTGCCACCGACCACGTGATCGTCGAGCGGGAGGGCGCCATCGTCACGCTGACGTTCAATCGCCCCGAGGCCCGCAACGCGATGACCTGGGACATGTACCAGCGGCTCTACGACACCTGCGAGGAGGTCGATGCCGACGACTCGGTCCGCGTCCTCGTCCTCAAGGGCGCCGGCGGCAAGGCTTTCGTCGCCGGCACGGACATCGGCCAGTTCTCGGAGTTCAAGAGCGGCGAGGACGGCCTGCGCTACGAACGCGAAGGCGACCTGCGCACGTTCCGGATCGCGCGCGTGACCAAGCCGGTGATCGCCCAGATCGAAGGCTTCGCGGTCGGTGGCGGCCTCGGCATCGCCGCCGGCGCCGACGTGCGCATCGCGACGCCGGCCTCGCGCTTCGGCGCGCCGATCGCACGCACGCTCGGCAACTGCCTGTCGATGCAGGCGTATGCGCGCTACTTCGACCTGTTCGGGCCGTCACGCCTCAAGGAGATGATCTTCACCGCACGGCTGCTCTCTGCCGAAGAGGCGCTCGGCGCGGGATTCGTGCATGAGATCGTCGCCCCGGAAGCGATCGAGTCCCGGGTGCGCGAGCTCGCCGCCACGATCGCCTCGCACGCCCCGATCACGATCTGGGCGACCAAGGAGGCGGTGCGGCGGATCCAGGAGGCGCGCGTCGTCCCGAACGGCGACGACATCGTCGCCAGGACCTACGGCAGCGCCGACTTCCACGAAGGCGTGCGCGCGTTCGGCGAGAAGCGCCCGCCGCGCTGGTCCGGTCGGTAGCGGCCCTCGCTTTCGCGCCGAGTCGCAGCGCCTCGTCGAATCAGCGGAACGGCGCGGCGCGTTCGAGCAGCTCGGCGAGACCCGACTCGCCGGGATCGCGCGGCTTGCCCGGGTGGATGATGGCGACCTGGCAGCTTTCGGCAGCCTCGACCAACTGACGGTAGGTCCCTGCACCCACGTCCTTCAGATAGGCCTGCTTGCGTTCGTCGTAGGCGAACATGCGGTCGTTGATGAGCTGGCACTCATTGCAGCTCGGACAGCGCGCGGTGTCGATCCACGCCTCGTCGGGCGAGTGCGCGGCCGGCACCGCGTCAGCGCCTGCGGGTACCGCGGCACCGTTGCCTGCCGGACCCCCCGCAGTCGATGCAGGCGAGCCCGCCGGTGCCGCCACGGACGCCGCGGACAACGTGGCTTGCGCCGCGGTCCACGCCGCCTTCTCGAGCGCGAGCAGCCGCTCGGCGTGCGAATCGTGGATGCCACCGTGCTCCTGGAGACGCCGCCACAACAGCAGGCATCGGCGCGCGGCCTGCATCAGGCGCAGATCGACGATGACGCGGTGCAGCGCATCGTCGCCATCGATGGCCAGCAGATACGGGATCCGCCGCGCCGCCGCGCCCTCGTCGAGGGCGAGCCAGTCGGCGGCGGGCAGCATCGCCTCGTTCCACGCCGCGCGGGCCACGCAGGCGAAGTGCGCCGAATGGCGCGCGTCGCACAGCGCGAAGTCGGCGAACGTGAACGCCCACGGCTCGGTGACGCGCTGCAGCGCCGCGTCGACGTATTCGACGTTCTCCACCGGCCAGTCGTCGTCGTGCCGGGGGTTGTTCTCCAGCGAGAAACGGGCCGCCCAGTTGCCGCCCGCCGACGCCTCGTAGCTGAAGGCAGGAAAGGCGCGCGACTGCAGCGCGGCGGCCGCGCTCAGGTAGGGCGGCAGCGCACCGGCGACCGGACCCGGGACGGAGAAGACGCTGAACAGCGCCGGCCCCTGCGCCGCCAGCCCGCGGCCGATCCGGGCGCGCAACGCGTACAGGTTCGAGCTCGGCGACTGCAGGACGAACATTCCGCCCAGCGCCATCGCCGCCGTCGCCAGGCGGGCGCTGCGCACGCCGAAGGCGAAGCGACCGGTGCCGATCGACGTCTCCTCGAAGAGGTCGGAGGTCTGCACCAGCACCTTGACCGGCAGGCCGCTCGACAGCATCTCCAGCAAACCCGCGTTTTCCGACGCGTCGTTGCGGTCGGGCGGAATGCAGACGAGGTAGTCGGGAAAGCGGGCAAGGTCGTCCGCGTTGAGCGACATCTCGCCGAACGACTCGAACACGTTGTCGTGCTCGGCCTCGACATATCGGCCGTCGACCTCGAGCTCGGCGATGGAGAGAGCGCGCACCAGCTCGGTGAGCCGCGGCATGCGTTCGCGAAACGCCCCCGCCGCGGCGGCGCAGTTGTCGAATGCAAACTCGAAGACGTCGCCCTCGTCGGCGTCGCCAAGCGCGGCGACCTGGAAGAACCGCTGCGCTTCGAGCACGCCCAGGGTCCGGACCAGGCGATCGCGGCGCGATGCGGGCAGCTCGTCGGCCGGTGCGCCCTTGGCGACGATCCGCGACAGCGCGTCGAAGTCGAACGCGTCCTGGTGCGGCCCGCCGATCGATTCCTTGAGGCTTTGCGGCTGCATGCCCGCCTGCGAGTGGTTGAAGGCGGCGCGCAGGATGTCCGAGAGCTTCAGCACGAGCCGGCTCAGCTCGGCCTGGAAGCGACGCGTCTTGACTCGCTGCGCGCCGCGCCAGGCATGGGTGAGGAGCCGGGCCGGCATGTCGCCGGAGCAGCCGAGCAGCTCTCCGTCGGCGGGCAAGGCGCCGCTCGCCTGGCGCAGCACCTGTTCCAGCGTTTCGCCCTCGCGCGTGCCGAGCGTCGCCGCGGCCTGCTCCCACAGCTCGCCGAGCGTGCCGGTGGCGCCGAGGTCGACGGCACGCCGGATTTCCTCCTCGAGCTGCAGCGCATGACGGCGCAGGCGCTCGCCTTCGATGCCCCGCGGCGCGACGTCCTGGAGCACCGCGTCGACGAGGCTGCCGAGCGAGCGCACGAACTCGGGGCCGCCTTCGCGCGTGGCGAGCACGATCGGAAAGTCGTGGCGCAGGGCCGCGAGGTCGCGGTAAGGCGCCAGCATCGCCGGACGCAGGCCGAGGGCGTCGATCGGCGTCAGGCTGTCGCCCTGACACCGGCCGGTGACGTGAAAGATCAGCTGGTCAGGGGGAGTCTTCGCTTCCATCGCCACTCTCGATCTTCTGTTCGGCTCGTGCGCTTCGCTCACGCGGCGCGCGCGGCCACGGCATCGTCCTCGGGCCAGACGGTGTACTTGTCGAGCTCGCGGTCGAAGCCGGCACGGATGTACTCGGGCGAGCGCAGCTGGCCGGCATGGCGCAGGTCCTCGTAGCACGGCGCATCCGGGTTTCGATACAGGATGCCGACCGGGATCGGATCGTCGAGCGAGGCGATCTCGCGCGCCTTGTCGATGTCGATCGGATCGTGCTCGCGCTGGTTGCGGTACGCGCTGGCGAGGCTCGGGCTGAGCTGCAGGCCGTCGGCATGCGTCAGCAGCATCGTCCGTTGCGGATCGTGCAGCCACGGGTCGAACGCCTTGGGCATGAACTCGGGGCAACGCTGCAGCACGCGGACGAACGAGAAGCCGCGATGGTGGAAGGCGGCGCGCATGATGTCGTACAGGACCTCGGGAATCCAGTCGACGGCCTGGGCGATGAACGACGCGCCCTGCACGCCGAGCGACACCGTCAGCGGGTTCATCGGCTCGAGCAGCGCGCCGTACGGCGTCGTGTTGCTCTTCAGCCCGCGCGGCGACGTCGGCGAGGCCTGCTTCTTGGTCAGCCCGTAGACGTGGTTGTCGTGCAGGACGACCGTGAGGTTGATGTTGTAGCGAAGCGCATGGATCCAGTGTGCCGCGCCGATGCTGCAGCAGTCGCCGTCGCCGGTGCTGACGAACACGTTCAGGTCCGGCCGCGAGATCTTGATCCCCTCGGCGACCGGGAAGGCGCGGCCGTGCAAACCGTGGAAGCCGTAGGTCTTCATGTAGTGCGGCAGCCGGCTCGAGCAGCCGATCCCCGACACGAAGACGGTGTTCTCCGGCGCCAGCTCCTCCTCGCTGCACAGGCGCTGCATCGCCGCCAGGATGGCGTTGTCGCCGCAGCCGTTGCACCAGCGCGGCACGCCGCCCTGGTAGTCCTCGAGCTCGTGGTGCTCCTCGTGCAGCTTGATGACGCAGTGGCTCAGTGATCTGCTCATGATGCGGTGCCCTTCTTCTGCAGCGCCGCGCGGACGACGCGGCAGATGTCGCTTGGCTTGATCGGCTGGCCGCGCGCTTCGCTCCAGCAATCGATGTCGACCAGGAATCGCGAGCGAAGCATCATCGCCAGCGCCGAGTAGCGCCGGTTGTCCTCGTCGATCAGCTCGTCCTCGAGCTTGTCGGACCAGTTGCCCTCGATCGTCATCGCGTGCTTGAAGCGGGCCAGGATCTCGCGGATTCCCGACGGCATCGGCTGCAGGAAGCGCAGATGCATCGACGCGACGCGCAGGCCCTCGCCGCGCAGGCGCGTCACGGCCTCCTCGATCGCGCCCATCGTGCTGCCCCAGCCGATCAGCAGCATGTCGCCGCCTTCGCCGCCCTCTTCGCCGAACACCGGCGGCGCCTTGAGCGTCTTCTGCAGCGCGGCGAGCTTGAGGCTGCGCGCGCGCAAGCCTTCCTCGTTGCTCGCCGGGTCGTAGGCAACCTTGCTGGCGCGGTCGTGCGCGAGGCCGGTGAGCGTGTGCATGCCGCCGGCGCGGCCGGGCTGGAAACGCCGCGACAGGCCCGTGACCGGGTCCCAGTCGTAGGGCTTCGCGCCGGGGGGCACGGGAGTCTGGTCGACCGGCGGGGCGAGCCATTCGGCGTTGAACGACGGCCGCGGGAACGGCTGCTGCGCCGTCGACAGGCTCGCGTCGGACAGGACCACGACGACCATCCCGAAGGTCTCGGCGATCTTGCGTGCGGTAATCACCGAATAGAAGCAGTCCTCGATGCTGCAGGGCGCCATCACGACCTTGGGCGCGTCGCCGTGGCTGCCGAAGATCGCGGCGAGCGCGTCGCCCTGCTCCACCTTGGTCGGCTGGCCCGTGCTCGGGCCGCCGCGCTGAACGTTGACGACCACGAGCGGAATCTCCGCCATCACCGCCAGGCCGATGACTTCCTGCTTGAGCGAGTAGCCGGGCCCGGAGGTGATCGTCACGGCGCACTTGCCGGCGTACGACGCACCGACCGCGAACGCGCACGCGGCGATCTCGTCCTCGGCCTGGTGCACCATGCCGCCGACCTTCTCGAACACCTCGCTCAGATAGTGCGAGGCCGAGGTCGCGGGCGTGATCGGGTACATCGCGCAGATGTCCATCCCCGAGGCGATCACGCCGAGAGCGATCGCGATGTTGCCGTTGACGACGATTTGCGCCTCGCTCGAGCGCTGCGCCGGAATGCGGTAGCTGAAGTCGAGATGCGCCTCGCCCCAGGCCGCACCGGCGTCGTAGAGCGCGACGTTGCTGGCGATGACCTTGGCGTCCTTCTTGCCGAAGATCCGCGCGATCTGCTCGCGCGCCAGCGCGGGGTCGAGCCCGTACAGATGGCACAGGATGCCGAGCACGAACATGTTCTTGCCCTTGCGCGGGTCGGCGACGAGCTCCTTGCAGCGCTCCTCGAGGGGAACCTCGTGCACGTCGAAGCCATCGCGCCGCAGCGCAGCAACGGTCTCGGCGTAGGACGCCACGACGGCCGGGTCGCGGTGGCTCGCCCACATGCTCTCGAGCAGGATCGTCGCGCCGGGCTTGAGCTCGCCGGCGCGAACGCGGCCGATCAGCACCTGCTCGTTGAACGCCACGACCAGCTCGGTCTGGTCGCCGCCGTTGGTGACTCGCTCCGAGCCGATCCGGATCCGGATCCCGCTCGCGCCGGCGACGCTGCGCGCCGGCGGCTGGATCTCGGCCGGGATGATCTCGGTCGTCCAGATGCCGTTGCCCATTCGCGCGGCGATCGCGCCCAGGGACTGGCCGCAGCGCTGCGCGCCCTCGCCGGAATCGCTGATGACCTCGACGATGGCTTCGGGGATCGCGGTTCGCGCG
>JBDTPG010000076.1:0-11559 GCA_039932815.1 Caldimonas sp.
CTGCGCCAGCTGGGCCTGACGATCGGCGATCGTCAGGCCGGGGCGTTTGCGCTGGGGCTGCGCTCAATCGCGCTGGAGTGATCCATGCTTGATATCGCGCTTCTGGCAAGGCGCAGCGCCAGCCCCGCGGACGACTCGCTACGGAGTCACGCCCTCGGCGCGCAGATCGATCTCGATGAAGCTCTCAGACGAGTCGCGCCGGGGCTGCGGCCGCGCCGGTGAATTCAGGCCCCGTCAGCGACTGCGCCGAATAGCCGCGGTTGACGTCGAGGCCGGCGATCCGCCAGTCGTGCGCGGGCAGCGCGATCGGATGGACGACGCGCTCGAAGGAACGCATCGGCCACATCACGCCGAAGCGCCGTTCGTGGTCGTACGTATCCACCTCGGCAACCGCGCCCCGGGTGCCGGCGAAACCCTCGAGAGTGAAACGGACGCGCCGCATGACGCCATCGCTTCGGTCGACGCAGAGCGCGACCCGATCCAGGGGCACGCGACCCAAACCCGGCGACAGCCACGCTTCGACGACGTCGCACAGGCGGTCATCGACTCGCTCCGTGCCCGCCAGCCTGATCGGTAGTTCGCGGTCCACGAGCCACAGCGGGCCCAGAAGAAAGAGGCCGTAGCCTTCGGCGACGAGGGCCGCAGCTCGCTGCGCGGCCGGGTCGTTGCTTCGCGCGCCGTTGAACCAGACCGCCACCTCGCCCAGATCGTCAGGAGCGCCGCCGCCGCGCCGCCACCACACATGCTTTTGCCCGCGCGGCCCGGTGTAGGCCTGGCCACACACACCTGCTCTCGGCATGAGGCGCTCCTGCGAGCTGCCGCGGAAGCCGGTATCCGTCACCTCGGGTTGGATCCCCCCGATCAGAGGGCGCCAAGTCCCTGCGTAGGCCACGTTGATGTCGTTGAGTTGTCGGTAGGCCGACAGTCCGTGCGCTTCGGCGCTTTCGCGCAGGATACGGACCGCGTTCGTGTCGACGGGCGGCGCGCCGACAAGCGGCAGCGGCGTGGTGCAGCCGGCGAGCCACGGCAGCGCGAGAGCGCCCAGAACGGAGCGGCGAGCGATCAGAGGTGTTTGCACTTTGACTTTCCCAGGGTTGCGTGGCCCACAGGCCAAGATCATCTGACGAGGGGTCGCACGCTCGTGAAGCCACCGTCCACCGCAATCACCTGTCCGGTGATGCGTGCGGCGTTGTCGGAGAGCAGCCAAGCGACGGTGTCTGCCACCTGGGAGGCGGTCTGTACTCCTCCCAGCGGGTACTGCCGCGCCGCACCTTCGCGCATCGCCTCGACGCGCAGCATGCCGGAGGTCATGGGCGTGTCGGTCATGCCGGGCGCGACGACGTTGACGCGCAGGCCGAGCGGCGCGTAGGTCGCGGCCGCACTTCGGGCCAACGCCTCGATGCCGCCCTTGGCCGCGGCGATGGCCTCGTGGTTCGCCACGCCGATGCGCGCGACGACGCTCGAGGTCAGCACCGCTGACCCGGGCAAACCGGCCTCGCGCACCCCTGCGATCCAGGCCTGGAGCATATAGACCGCGCTGTCGAGATTCACGCGCATCACTTCGCGGTACTGCGCCGCGGTGGTCCGGTGCAGCGGCGCGATCAGCGTGCTGCCGACGCAATGCGAGAGCACCGTCGGCGCACTGCCCAGTTCCGCGATGCAATCGGCGATCGCTTGAGCCGCCCCCTCGGCGGTCGTGGTGTCGGCAGCGATGTGTGCGTCGGATTCGACCTCGGCGAGCGCCGCAGCATCGCGCCCCACCGCGGCCACGCGGTGGCCGGAGGCACGAAGGCGCGCCGTGACCTCGCGCCCGATTCCACCTCGCGCGCCGGTGACGAGGGCGATGCGCATCGGCCCGGTCATTCGCCGCGCCCGTCCCGCGCAGCCCGATTCCTGCGGCAGGCGTCAGAGCAGAACTTCACCTCGTCCCAGCTTCGGGACCAGCGCTTGCGCCAGCTCATGGCGCGGCTGCACGCGACGCAGCGCTTGCTGCGCAACGACAGCTTGTTCCCCTTGAAGGCCGCGCCTGCCGGCTGACTCGACACGGTCTTCTCCAGCCCGACGTCATCCCTTCTTGGCCCAGGCGCTGCACCAGCCCTTGGCCGCGACCTGCTTGCCGGCGAACAACGGGCAGTTGCCGGCAGTGTCGGCCGGCTTGCCCTGATAGAGAGCGCAGTTGCTGCAGGCCTGGCCCGCCGCGTACTTCGGATATTTCTTGGCGTCGACCTTGGTGGCGTCGCTGACGTAGCCGAGGGCCACGGCCTGCGGGTCTTTCTCGCTGAGGGCGGCTTGGGCAATGGCGCGCGAGGTCGCCATCGCGGCGCCGGTGGCGACGAGGCTGATGACAAAGGTGCGGCGGGGCTGGCTGGTTACGCTCATGACTGTCTCCTGTCGAAGGTGGATTCGATGCCAGGTGGCGAGCCCGCCCGTCGGCGACGAGCGGGCTGCGACCCGTGGCGTGCCTACTTGGGCATCAGCACCGAGTCGACGACGTGGATGACGCCGTTGTCGGCCTGGATGTCGGCCGTGGCGACTTTCGCGGCGTCGACCGTGACGCCGCCGGTCGTGGCGATCGTCAGCTCACTGCCCTGCACGGTCTTGACCTTGCCCGGCTTGATGTCCTTCGAGAGGACCTGGCCCGACACGACGTGATAGGTCAGCACCGAGGTCAGCTTGGCCTTGTCCTTCAGCAGCGCGTCGAGATCCGCTTTGGGAATCTTGGCGAACGCCTCGTCGGTCGGCGCGAAGACGGTGAACGGGCCCTTGCCCTTCAAGGTGTCGATGAGGCCGGCGGCTTGCAGCGCGGTGGCCAGCGTCTTGAAATTGCCGGCGGCGACGGCGGTGTCGACGATGTCCTTGGCCTGGGCCGAGGCAGCGGCCAGCGCGATGGCGCCGGCGATGAGAAGCTTCTTCATGGGATTTGCTTTCAAGAGTGATCAGGCGGGGAGCAGGACGGAATCGATGACGTGGATGACGCCGTTGGTGCACGCGATGTCGGTCTTCACGACGGTCGATTGGCCGTTGAGCTTGACGCCGTCCTTCGTGCTGATCTTCAGCGCCGCACCGTTGACGGTCTTGGCCGACTGGCCGTCCATTCCCATGACGTCGGAGGCCATCACCGTGCCCGGGACCACGTGGTACGTGAGGATCGCGGTGAGCTTGGGGATGTCTTTCAGGAGGCTCTCGACGGTGCCGGCGGGGAGCTTGGCGAACGCTTCGTCGGTGGGGGCGAAGACGGTGAACGGACCGGCGCCCTTGAGCGTCTCGACGAGCTTGGCTGCGGTGACCGCGGCGGCGAGGGTCTTGAAACTTCCGGCCGCGACCGCGGTGTCGATGATGTCGTGCATGGTTTTGCTTTCTGAGAAATGACTGAGTTCAGTCGCTGCTGAACGGGATGCGGTCCGGAACATCCGAACCGGCGAAGAAGGCCGACTCACCCTGTGACCAGGTGGTCGTCGGCCGACGAGACGCTCGATGAATGAGGTTGAAGAGTCGCGGCGGCGTGCCGCGCCGCGCCTGGTCGTTCGAACGATGCGGCCATCGCGTCGGCGAGCTCGTCGCCGGAGTGCCACGCGCCCTCCACGCCGCCGCCGCCGAGCCAGTCGCCGCACACGCCGAGACCGAGAGCCTCGTTCCACAAGGCGTCGCCGCTGTCGAAGCTGTCGTCGCAATCGAAGGCTGGTCCCGCGTGGCTCCAGCGGTGGGCACTGGCGTGATGCCAGCGCAAGGGTCGGCCGTTGCTGCCCGCGATCGGCAACTGCGCACGCAGGGCGGCCTGAAGCTCGAGGGCGATGGCCCCCGGCTCGGCTTCCAACCTTGCCGCACTCCACTCGGCGGTCGCATGGGCGGTCCAGACGGCGCAGCCTTGCGGTGCGCCGCGCGCGGGAACGCGGTCGTTGCGCGCCACCCAGGCGAGCGGGCCGCGGTCGGGCTCGGCAGCGTCCCACGGCCAGTCGACGTCGTCGGTCACCGCCATCAAGGTCCAGCAGGCTTCCATGCGTTTGGCCATGAGCGCTGCGGCCCAGCGGTCCTCGTGGCCGGCGAGCAGAACCGCGGCCTGGGCGGGCGGCACGGCGAGGACAACGTACCGGAACGGTCCGGCGAGCGGCGCACCGTCGGACACCACGTACCACGCGCCGTCGGCCGCACGTTGCAGACGCCGGACGGTGCGCTCCAGATGCAGGGTCGCTTCGGCGAGGAGGTGACCGCACAGGGCCGGCGTCGTCGGGGTAGGAACGAAGCATCGTTCGCTCGCGACCGACCGAGAGGAGTGAACCAGTGGCTGCCACCGCACGGCACGACCCTCCGCCACGGCGCGCGCCATGAAGGCACGAAACCGGGGCCGCACTGCGGTGAAAGATTGCGCGCCGTGATCGAAGGTGGCCGATTGCCCGATACCGGCGTCGTCGGCCCAGGTGGCTAGCCGCGTCGCCATGCGGCCACCCACGTGACGCGACCGCTCGAAGACGGTGACTTGGGCATCGGCGTAGCGGAGGCCGCGGCCGCACGACGCACCGGCCAATCCGGCACCGATCACCGCGACGCGGATCGATCCCGGAGCGTGGTCGGGTGCGGCGGGGATCGTGGTTTTCGTCTGCATCGCGCCACGATCCTACCTGATTCCAGAGAAATGAAACGCTTTATGACCATGATCTGATGATAATAGCGTTTCAATATTGAGTCAGAGACAGACACATCGCCAGTCCTCGAACGGAATCACCATGAGCACACCTTCACACGCCGGCGGACCCGGCCCGATAACGCTGTTGCGCAGCGGGACGGCAGCCCGTCTTGCGGGAATCACGCCGTCGACGCTTCGCATCTGGGAGCACCGCTACGGTGTCGTGTCGCCGCCGAGATCGCCGGCGGGCCAGCGGACCTATTCCATGGCCGACATCGAGCGCCTGCGGCTGATCAAGCGGCTGACGCTCGAAGGCCACGCGATCGGCACCGTGGCCGGCCTTCCCCACGACGAACTCCTTCGCCTGGCGACGGGCCAGCGCGAGTCGCCATGGGCCGAGCAGCGGGTGCTCGTCGTCGGCCGGGTCCTGGCGCAGAAGCTCGTCGGGCGGCTGCGGCCGTCGGTGGCCCTCGTATTCGACGACCTCGACCACGCGGAGAAAGAAGTGGCTCGAAGCGGTGGGGTCGATGTGCTCGTCATCCATGTCCCTTCCCTGCAGGCATCGGTGACCGAGCGCGTTCTCGCGCTCCGCGCCGAGCTGCCGGCAGCCGCCGTCGTCGTGGTCTATTCGTTCAGCGTCGAGGCCGCTGCCAACGCGCTTCGCACCTCGGGCTTCGTGGTGCGTCGCGAGCCCGTCACGGGCAAGGAGTTGGCGCAGTTGATCGTTGCATCGAAGTCGCGGCCGGTGCAGGTGCCTGAGGCGAGCAGCGCTCGGCGCGTCCCGCGGCTGTACAGCGATGCCGAGCTCGTCTCTCTGGCGGAGGCGCCGTCCGGCGTCGCCTGCGAATGTCCACGGCATCTGGCCGAGATCGTGACGCTGCTCGTGGGCTTCGAGCGATACAGCGCCGACTGCGTCGAGCAGAACCAGGACGATGCCGCGCTGCATCGCCACCTCGAGGACGTCGCCGGCGCCGCCCGAACGATGTTCGAGCAAGCGCTCGCGAGCGTCGTGATCGATCGCGGGCTGGTGGTCTGAGCTGCCCCACCTTCGGCGCCCCAATCAGCTTCCCGCCATCGTCGTCTCGTCAGCACGACCGATGGGATCGCCGCGCCGCCGGTCGAGGCGCGCGACATCGTCACCGAGTCCAGCCGCCGACGGCCGCCGGGTTTGACAGCGATCAAGACATCCGCGAATCGCGTTCGAACCGGACACGCCAGCCAGGATCGCCGTGATTCAATGACGGCCACCCACATCCGGATGCGAGGCGCGGAGACGTCCTGTCTTCTCGTCGGTGCCCCTTGCGCCATGAGCAAGACCGCGTATCAACGGTTCCTCTGCATTCGCGACGGCTTCTACGAGGATCTCGGGAAGGTCTATCGCAAGGCCAGGACGGCAAACTACATCGAACACGAGTTCGCCACCGGGGTGCGCAGCAGCACGGTCTATCACGAGGCCGGGGTCAGGCAGAAGCTCGAGCGGTTCCTCGGACTCCGGATCACGCGCTGGGACACAGACCCGGCCCACGAAAACGGCGTCTTCTACATCGGAGCGGCCCAGGGCAGGCTCAAAGAGATGCCCGGCATTCACATCGACCATCCGAACGACGATGTGACGGTGGTCATCTACCTGACGCCGGGGCTGCCGCCGGATTGCGGCACGTCGCTGTGGCAGCACCGACGGACCGGCCTGGCCGACGCGGCCACTCCGGCCGATGCGCGCCGGTTGACGATGCGCTACGCCGATCTGCTGCGTGTCTTCGAGCGCGACGCCCGCATCCGCGAGCGTTGGATCGAGCTCGATCGCATCGCCTACAAGCCCAATCGCATGGTGGCGTACCCCTCGGGTGTCTTCCACTCGGCGTCACGGCATCACGGATCGTCGGTGGCCGATGCGCGGCTCTATCAAACGTTTCGGGTGGGCGTCGACTGGGTCTCGCAGGCGCGCTGAACCCGCTGGTGTGATCAGGCTTCGGGAGCGCGACCGGTTTCGCGCTGCCACGCCCACACGGCGTCCTGATAGGCCAGCACATCGCGCGGTTTGGCGCGCACGCACGCGGCCAGCAACTCGTGCTCCCGCCGGGTCTCGACACCGATCGCAGCGGCGGCCGGGGCCCATTCGCGCAGCACGCGCTGCTCGTCTGCAGTCGGCGCTTGCGTCCACCTGGCACCGTTCATGAAAGTCGCGATCGACTCGCCCTCCATCGCCAGGCGGTTGCTGCCGAAGCGCCGGGCCGTCAGCTTGGTCACCTCGGTCGTGATGTCGAAGATGTGCATGGGCACTTGGCGGCCCAGGTTCAGCGCGACGTTGCTGCCCGTGAGCTCGAGCAGCGTCTTCGCCGAGGAGCGATGGCCGCGGCCAAGCTCGATCCTGGCTTTCTCGCTCGTGGCCAGGGCAGCCAGCGTCGGGTCGATCGAGCGGAAGCCGAGCCGGTGATAGAACCAGTAGGCCCCCGAGGCGATGCCGTCGGGGTTGTCGAGACCGAACTGGTGGGCGTCGACCTCGAAGTAGTCGATGCGGAAGGTGTTGCGATAGGTCCGCAAGACCTGCGCCATCATGTAGCCGCTCTCGCCGCCGCGGTAGGGCTCGAAGATGTTCATGCCGAAGGCAGCCCGGGGGCCGAAGATCCATGCGCCGCCGTAAGCCACGGGCAGGCCGTTCTTGAAGAGCGTGAAGCCGACGTAGGACTCGAGCGGCAGCTGGCGATCGGGCGTCATGCCGAAGACGGCGCAGCTGAGACCGCCCTCCAGGTCGACGATGCGGAGCGACCTGGGTTCGAGGTAGGTGCAGGGATCGGTCTCGCGGACGGTCAGCGCCATCGCAGTCTTCAACACCAGGATCGCTTCGTCGCGTTCGGCGGGGCTCATCGCGCGTGGCGGCGGCAGCGGCATGTCGATGAGGCCGGACACATCGAACTTCTTAACGATGTCCTTCTGGTGCACCGTGCCCTGTGTCATCGGCAGGCGATTGCGAGCCTTGGTGAACTGGCCGTTCGTGGGGCGGATGCGCAGGAAGACGTCAAGCGAATCGTAGAGATGGTCCTTCAGCAGCGGGTCGCCGTCGTGGCGCGACAGCTCCTGAACAAGGAAGGGCAGGCGACGTGCGGGCGGCACCTTGAGTGCGTCCATCAGCTCGTCGTTGCTGCAGTCCGCGGTGGTCTCGCTGCGTTCCAGCGATGGCAGGGTGAGCTTCAGGATGTCGTTGAGCTCGGCCTTGGGTTGGTCGAAGCTGTCGAGCGCGACGGTGGCGTGCGGGTGCCCCAGCATCCAGCGCGCGGCGTCGTGCGACAGGCGCGTGACGATGTCGACGTAGGCCATGCCCTGGTCGGCCCAGGCGACGACGGGGCGCTCGTGACGACGAGCCTTGAGGACGCGCTCCAGGCGCGCAAGTTCGGCGCCGACGCGGCGTTCGATTGCGCGATCGTGCGGGTGCGCCGCGAGGAAGAGCAGGCTGTCGTGGTACTGCGCCGTCGCCTCGTTGCGCGGGAACGCCAGTCGCGAGAGATGCTCGAGGCACGCGTGGTGTCGTTCGATGCTGTCGTGATCGAACCTGTTCTGGACCGCGCGCAAGGCGCTGACGATGGATTTGAAACTCACGGGCGACGACAGTCAGCGGTGTTCGGGCCCAGGCTTTTCCCGTAAATCCAGGGCACTGGTTCATGCCCTTCTGGATGAACCGCCAGGGGATGTGCGATGCCGGCGCCGCCGAGCGCCGCATCGACCCGCTCCACGCCATCGCGCGACGCCACGCGGGCCGTGACGTCGACGTTGCATATCTCGCCTTCCTCGGGCGGCGTGAGCGCTCGCGCGAAGCTCCTGTGCTCGATCACCCAGCGCAAGAGAGTCATCGCTCGAAGTTTTTCCATGAGTTTGGTTCTTGCGATGCATTCATGGACGGAACCGGTGAATTCACCGACAGGCGTCTCGTGACCGCGAGCATGGCCGACCCGTCGTCGGCCATTGTCGCGTTGCGCGATGACTCCGGGAGAACGGCGTGAACCGACGCGACTTGCCGATGAAAGCCGCGCCGCTGGCAAGCCAGGCGCTGGCCCCTGGCGCGGGGCGATCTCAGTCGACCTACCCTGCGAAGCCGGTTGTGCTTCCCGTCGGTGAGACCCCTGGCAGCGCCAGCAACGCCTCCAGCTCCATCATCGTGTCGGCCTCGTGCAGCGGCTTGTCGTCGCGGATCCTCAGCATGCGCGGGAAGCGCACGGCGATGCCGCTCTTGTGGCGGCTGCTCTTCTGGATGCCCTCGAAGCCGAGCTCGAACACCAGGCTCGGCCTGACGCTGCGCACCGGGCCGAACTTCTCGAGCGTCGTCGAGCGGATGATGCGGTCGACGACCTTGAACTCCTCGTCGGTCAGCCCCGAGTACGCCTTCGCGAACGCCACGAGCTGAAGCGCGCCCTCGACCGGTGGCTCGCGCCGTCCGATCGCGCCGATCACGGCCTCGGCCTCCGCAGCGTCGACCGGCCGGCGGTTCCAGACCGCGAAGGTGTAGTCGGTGTAGACGCTCGCGCGCCGGCCGTGACCCGCCTGCGCGTAGACGAGGATGCAGTCGACGCTGAGCGGGTCGATCTTCCATTTCCACCACGTGCCCGCGGCGAGGTCGTCCTGCTTCCTGCGACCGGTGCCGTAGCGCGCGTCGCGGTGCTTCAGCATCAGGCCCTCGACGCCGCGCGCGCGCGACTCGCCGCGAAGCCCGGCGAGCTCGGCCCAGCTGGCGCCTTGCGCCATCGGCGAGAGATGCAAGCCGCCATCGGAAGCGCCGGCGGCGGGAGCGGTGCGCCCACGGAGCGCCGCCTCGAGCAGCGCACGCCGCTCGTGCTGCGGCCGCTCGCGCTGGTCCTCGCCTTGCCACTCGAGCAGGTCGTAGGCGATGAAGCCGACCGGCGCGTCGGCGAGCACCTTCTTCGTCATCACCTTGCGGCCGATGCGCTGCTGCAGCAGATTGAACGGAGCGACCCGGCCGTCCTTCCAGACGACGATCTCGCCGTCGAGCACAGTGCCGTTCGGCAGCGCGCTCGCCAGCGCCACGACTTCCGGGTAGCGGTCGGTCACCAGCTCCTCGCCCCGCGACCAGATCCACACCTGTCCCGCGCGCTTGATCACCTGGGCGCGGATGCCGTCGTACTTCCACTCGACGATCCACTCGGCCGGCGCGGCGAGCCTGGCCTCGATCCCGCTCTCCGTCACGTCGAGCTGGTGGGCGAGGAAGAAGGGGTACGGCTGGCCGATGTCGAGCAGGCCGGCTTCGCCCGACGCGGTGAGGTGCGCGTAGCGCTCGGCGCTCGGCGTCGCGCGGCCGTCGGTGTAGCCCATCATGCGCTGGGCGACGAGCTTGGCGTCGATGCCGGCGCCTTCGGCGAGCGCGCGCTGGACCAGCAGCTTGCTGACGCCGACGCGAAAACCGCCGGCGATCAGCTTGTTCAGGAGAAATCGCCCCGGCGTGTCGAGCTCGTCCCAGTACGACGCCACCCGCAGCGCCTGCTCTTCGGGTGCCAGGCCGCGCAACGGCAGGAGGCGCTCCTCGACCCATTCCGCGAGGCCGATGTCGCTCGAGCGCGGCGCCGGCGGCAGCACGTGAGCGACGGTCTCGGCGAAATCGCCGACCGCCTGGTAGCAGGCATCGAAGAGCCAGTCGTCGATGCCGGCGCGGCGGCAGGCACTCGCCCACAGCACCCCGGTCGGGACGACCTGGCGCGGCTTGCCGCCGGCAAGGAAGTAGACGGCCCAGGCGGCGTCGCGCGGTACGGCGGCGGCGAAGTAGCGCTTCAGCGCCTCGACCTTGGCGAGCGTCGCCGTGCTGCGGTCGAGCTCGCTGAAGAGACGAGCGAAGAGCTTCATGCGCCGGCGTCGTCGACCTGAAGGTCCTCCGGCGCGACGACGATCTGCGCCGCCTCGGCGTCGCCGATCGATTCGGCGACGTGCCCGGCCGCCTGCTCCGACGCCCCTGCCGCAGCGCCGACCGCGCCGGGCAGCTCGTCGTCCTCGCTGCCGTACTCGGTCGCGAACGAGCCGGCCTCCAGGCCCTGGTCGCCGAGCCAGCGCACCATCACGGCCTCGTAGCCGTGCGTGACGATGACGCGCTCGGCGCCGGTCGCGCCGATCGCGCGTTGCAGGCCGGGCCAGTCGGCGTGATCGCTGAGGATGAAGCCGCGATCGACCGAGCGACGCCGGCGCGCGCCGCGCAACTGCATCCAGCCGCTCGCGAAGGCGTCGCTGTAGTCGCCGAAGCGGCGCGTCCAGGTCGAGCCCTGCGCCGAGGGCGGCGCGACGATCAGGGCGCGCCGGAACAGCGACTTGTCCTCGATCTCGGTGGCGATCGGCGTCTCGGGGATGTCGACGCCGGCGGCGCGGTAGGCGCGGTTGAGCGGCTCGACGGCGCCGTGCACGTAGATCGGGCCGATCGAGCGGTCGACGCCCATGAGGATGCGCTGCGCCTTGCCGAACGCATAGCCGAGGAGCAGGCTGGCGCGGCCGGCCTCGGCATTGGCGCGCCACCAGCCGTCGATGTCGGCGAAGAGCTCGGCCTGCGGTTGCCAGCGGTAGATCGGCAAGCCGAAGGTCGACTCGGTGATGAAGCAGTGGCAGCGCACCGGCTCGAACGGCGCGCACGTCATGTTGTCCTCGCGCGCATCGGCGCTGCTGCCGGCGACGTAGTAGTCGCCGGAGGCGACCCAGACGCGGCCTTCGCGCTCGAGACGGACCTGCGCCGAGCCGAGCACGTGGCCCGCGGGATGAAAGCTGAGGCGAACGCCGAAATGGTCGACGACCTCGCCGTACGGCAGCGTCTGCAGATCGATCTCGCCGAGCCGCGTTCGCAGCACGCCCTCGGCCGGCGCCGCCGCCAGGTAGTGGGCGTGGCCGCGGCGCGAGTGGTCGGCGTGGGCGTGCGTGATGACGGCGCGATCGACCGGCCGCCAGGGGTCGATGTAGAA
>JBDTPG010000077.1:0-11518 GCA_039932815.1 Caldimonas sp.
CTTGCATGCCATGCAAGCGCTCTCCCAGCTGAGCTATACCCCCGTCGAAACTGATGCAAAAGAGCGGCTCGTCGTACCTCTGCGAGGAAGCGACTGCCGCCACCGAAGGGCGAGATTATAGCCAGGGCGGAGCGCGCGCCGACCCGAGGCCTATGCGCTCGCGAGCCGCGCCAGCACCGTATCCCGGTCGAACACCTCGAGGACGGCGTCGAGCGACGGCGTCTGGGCCCGGCCCGTGACGAGGACGCGAACCGCGGGCGCGAGCTGCGGCATCTTCAGCCCGTGCGTCGCCAGCACGGCCTTGATCTCGGCGGCGATCGATGCCTTGTCCCACGCCACTGTCCCAAGCTTCTCCCGCAACGTCGCGAGCGCGGGCCGAACCGGGTCGGTGACGTGCAGCGTCAGGTCCTCGGCGCTCGGCGCGACGTCGGCGAAGATCGCCGCAAGCCAATCGGCCAGCTCTGCACCGGTGCTGCAACGGTCCTTGAACACGGCGCAGGCACGCAGCACGGCGTCGGCCGACGGCGCGACGATGCCGCGCCGCGCCAGCTGCGCGGTGGCGAGCGCGAGCAGTCGCGGCGCTTCGAGCGAACGGAGGTAGTGCGCGTTGACCCAGTCGAGCTTGGCCCGGTCCCACTGCGCGGGGCTGCGCGAGAGATGGCTGCCGTCGAACCAGGCGACGATCTGCGCGCGCGAAAAGATTTCCTCGTCGCCATGGCTCCAGCCGAGCCGCGCCAGGTAGTTGAGCATCGCCTCGGGCAGGTAGCCGTCGTCCTCGTACGCCGTGACGCTGACGGCGCCGCGCCGCTTCGACAGCTTCAGGCCGTCGGAGCCGAGGATGATCGGCACGTGCGCGAAGACGGGCAGCGGCGCGCCCAGCGCCGTGAAGATGTTGATCTGCCAAGGCGTGTTGTTGACGTGCTCGTCGCCGCGGAACACGTGGCTGATGCGCATGTCCCAGTCGTCGACGACGACGGCGAAGTTATAGGTGGGAATGCCGTCGGCGCGGACGATGACGAGATCGTCGATCTCGTGGTTGGCGATCGTGATCGGACCCTTGACGATGTCGTCCCAGGTGACCACGCCCGACGCCGGGTTGCGAAAGCGGATGACCGGTGCGACGCCCTCCGGAACCGGCGGCAGCGCCTTGCCCGGCTCGGGCCGCCAGCGACCGTCGTACAGCGTCTTCTCGCCGCGCGCCCGTTGCGCTTCGCGCATCGCCTCGAGCTCGGCGGGCGTCGCATAGCAGTGGTACGCCTTGTTGTCGGCGAGCATCTGCGCGGCGACCTCCGTGTAGCGCTCGAGACGCTGCATCTGGAAGACCGGGCCTTCGTCGTGGTCGAGGCCGAGCCAGCGCATCGACGCGATGATCTGCTCGACCGACGCCTCGCTCGAGCGGGCAACGTCGGTGTCCTCGATGCGCAGGATGAATTCGCCGCCGTGATGGCGCGCGAACGCCCACGAGAACAACGCCGTTCGCGCCGTGCCGAGGTGCAGGGAGCCGGTCGGCGACGGAGCGATACGCGTGCGGACGCGCTGCCCCGCCGCGATCACCGGTGCCGCGTGCGGCGCGCTCACAGCCCTTCGAGGCCGCGCGCGAGGTCGGCCTGGATGTCGGCGATGTCGTCGAGTCCGACCGCGACCCGAATCATCCCCTGCGTGATGCCGGCGGCCATGCGCTGGTCCTCGGTGAGGCGACCGTGCGACGTGCTCGCCGGATGCGTGATCGTCGTCTTGGTGTCGCCGAGGTTGGCGGTGATCGAGCAGATGCGCGTGCCGTCGATGACCTGGAACGCGTTCTTGCGCGCTGCGGCAATGCCGCCCGCGGCCGACGAGCGGACGATGAACGAGACGACCGCGCCGCCGCAGCCCGACTGCTGCGCCATCGCCAGCGCGTGCTGGGGATGCGATTCGAGACCTGGAAAATAGACCCGTTCGACGCTCGGCTGCGTTTCGAGCCAACGGGCGAGCACCAAGGCTCGGGCGCTCTGCGCCTCCATGCGGATCGACAGCGTCTCCAGCCCTTTGAGGACGACCCAGGCGTTGAACGGCGACAGCGCCATGCCGGCACTGCGCATGACCGGCACGAACTTGTCGTTGACCGTGCTCTCGCTTGCGCATATGGCGCCGGCAATGACGCGGCCCTGACCGTCCAGGTACTTGGTGCCGGAGTGGATGATGTAGTCGGCGCCATAGTCGATCGGACGCTGCAACGCCGGCGTGCAGAAGCAGTTATCGACGGCGAGGCCGGCACCGGCAGCATGGGCGATGTCGGCCAGGGCGCGGATGTCGCAGACCTCGGTAAGCGGGTTGGTCGGCGACTCGGCGAAAAGCAGCTTCGTGTCCGGCCGCATCGCCTTACTCCACTCGCCGACGTCGGTCTGCGAAACGAAGCTCGTCTCGACGCCGAACTTGGCGAACTCGCGGCCGAACAGCATCACCGTCGAGCCGAACACGCTCCGCGAGCAGACGACATGGTCGCCTGCCTTGAGCAGGCCCATGCCGAGAAGGAGGATGGCGCTCATGCCGCTCGACGTGCCGATGCACGCCTGCGTGCCCTCGAGCGCGGCCAGGCGGCGCTCCATCATCATCACGGTGGGGTTCGTGAAGCGCGAGTAGATGAAGGCCTCTTCCTCGTTGGCGAAGCGCGCTGCCGCCGTCGCCGCATCGGGTTGGACGAAGCTGCTCGTGAGAAAGAGCGCCTCCGAGTTCTCGCCCCAGGCGCTCGCGGGCAAGCCCTCGCGCACGGCGAGCGTGTCGCGGCCGAGGCCCTTCGGCAAGTCCCGCCGCGGAATCTTCCCCGCAGCCATCAGGCCAGCTCGGCCGCGCTCTGCAGCGTCAGCGCGCCGCGGTCGGCGGCGCCGTCGTCTTCGTCACCCTGACCCTTGCGGCCGGCGGCCATCGCCGCGACCTCGTCGGCGCTCGCCTCGCCGGCGATGTAGACGCCGTCGAAGCACGACGCCTCGAAGCCGTCGAGCTTCGGGTTGAGCGCGGCGACGACGCGCTTCATCGCCGCGACGTCCTGGTAGATCAGCTTGTCGGCGCCGATGAACTCGCGGATCTCCTCGATCGAGCGGTCGTGGGCGATCAGCTCGGTGCTGGTCGGCATGTCGATGCCGTAGACGTTGGGGAAGCGCACCGGCGGCGCCGCCGAGGCGAGGTAGACCTTCTTCGCGCCGGCGTCGCGCGCCATCTGGACGATCTCCTTCGAGGTCGTTCCGCGCACGATCGAGTCATCGACGAGGAGGACGTTCCTGCCCTTGAACTCCACCTCGATCGCGTTCAGCTTCTGGCGCACCGACTTCTTGCGAACGCCCTGCCCCGGCATGATGAAGGTGCGGCCGACGTAGCGGTTCTTGACGAAGCCCTCGCGATAGGGCTTGCCGATCCGCTGCGCGAGCTGCATCGCCGACGGCCGGCTCGATTCCGGGATCGGGATGACGACGTCGATCTCCGACGGCGGCAGCGTCGAGATGACGCGCTGCGCCAGCGTCTCGCCGAGGTTGAGGCGCGCCTGGTAGACCGAGACGCCGTCCATGATCGAGTCGGGCCGGGCCAGGTAGACGTACTCGAACATGCACGGGTTGAGCGAGGACTTTTCGGCGCACTGGCGCGCGTGCACCGTGCCTTCGAGGTCGATGAAGATCGCCTCGCCCGGCGCGACGTCGCGCGTCAGGGCATGACCGGTGCCGACGATGGCGACCGACTCGCTCGCGACCATCACCTCGGGGCCATTCGGGCCGGTGCCTTCCCCGAACGCCAGCGGCCGGATGCCGAACGGATCGCGGAACGCGAGCAGGCCGTGGCCGGCGATCAAGGCGACGACCGCGTACGAGCCGCGGATGCGGCGATGCACCGCCGCCACCGCGGCGAAGACCTCTTCCGGCGACAGCTGGCGGTCGCGCGCGGCGCGCTCGAGCTCGTGCGCGAGGACGTTGATCAGCACCTCGGTGTCGCTGCCGGTGTTGATGTGGCGGCGGTCGATGTCGAACAGCTCCTGCTTCAGCGTCGCCGCGTTGGTGAGGTTGCCGTTGTGGACGAGGACGATCCCGTACGGCGCGTTGACGTAGAACGGCTGCGCCTCCTCTTCGCTGTAGGCGTTGCCGGCGGTCGGATAGCGCACCTGGCCGAGGCCGACGTTGCCCGGCAACGCGCGCATGTTGCGGGTGCGAAAGACGTCGCGCACCATGCCGCGCGCCTTCTGCATGAAGCACTTCGTGCCTTGCATGGTGACGATGCCGGCCGCATCCTGACCGCGGTGCTGGAGCAGCAGCAACGCGTCGTAGATGAGCTGGTTGACCGGCGATTTCGCGATCACTCCGACGATTCCACACATGGCAGCTCCAGGGCAGTCAATGAACGCGCGCCGCGATCACACGCTTCGCAATGCCGGCACGTCGCTCGCGGGCGCGAGCGACGGCACCAGCTCGCGCACGATCGAATTCAGCCAGGCCGCACCTTGCGACTCGCGCCACGCCGCCGACGCGCTGGCCGGCGTGTAGGCGACGATCGTCGCCAGGACGAGCAGGACGAGCACGCCCCGGGCCAGGCCGAACACCGCGCCCAGCAGGCGGTCGAGCGGACGCAGCAGCGTCTTGCCGACCAGCGCCGAGACGGCGCGCGCGCCCAGACCCCACAGGACGAGGACGATCAGGAACGCACATGCGAACGCGGCGATGCCGTTCAACGGAGACCCCGGCGTGCCGATCGGCAAGTGGGGAGCGATCAGCGGTCCCAGCCAGAGGCCGGCAAACCAGGCCGCGACCCAGCCGAGCAGCGACAGCACCTCGAAGGTCAGGCCGCGCACCGCGCCGATGAGCGCCGACAGAGCGATCACGCCGAGCATGGCGACATCGACCCAGCCGATGACGAAGGGCTCGGTCATGGCGCGACATTCAAAGGGTCAGCAGCACGGCGTTGTGACCGGCCGCCTTGGCCTTGGCGAGCGCAGCCTCGGCCTCGCTGCGCGACGCGAACGGGCCGACGCGAACCCGGATCCGGCTGCCACCCGGCGTCTGCGCGACCTGCGTGTACGTCTTCAGGCCCAGCTTCTCGACATTCTTGCGCGTCTCGCGCGCGGCCTCGGCGTCGGCGAAGGCGCCGACCTGGACGACGAAGCGCTGCTCGTCGGCGCTCGCGACGGGGCGGCCTTCGAGCAGCGCGCGGGCGCGTTCGCCGTCGCCGCTCGATCGCACCGATGACGGGGCGGATGCCGCCGCGACGGCGCCGCTCGCAGCGCGCCGTGCCGGCCCGGCCGCCGACGCGGCTTGCGCGACGACGCGCGAGGCGGCGCGTTCAGGCGCCGCCGACCGCGCGGGCGCGCTGACCTCGCGGCCGGCGTCGGCGCTCGACTCGGTGATCACGTCGGCGCTGCGTGGCGTCGCGGGCGCGCGCGACGTTGGCGCGGCCGTCGCCGTCGATGCCGGCGGCGAAGGCGCGGTCGCCGCCGGGCCGTCGCTCGCCGGCGCCGGCCGTCCTGCCGTGGGCCGCGCCGGCGGCATCGCCAGAGGAGGCAGCGCCTCGCGGCGTGGAATTTCGATCGGAACGTCGACCGGGATCGGCCGCGGCTGCGTCTCGAAGACGAGCGGGAAGCCGATGATGCCGATGGCGAGCAGGACGATCGCGCCGATCAGGCGCTGGCGTGCGCGCGTGCGCGCCTGCTGCACGGCATCCGCGGGCTCGAGCCTGGGCTTGTCGGGAGCGGGGTCGCGCTTCTGCTTGAACATGCTGGGCCGGGCGGTCGCCGGTGCGAAAGAAGCGGCGCGCCCGCGCGGCGGGCCGGACCGCTCAGGCGGCGTGGTGGCCGGTTCGCTGAGGCAATCCGTTCTCGAGCACGCCGCCCACGGTATAGAAGGAGCCGAAGACGACGATTCTATCAGCGGGGTCCGCGTTATTCATCGCCGCGGCGAGCGCATCGCTAGGCGTCGCGTGCGTCGCCGCGACCGCCGGCGCGCCCTTGGCGGCGATGGCGCGAAAGCGTTCCGCGAGCTTCTCCGCGCTCGCCGCCCGCGCCGTCGGCAGGGCGGTGAAATGCCAGGCGTCGACGAGCGGCGCCATCCGCGCCAGCATCGCGTCGATGTCCTTGTCGCCCATCGCGCCGAAGACGGCGTGGGTGCGTGGAAAGTAGCCCATCTGGTCGAGGTTCAGCGCCAGTGCGGCGGCCGCATGCGGGTTGTGGGCGACGTCGAGAACGATCGTCGGCGCGCCGGGAACGACCTGGAACCGGCCCGGCAGCTCGACCGTCGCGAGGCCGGTGCGGACCGCTTGCGCGCTCACCGGCAAGCGCTCGCGCAGGGATTCGAACGCGGCCAGCACGCCCGAGGCGTTGAGCAGCTGGTTGGCGCCGCGCAGCGCCGGGTAGCCGAGGCCGCTGTAGCGCGTTTCGCGCCCCGACCAGTTCCACTGCTGGCGGTCACCCGAATGGCGGAAGTCGCGGCCGGCCAGCCAGAGGTCGGCGCCGATCCGCGCCGCCTCGGCGACAACGCTGCCCGGCGGCATCGGATCGCTGAGGATCGCAGGCTTGCCCGGACGCAGGATTCCCGCCTTTTCACGGCCGATCGATTCGCGATCGGAGCCGAGGTACTCCACGTGATCGACGTCGATGCTGGTGATGACGGAACAATCGCCGTCGAAGACGTTGACCGCATCGAGGCGGCCGCCGAGCCCGACCTCGAGGATGACCAGATCGAGCGGCGTCGCGGCGAAGAGCGAGGTGATCGCCAGCAGGGTGAACTCGAAGTAGGTGAGGCTGACGTCGCCACGCGCGCGCTCGACCGCCTCGAAGTGCGGCAGCAGCGCCGAGGCGTCGACGCTTTGCCCGCCGATCCGGCAGCGTTCCTCGAAGTGGACGAGGTGGGGCTTGGAATAGAGGCCGACGCGGTAGCCGGCGGCAAGCGCGATCGATTCGAGCATCGCGCACGTCGAGCCCTTGCCGTTGGTGCCGGCGACGATGATCACCGGCGCCACGAAGGCGATGCCGAGCCCGGCCTTGACCGTGGCGACGCGCTCGAGCGTGAGCTCGATCGTCTTCGGGTGCAATCGCTCGCAGTGCGCGAGCCAGTCGGCGAGCGTCATGCGAGCGCCCGCAGGGTGCGCTTCAGGCGACTGCGTCCGAGGGCAGCCGCTGCAGCATCGCGATCTGGCGCGCGATCGTCGGCCGCAGCTCGCGCCGGTCGACGATCATGTCGATGGCGCCGGTCTGGAGCAGGAACTCCGCGCGCTGGAAGCCTTCGGGCAGCTTCTCGCGCACGGTGTTCTCGATCACACGCGGGCCGGCGAAGCCGATCAGCGCTTTCGGCTCGGCGATGACGACATCGCCGACGAACGCGAAGCTCGCGGAGACGCCGCCCATGGTGGGATCGGCGAGGACGCTGATGTAGGGCAGCCCGGCCTGCGCGAGCCGGGTGAGCGACGCGTTGGTCTTGGCCATCTGCATCAGGCTCAGCAGGCCTTCCTGCATGCGCGCGCCGCCGGTCGCGGTGAAGCTCACGAACGGCGTGCGCTGCTCGACCGCCGTGTGCACGCCGCGGACGAAGCGCTCGCCGACCACCGAGCCCATCGAGCCGCCCATGAAGTCGAACTCGAAGCACGCGGCGACGACCGGGATGCTCATCAACGCGCCGCCCATGACGATCAGCGCGTCGGTCTCGCCCGTGTTCTCGAGCGCGTCTTTCAGCCGCTCGGGATACTTCTTGCTGTCCTTGAACTTGAGCGGGTCGACCGGCAATACCTCCTGGCCCAGCTCGTAGCGCCCCTCCGGATCGAGAAAGGCATCGAGGCGCGCGCGCGCGCCGATGCGATGGTGGTGCGCGCACTTCGGGCAGACGTTGATGTTCTTCTCGAGATCGGTCTTGTAGAGCACCGTCTCGCACGCCGGGCACTTGACCCACAACCCCTCGGGCACCGTGCGGCGCTCGCTCGGGTCGGTGGGCTGGATCTTCGGAGGCAGGAGTTTTTCGAGCCAACTCATCGCGCTGTTCCCCGGGTTGGTTTTCTCGACTCGCACCGCGACGGCGTGACCGCGACGTCTCTCATGCGTCGAGCGCCGCGCGGATCTCGGCGATGAAGCGGGCAGCGACCTGCGGCGCCTCGTCGCGCCCTGCCCCCTCGAGCAACTGGACGAGGGCGCTGCCGATGACCACCGCGTCGGCGACCTCCGCGACCGCGCGCGCCGTCGCGCCGTCGCGGATGCCGAAGCCGACGCCCACCGGCAGCTTCACGTGCGCCTTGATTCGCGGAATCATGTCCTTGACGGCATCGATGTCGAAGTGGCCGGCACCGGTAACCCCCTTGAGCGAGACATGGTAGACGTATCCACGGGCCGCGTTCGCGACGCTGGCGATTCGCGCCTCGCTCGACGTCGGCGCGACCAGGAAGATGGGGTCGATCGCGGCACCGCGCAGCATGGCGGCGAACTCGATGCACTCCTCGGGCGGATAGTCGACGACGAGGACGCCGTCGACACCCGCCTCCTTCGCGTCGGCGATGAATCGCTCGACCCCGTAACGCTCGATCGGATTCGCATAGCCCATGAGGACGACCGGCGTCTCGCGATCGCGCGCCCGGAACTCGCGCACCATCGCCAGCACGTCGGCGAGGCCGATGCGGCGCGCGAGCGCCCGCTCGCTCGCCTTCTGGATCACGGGTCCGTCGGCCATCGGGTCGCTGAACGGAACGCCGAGCTCGATCAGGTCGGCACCGGCCGCGACCATCGCATGCATGATCTGCGGCGTCGTCTCCGCGTGCGGATCGCCGGCCGTGACGTAGGGGATCAGCGCCTTGCGGCCGCGCTGGGCGAGCGCGGCGAAGGTCGCTTCGATGCGGCTCATGGGCGCGCCCGGGCGTCGAGCTCGGCGACCGTCGCGATGTCCTTGTCGCCGCGACCGGAGAGATTGACGAGCAGGTGCTTGTCCTTCGCGAGCGTCGGCGCGAGCTTCATCGCGTAGGCGACGGCATGGCTCGACTCGAGTGCGGGGATGATGCCCTCGCTGCGGCAGAGGCGATGGAAGGCGGCGAGAGCCTCGTCATCGGTGACGCTGACGTACTCGGCGCGGCCGCTGTCGTGGAGGTAGGCGTGCTCGGGGCCGACACCCGGATAGTCGAGCCCGGCCGAGATCGAATGCGTCTCGATGATCTGGCCGTTCTCGTCCTGCAGCAGGTAGGTGCGGTTGCCGTGCAGGACGCCCGGTCTGCCGGCGCTGATCGACGCCGCGTGGCGTCCGGTCGCGATGCCCTCGCCCGCAGCCTCGACGCCGATCAGGCGCGTGTCGTCGTGAGCGATGTAGGGATAGAAGATTCCCATCGCATTGCTGCCGCCGCCGACGCAGGCGATCACCGCGTCGGGCTGGCGGCCGATCATCTCGGGCATCTGCACCAGGCATTCCTCGCCGATCACGCTCTGGAAGTCGCGCACCAGCGTCGGGTAGGGATGCGGCCCGGCGACCGTGCCGATGATGTAGAACGTGTTCTCGACGTTCGTCACCCAGTCGCGCAGCGCCTCGTTGAGCGCGTCCTTCAGGGTCTTCGAGCCGCTCTCGACCGGCACCACGCTGGCGCCGAGCAGGTTCATGCGATAGACGTTCTGCGCTTGCCGCCTGACGTCCTCGCTGCCCATGTAGACGACGCACTCGAGGCCGTAGCGGGCGCAGATCGTCGCCGTCGCGACGCCGTGCTGGCCGGCGCCGGTCTCGGCAATGACGCGGGGCTTTCCCATCCGGCGCGCGAGCATCGCCTGGCCGATGGTGTTGTTGATCTTGTGCGCGCCGGTGTGGTTGAGGTCTTCGCGCTTCAGGTAGATCTGCGCGCCGCCGAGCTCGCGCGACAGGCGCGCCGCGTGATAGACCGGGCTCGGCCGGCCGACGTAGTGGGCGAGCTCGGAACGGAACTCCGCGTCGAACGCCGGATCGCGCCGGGCCTCGTCGTAGCACGCCTTCAGCTCGTCGAGCGCATGGACGAGCGTCTCGGCGACGAAGCTGCCGCCATAAGGACCGAAATGCCCGGTGGAATCGGGCTGCTGGTAGGAAATCATTGGAATCGAGCTCTCAAGCAGTCGATGCGGCGATCCGGGCATCGGCTTCGCGCACCGCGTCGCAGAAGCGCCGGATCGCGGCGGCGTCTTTCACGCCACGCGACGACTCGACGCCGGAGGAGACGTCAACGGCCCAGGGCCGCAGCTGCTGGATGCCGGCAACGACGTTTTCGGCACGCAACCCACCAGACAAAACGAGCGGATGCGGAACGCCGGCAGGAACGAGCGACCAATCGAAAGCCTTTCCACCGCCGCCGAAGCCCTCGACATGGGCGTCGAGCAGCAGGCCTTGCGCATCGCTGAAGCGGCGCGAGAAGTCTAGCAAATCGAAGCCGGCCGTCATGCGCGCCGCGCGCAGGTAGGGACGCCCCACTGCGTTGCACTCGTCCGGCGACTCGTCGCCATGAAACTGGAGGACGAGCGCGGGGACCAGGGCGAGGACGCGATCGATGTCGGCCGGCGCGGCGTTGACGAACAGCCCCACCGGCGTCACGTACGGAGGCAGCGCGCGCGCCAGCTGCTCCGCGCGATCCGGCGCGACGAAGCGCGGGCTGCCCGGGTGAAAGACGAAGCCGACGGCGTCGGCCCCCGCTTCGACCGCCGCGGCAATGTCGGCTGCCTGGGAGACGCCGCAGATCTTGATCCGCGTCCGCTGGCTCACGATGAGGCGACGGGCGTCACCCCGGCGGGATCAGGGCAGCCAGTCCATTGCCGGGGTCTTGTCGGGGATGCCATGGGTGGCATCGTAGTACGGGCCCAGGAAATACAGCCCGTCGGGTGCGAAGGTCGCGGCGGCAAGCGACCGGTCGCGTCCCGCCAGCACGTCGGCGAGCCACAGCGGCGTTCGCGCGCCACTGCCGACCGCGACCAGGCAGCCGACGACGTTGCGGATCATGTGATGCAGGAAGGCGTCGGCGTCGAACCGGAAGCGCCAGTACGCGCCGCGCCGCTCGATGGCCATCTCGTGCATCGTCTTGACCGGCGACGGCGCCTGGCACTCGGCCGAGCGGAACGCGCTGAAGTCGTGCGTGCCAAGAAGCGCCTGCGCGGCGAGCCGCATCGCGTCGCCGTCGAGCGCGCGAAAGGTCCAGCCCGCCAGCCCCGTCTCGATCGCGGGCCGAACCGGCGACTCGAGCAGCAGGTAGTCGTAGCGTCTTCCGAGCGCACTGGCACGCGAATGAAAGCTGGCCGGCATGAAGCGACACCACTGCACGGCGATGTCGGGCGGCAGATAGCGGTTGCAGCCGCGCATCCAGCCATCGACGGCGCGCACCGCATCGGTGTCGAAATGGACGACCTGGTTGAGGGCGTGAACGCCGGCATCGGTGCGCCCGGCGCAGATCGACTTCAGCGGCGCGTCGGCGAACGCACTGATCGCCGCGTCGACGTGGTCCTGCACGGTGCGGCCGCCCGGCTGGCTCTGCCAGCCGCTGTAGGCGCTGCCGCGGTAGGCGATGCCGAGGACGACTCTCACGGCGGACGGAGGCGCCG
>JBDTPG010000078.1:0-11317 GCA_039932815.1 Caldimonas sp.
TCGGCATCTACTTCTACCTGCGCGTGATCCAGCTGATGTTCATGAGCACCGACGCCGTGGTTGCCGCACCGAGCGGCAGGCACCGGCTCGCGTTCGGCGCCAGCGTCGCCTGCATCGCTGCCGCCACGCTGGTCGCGGTGTTTCCCGGCTGGGTGATCGGCCGGCTCTGACGCCCGGTCGCGATGCGATGAAGCTCACGATCGCCGTTCGCAGGAAGGTCTGCCGCTCGAGAGTGTTCGCCGTCACGTTGGCCTGCTGACCGTTGCGGGGGGGCACCCGATCGCCTCAGCGGCGCTTGCGCGCGGGCGCTATCCTTTTCGTCGACAGGGGTAGCTTCGATGGACGAGACCGAGCTGAAGTTCATGGTGCCGGCAGAGCAGCTCGCCGGCGTCGAAAAGGCGCTGAAGCGGGGCCGCGTCCGCGTCGAGCGACTGCAAGCGGCCTACTACGACACCGCCGACGAGCGCCTCGCCAGGCAGCGCGTCGCCCTGCGACTGCGCCGCGAGGGCCGGCGGTGGGTACAGACCGCGAAAGCGGAGACGCCTCATTCGCTGAACCGGCTCGAACACGACGTGCCTGTGACGGCGCCTTCGCGCGGCAGAGAGCCGCCGCCGCTCGATGTCTCGCGCCACGACGGCACGCCCGCGGGCGACGCGCTTCGCAAGGCGCTGGGGCACGGTGCCGGTCGCGAGCGCGGATCGGCCCTGTCGTTGCGGTTCGGAACCGACGTGTCACGCATGACCCGGACGGTGCGCGTGCCCGGCGCCACCGTCGAGATCGCACTGGACATCGGCAAGATCGTCGCCGGCGGCCGCGAAGCGCCGATCTGCGAGCTCGAGTTCGAGCTGAAGAGGGGCGGCATCGAGCCCCTGATCGGGTTGGCCGCGCAGTGGGCCGATCGACACGGGCTGGCGCTCAGCACGCTGTCCAAGGCGGAACGCGGCGCCCGGCTCGCGCGCGGCCAGGCCGAGGGTTCCCCTGTCGCGGCAACGACGCCGCGCACTGGTGCGAGTGTCGGCGCGGCGGCGTTTCTCGCGGCCGCGATCGAGCGCTGCCTGACCCAGGTGTTCGCCAACGCGAGCGAGCTCGCAGCCGGTGCGGTCGACGAAGGATTCGTGCACCAGCTTCGCATCGGCCTGCGACGACTGCGCACCGCGCTGCGCGAGATGGGCGACTTCGGCGAACCCGTCGACGCGGACTGGGAGCCGACGTTGCGCAGCGCCTTTTGCGAGCTCGGCGAGCACCGCGACGCCGCCGTCGTTCTGCCTTCGATCGGAGTCGACGTGCTTGCGGCCGGGGCGCCCGCGCTGACCGCGCCCCAGCCTCTGCACCGCGCTCGACGTCCGGCGACGATCGCCGGCGACCCCGTGCTCCAACGGACGCTCCTTGCCATCCTCGCCTACGGTCATCGGCAAGAAGCGCAGGCGGCCGACTCATCGCCGGGCGCCACGCCGGTCCGGCAACTGGTCGCGCGGCGCCTGGAGAAGTTGCAGCGCCGGGTCGAGCGGGACGCCAGACGCTTCGCCCGCCTCGAACCGGAGGGTCGCCATCGGGTAAGGAAACGCCTCAAGCGGCTTCGCTACCTGAGCGAGTTCGCGGCCCCGCTGTTCGGCCCGAAGCGGGTCGAGCGATATCTCGGCAAGTGGCGCAAAGCCCAGGACGCCCTCGGCAAGTACAACGACGAGCGCATCGCGGCCGACACCTTTCAGACGCAGGCAGCCGCCGAACCGAGCGCCTGGTTCGCGGTCGGCTGGCTCGCGGCGAACAAGAAGCAATCGATCGACAGCTGCCAGATCGCCCTGCGGCGAGCGTCGAAGGCCGAGCGGTTCTGGAGATCGTGACGTCGTGCGCGCGGGAGCGCGCCCGAGGAAGACCGACGGAGTGGACCGGGCAACAACGTCGTCGGCCGGACCGATCAGCGTCGCACCCTTCCTGACGACGCAACAGTGTCTTGGTTCGCGCGGGCGTTCTCAAGACGGGTCGGCTCGGAGAGAGTTCGTCCATTCGCGGGACACACGGCGAATACGAACCGATCCGGCTCAAACCACTCAGGAGATCCTCTATGTCACGCATCAGCATTCCGTCCGTAGAGCAGTCGCTCGAAGCTTCCAGGCCGTTGCTCGCTGCCGTCAAGCAACAGCTCGGCGTCGTGCCCAATCTGATGAGGCTCGTCGGGCACAGCCCGGCCGCGCTCGAGGGCTACCTGTCGCTGAACGGCGCCTTGAACAAGGGCAGGCTCGACGCCAAGCTGCGCGAGCGCATCGCGCTGGCGGTGGCCGAGTTCAACGGCTGCGATTACTGCCTGGCGGCGCACGACTACCTCGGCCGCAACGTCGCCAAGCTCAGCAGCGACGAGATCGACGCGGCGCGCGACGGCCACTCGAGCGACCCGCGCGCCGCCGCCGCGCTTCGCTTCGCCCGCCGGGTCGCCGAAGTGCATGGCCGTGTCTCCGACGCCGACCTCGCGGCCCTGCGGCACGCCGACTTCGATGAAGGCGAGGTGATCGAGATCGTCGTCACCGTGGCCCTCAACGTGCTGACCAACTACGTCAACAACGTGGCCCGGACCGACATCGACTTCCCGCAGGTCGCCGCCCGGATCGCCGCGTAGGCGGCCGCGCACGGCCGCCCCAGCCACCCTCAGACAAACGAAGGACTCATCATGAAGAAGAACCTCTTTCGCCACACCGTGTTGG
The DNA here is from genome assembly GCA_039932815.1 of Caldimonas sp. Classification (GTDB taxonomy): domain Bacteria; phylum Pseudomonadota; class Gammaproteobacteria; order Burkholderiales; family Burkholderiaceae_C; genus Schlegelella_A. Next base: position 2,697 of record JBDTPG010000078.1, read on the forward strand.
CGTCGCTGATCTCGGCCGCCGTGCTCGCGCTGACGGCGACGCCGGTCATGGCACAGGGCGCGATGGCCGCGCCCGCACCCGCTGCGGCACCCGTGTCGTACAGCAGCATCCAGGTCGACGGCCTGAAGATCGCCTACCGCGAGGCGGGCGACCCGAAGAACCCGAAGCTCGTGCTGCTGCACGGGTTCCCGGCGGGCTCGCACCAATACCGCGATCTGATCCGCTCGCTGTCCGGCAGGTTTCACGTCATCGCGCCCGACTACCCCGGCTTCGGCGAGAGCGACATCCCCGACCCCGCGTCGTACCGCTACAGCTTCGACGGCATCTCCACCGTCGTCGAGCATTTCCTCCAGGCGAAGGGCTTCGACCACTACGGCCTGTTCGTGCAGGACTACGGCGGTCCGGTGGGCTTTCGGATCGTCGGGCGCAACCCGAAGGCACTCGACTGGCTGATCATCCAGAACAGCAACGCGTACGAGGTCGGCTTCACCGCCGCGTGGGACGGCTTTCGCGGCGCGCTGTGGAAGAACCGCTCGCCGGAGACCGAGAAGCCGCTTGCCGGCTTCCTGACCAAGGACGCGATCAAGGGCATCTATCTTCACGGTGCCGAAAAGCCCGAGCTGATCAGCCCCGACAACTGGGAGTCGGACGCCGCGTACATGCAACGGCCCGCTGCCGTGCGGGTGAACCTCGACCTCTTCTACGACTACCGCACGAACGTCGACCTCTACCCGCAGTGGCAGGCGTTCCTGCGCACCAACCAGCCCAAGACGCTGATCTTCTGGGGCCAGACCGACATCTTCTTCACGCCTGCCGGAGGCGACGCGTTCCTGAAGGACCTGCCCAAGGCCGAGATGCACCGTCTGAAGGCTGGCCACTTCGCCGTCGAGGACCACCTCGACTACATCTCGGGCCAGATGCAGCGCTTCTACGCCGAGAAGGTTGCGGCGGACAAGAAGATGGCCATGACGACCGGCAAGTGAACGGGCGAACCACCATGAGCACGAGCCCCGAGGCGCAACGTCTGCCGGTGCCGCCGTTCACGCGCGGCGCCGCGATGCAGAAGGTCCGCATGGCCGAGGACGCGTGGAACAGCCGCGACCCGGCCAGGGTCTCGCTTGCGTATACGCCGGACAGCCAGTGGCGCAATCGCGCCGAGTTCCCGCGCGGGCGCGAGCAGATCGTGGAGTTCCTGCAGCGCAAGTGGGCCCGCGAGCTTGACTATCGCCTGATCAAGGAGTTGTGGGCGCACGAGGGAAATCGCATCGCGGTTCGCTTTGCCTACGAGTGGCGCGCCGGGGACGGCAACTGGTACCGCTCGTACGGCAACGAGAACTGGGAGTTCGACGAGCACGGCTTCATGGCGTTTCGCCACGCCAGCATCAACGACTGGCTCATCAACGAAGCGGAACGGAAGTTCCGGTGGCCGCTTGGCCGTCGTCCGGATGAGCATCCCGGGCTGAGCGAGCTGGGACTCTAGGCAGGGGGACGGACGACGATCCGCTGGCGCAGATCCGCGCGATCGATGAATCGGCTGCGACCTACCCGTCGTACTTCACATTCAAGGCGACGAAGGCGGCGAGAGCCGCATCGCGGTCCACCATCGTGCTTCGGCTGTGCGGTCGCGAGTCCATCAGCTGCATGTAGGCGGTCGACTTCGGGATGAATCGCGCCAGCATGTCTTCGCCGAAGATCGTCGTGCTGGTCTGCCGGATCATGAAGAAGTGGACGTAGGCGACACAGTCCGCGGCGGTAAAGGAAGCGCCGAAGATGAACGGCGAAAACGCCGACAGTCGCGCCACTGCCGTCAGGCCGATCGCGAGCCGCTCCTTCGCCTCCTGCTTGGTTTCGTCGGAAACGGTGCCGCCGAAGAACGATTCCTTGTACAGGCGACGGGCCACCCACTCCGAGTTCAGCTCCAGGTGCTGGATCAGCTCGCGGCACTTGGCACGCTGGAACACGTCGCTCGGATAGATCGGCCTGGCGGGAAAGCGCTCTTCCAGGTACTCCAGGATGGCCTGCGATTCCGACAGGCCCCCTTCTTCGGTCTCGATGAACGGAATCTTGCCGAGGGGCGAGCAGTCCCGGAAGGTTTCCCGCTGCCACGGATACACGACCCGTTCCTGAAACGGGATGCCCTTCTCCAGCAGGATCAGCTTGAGCTTGTTGTAGTAGTTGCTGACCCCGAAGCCGCACAAGGTAATCATGTCGAGACACCCTCCCGTTAGGCAGTCCTGTTGATTCCCGGCGTCCAGTGTGCGCCCTTCCGTCGGCGGCGCACATCGCAACCTGCAATTGCGCGCCGTCAGCCCACTGACTCGCATTGCCACCCGATTTGGAACCCGTGGAGAATCGAGGACACCGTGACGCCGTGAAGGAACGATGTGGACCGCTTGCACCTGATAACGGTCTTCGTTGCGGTGGTGGATACAACCGGCTTCGCGGGCGCCTCGCGCAAGCTCAACATGTCGCCGCCCGCGGTCACCCGGGCGATAAACGAATTGGAGCGCCACCTCGGCGTGCGTCTGCTGACACGCACCACACGCGTCGTGAGGGTCACCGAAGACGGTGCACGCTATGCCGACGACTGCCGGCGCATCCTCGCCGAGCTGGCGGAGGCCGACGATGCGGTGAGCGGCAAGCACGGCTCGCCGCACGGTCGTCTCACGCTCACGGCGCCGGCGCTGTTCGGGGCGAAATTCGTGACGCCCATCGTCACCGAGTATCTGACGCGCTACCCGGAGGTCACCGCCTCCTGCTGGTTTCTGGACCGGGTGGTGAACATGATGGACGAGGGTGTCGACGTGGCGGTCCGCATCGGCGAATTGCCCGACTCGTCGATGCAGGCGATTTCGGTTGGCCGGGTGCGGCGCGTGATCTGCGCGGCGCCGAGCTACCTCGAGAAGCACGGCATTCCGCAGTCGCCCGACGCCTTGAGCGCGCACTGCATCGTATCGGCCAGTGCAGTGACACCGACCGCGGAATGGCGCCTGATGGACAAGGGCCAGGCCCGAACCGTCAAGCTGCTGGCCCGGATGACGACCACGACCAACGACTCGGCGGTCGCCGCCGCCGTGAGCGGCTTCGGCCTCACCCGGCTGCTCTCGTACCAGGTGGCAGAGCAGTTGCGCGATGGCCTGCTCAAGACCGTGCTGGCCGAATTCGAGCCCGCTCCCTTGCCGGTTCACCTGGTCCATCGCGAAGGCCGGCACCCCTCGCAGAAGGCGCGCGCCTTTCTCGACCTGGCACTGGAGCAACTGCGCGCCAACCCCGCGCTCCACTGAGCGACCTGCGGACCGGCAGGCGTGCTCGTGAACCCATCACGGGATTCCTCCCGCTACAGATCGAGGATCAGCTCCGAACCAAGGGCGCGCGAGACACAGATGCACATCAGGCCGGAGGTGTCGCGCTCGGCATCGCTGAGCGCCGTGTCGCGGTGTTCGGGCCGACCCTCCAGGACCTTGACCTGGCAGGTGCCGCAATTTCCGATACGGCACCCTGACGGCGCCGGCACGCCGGCGGCTTCGACGGCGTCCAGGATGGTCTGGTCGGCGGCGACGGCGATGCGCCTGGCGCTCCGGCGAAGCGTCACCGTCACGGGTCGATTGGCCGCCGTGACGGTGGCGGCCGTAAAGCGTTCCGAGCGGACCCGTTCGGGAGGAAGACCCGCCGCGCTCGCTGCGTCACGCACCGCGTCGATCAGGCGCCCCGGCCCGCAGACGTAGAACACAGACCCCGGTGGCGCGTGCATGACCAGCGTCGACACATCGAGACGGCGCCGCCGATCCGCCGCGTACACCTGCACGTCGTCGCCGAGCGTGCGTCGCAGCGCCTCCAGATAGGGCGCCTCGCCAAGCGATCGCACCGCGTAGTGCAGCTGCACGCCACGCCCGGCGGACCGGAGCTGCTCGGCCATCGCCTTGATCGGTGTGATGCCGATCCCGCCGGCGATCAACACGGCGGGGCGAGCGTCGTCGTGCAGCACGAAATCGTTGCCCGGCAGGCCGCAACGCAAGACCGTGCCCAATTGAACGTCCGCATGCATCGCCGCCGAGCCACCGCTCCCTTGTTCCTCGCGCAACACCGCGATCTCGTAGCTGCCGTCGCGCGGCGCGTTCGAAGCGATGGAATAGCGCCGCGTGCTCACCACCCCGTTGCGCAATCGCACCGGAACGTCGATGTGAGAGCCCGCGGAGACCGGCGGAACCTCGGCGCCGTCGACACTGCGCAGCTCGTAGGCCCGCACCCGGGCGGTGAGCTGGCGAATGCCGGCGACGCGCAGTGCGAGGGGCCCGTCGCCGAGCGCGCGCACGGAGGAGGCCGGTCCGGACGAAGCCAGCGCTTCGCTCAGGCGCGCGATCTCCGCGCGCAACGGCGCGATGCGTTCCTCGATCTCCCCCGTGGTGAAGCGGGGCGTGATGTGCTGCGGGCAGTTCCAGTCGTAGCCTTCGACCGTGATGATCATCGCGCGCTCGATCCGGGCCGGATAGCCCGCCATCGTCAGGCGGGTCATCAGGGCCGCATCGTCGCGGGCGTCGACCAGGCGCACTCGGCCCAGGATCTTCAGGCGCCGCTGGTTGGCGTAGTCCATCAGGAAGATCGAGACCCGATCGTTGCCGGTCAGGTTGCCCACGCTGATGTATTGCACGTTGCCGCGAAAATCAGCGTAGGCGATCGTCTTTGCGTCGAGGACCTTCAGGAACCCCGCAGGTCCGCCCCGGTATTGCACGTAAGGCCACCCGGACTCGCCGACGGTCGCCTGGTAGAAGCCGTCGCGCTCGTGAATGAACGCGACCTCGTCGGCAGTCAGGCTGTCGCGTCTGTCGCTCGCTCGATCCAGAGGCGCGTATGCGGAGCGGCTTCCCATGCGGGTCTGAACCGCGCGCACGGAAGGCGTGAAAGCGATGTCGGAGTAGGCGCGACCCATCTCACCAACCTCTGCAAGCGACCGTCGGGACGTCACACCGCGCGCAGCGCGGCCGACTCGACTCAGCTGCCCCCGAACCAGTTGTAGCCCTGGTCTTCCCAGTAACCGCCGGGGTAGGTGTTGGTGACATGGATGGCTCGGATGTGTTTCGGGTTCTTGTAGCCGAGCTTGGTCGGCATCCGCAGCTTCACCGGGTAGCCGTACTTCGCCGGCAGCACGTTCCCGTCGTAGGTCAGGGCAAGGACGGTCTGCGGATGCAGGGCCGTGGCCATGTCGATGCTGGTGTGATAGTCGTCGGCGCACTTGAAGCCGACATACTTCGCGGTCGTGTCGGCGCCCACGCGCTTGAGGAAATGAGCGAACGGCACGCCGCCCCATTTGCCGATGGCGCTCCAGCCCTCGACGCAGATGTGCCGCGTGACCTGGTCCTGCTGCGGCATCGCACGCAGATCAGCCAGCGTCCAGGTGCGACGGTCGGCGACCATGCCGCCCACCTCGAGACGCCAGGCATCGCCATCCACCTCGCGAATCTCGCTCGCGCCGTAATAGGCGTTGAACGGAAACGGCCGAGTGATCATCGATTCCGGATAGGTCGGCGCGAGCATGTTCGGATCGAACAGCGCATCCTGCACCCGATCGTTGAAGCGGGAGATGCTGGCCAGCGCGGTCTCGATGCTCGCACTGTCGGTCAGGCTGCAGCCGCTCAGCAGGGCGACGCCGCCGAGCGTGAGCGAGCGCTGAAGGAAGGCGCGCCTTGCCGGTTGCTCGATCCGCCGCGACAGCAGTTTGCGGGCGTCCTTGAGGACGGCCTCGCCGTCGACGACAACGATGGAGGAGCGATTGTTGATGCCCATGATGATTTCCTTCAGCGTCCGCGGACCATCGCGACCAGCGTGCGCGGCACCAGCGCCACCATCGCCAGGTGCCCCAAGACGAAGGCGATCAATGCCGCCATCGCGAAGAAGTGAACGAGTCGCGCACCTTCATAGCCCCCGACGAGCTCGCGCAGCAACGGGAACTGGACCGACTTCCACAGCACGAGCCCCGACAGAACCATCAGCGCCAGATCGAGGACCACGGCCAGATAGGCGAGGCGCTGCAGGCCGTTGTAGTGCCGTGGGTCGGCATGCGACAACCGGCCGCGCAGCGCCGCCAGGACATCACCCCAGACTGCGGATGCCCGGATCGGAAGGAACTTGCGTGCGAAACGACCGCTCGCCAGATTCAGGGCCAGGTAGACGAAGCCGTTGAAGACCAGCAGCCACATCCCGGCAAAGTGCCACTGCAATGCGCCGCCCAGCCACCCTCCCAGCGTCGCTCCGGCAGGAAACCGCAGGTCGAACAGGGGCGCCGCGTCGTACACACGCCAGCCACTGCCCAGCATGATCACCACCGCGACGGCGTTCAGCCAGTGGGTCGCGCGCAGCCACGCCGGATGGACCGTTGGCGTCATGGCGGTCTGCATCGGGGAAGTGCACGCGCGAGCGGCGTCGATGGTGCGAAGAGCGTTCATGTTCGACTCCGGGTGCGTCAGTCGTGGCAGGGAGGTAGGGCATGTCACCGCATCGGCAGTGCATGAGCGAACTCTCGCTGGATCGACACCGACCTGGAAGTACCTCGCGGCCCAAGACACCGTTCCGCGTCGAGGAACAGTGACGGACTCGCGTCCGGGTCGCCAGGCTTCCCTTCAGAAGCCGCGCACCGGCGCGTTCATTCCGACGTGCGTAACGGTGAATTGGCTGCAGCGCAGCTTGTCCGCGCAGTTGTCGCCGCGCAAAGTGTTCGCTCCGGTTGCAAGTCACATCGACAGCGAGCATTTCGCGCCGCACCTGGGTGCCTTTCGTCAAGGAGTTCACCATGCCCATCCTCAACGTGAAGCTCGGCGGCACGCCGTCCCCCGAGACCTCGTCTCGCGTCGCCGCGACGCTGACGGATCTGACGGTCGAGATTCTCAAGAAGAAGCGCGAGCTCACCGCCGTCGCCATCGACTACGTTGCGCCGTCGGAGTGGTTCATCGCCGGGGCGTCAGTCGCCGCGCAGCCGTTCAACACATTTCACGTCGACATCAAGGTGACCGAGGGCACCAACACGAAGGACGAAAAGGCGGCCTACGTCAGTCGTGTCTTCGCCGCCATCGAGCTCATCATCGGGCCGCTCGCACCGGCCAGCTACATCGTCGTCCACGAGGTTCGCGGAGACTCGTGGGGTTATCAAGGCGAGACGCAAGAGCACCGATACATCCGCGGCAGAGCGCCCTAGGGCGTTGGTGCTGCGGGCACCGGCTCCACCAAGCTACGGCGTCCAGTCTGCCCGGCGCGACCGATCCGCTCAGGTCGAGCCGGCGGCGTCGGGCTCGGTCGGGACGGCAGCACGCTCGATCTCGGCATTCAGCTCGGCGCCGGCCAGGAATGCCAGTCCGGTGAGATAAAGCCAAAGGAGCAGGGCGACGACGGAGCTGATCGAACCGTAGGTGACCGTCAGCCGGTCGACGTGACGAACGTACAGCTGCAGCCCCAGCGACGCGAGCAGCCAGAGCACGACGCCGCCCACCGTCCCCGGCATGAGCCAGCGCCAGGTCGGCCGCGGCAAGTTCGGCGCCCAGCGGTAAAGCACGTCGAATGCCGTGAGCGCGAGCGCGATGATGAGAATCCAGCGGCCGATCGGCCAGAGCGAAGCGACCGTGGCGAAGCCGGCGTCCGAGAGCGCGGCGCTGTAGCGCCGGCCGTAAAGCAGCAGCATCAGGGTCGCTGCCAGCAGCAGCAGGATCGCCACCGTCAGCAGCGCCGAGACGGCCTGGCGGCGTAGCCACGGGCGTGGATGGCGCACGCCGTAGGCTACGTTCACCGCGAGGATTGCGGCGCGCATTCCCTGCGACGCCGACCAGACCATGAGGATCAACGCGAACCAAAACCGCCCGGGGCTCCAGGCGTGGCGGACCTCGCGAAGGGTAGCGTCGACCAGCGCCGAAGCGGACGCGGGCGCCATCGCCGACAGCAGCCGTTGCAGCGCCGCCTCGGGTAGCGACGCCGATTGGAGGGCGAAGCCGAGCAGGGTCATCAGCAGGAGCAGCAACGGGAAGAGCGCGAGCACGAAGAAGAACGCCAGCCGTGCCGCCTGCCCCTGCACGTCGTGCTCGCGGCCGTTGCGCCAGCTTCGCAGCAGCAGCTCGCGCGGGCCCAGGCCGCCGAGCCAGCGTCGCAACGGCGTTTCTTCATCCCCGCTTCGCAGCAGCTTCAAGCGCCGGCTCTCATCGAATTCGTGTAAATGCAGGAGAGCGGGAGGGGTGCCATCGACGGCGATGTCCGGCGTCGTGTGGCGCGGGCCGCCGCGCCTGCGGGCTCAGGGCCGGGGGTCGCCGCCGCGTTTCGCCCGGTCGTCGATCTCGCCGATCATCGCCGCCAGCGAATTGGTAGCTTCCTTCAACTCGATGCGCAGGGCGTCGCGGGTCGCGTCGAAGCGCGCCTCCAGTCGCCCGGTGGCGTCCTCGAAGGCGGTGCGCAGCTCCGTGAACCGCGACGCCTCGGCCTGGTCGGCGAGCGTGCGCTGGGCCTGCAGCTCCTTCGCGTGGCGCCTCGCCTCGACCAAAAGGCGCCCCTGCCAGAAGGCCATATAGCCCGCGAAGAGCAGGGCCATTCCGACCACGATCGCCAGCATCACGACGCCGAGCGGCGCTTCGAAGGTGGCCACGCCGACG
>JBDTPG010000079.1:0-11088 GCA_039932815.1 Caldimonas sp.
CGGGCAACAGCCGGTTGTCGTCGTAGTCGTAGGCGGTGCCGAAATGGGCGACGCGTCGGCGCGCGGTGTAGCCCTTGTAGCTGGCCTCATGCAGCGGCAGCGTCGCGATCAGTGCGAGCAGCTCGGTCTCTTCGCCGGCGTCGATGAACTCGCTGCGATAGTCCCAGCCGGGCGGCAGCGGCGGCCCCGGCGGCGCGGGCGATTCGCCGAAGAGCGCAAGCTGGTCGGCAGCGGCGGTCACGCGAACATTGTGCCGACGTCGGAGTCTTGTCGCCGTCGCGACGGGCTCGCCGGATCATCGGCCCCATCATCGGCGCCTCTTTGCCGTCCCGGGTAGCCGACCATGGCTGTAGCGCAGTTCACGCAGAGCGACGTCGAGGCATTGAGCGCGACGGCGGCCTTCAACGCCTGGGCCGGATTCGAGGTCGTGCAGGCGGGCGACGGCCGCGCCGAGCTGAAGCTTCCATCGCGCGCCGATCTCGGCCAGTACGCGGGATTCCTTCACGCCGCGATGATCGGCGGCCTCATCGACACCGCCTGCGGCTTCGCGGCGTTCACGCTGAGCGGCCCCGTCCTCGCGTCGCACATCTCGGTGAACTGCCTGGCGCCGGCGCACGGCGATACGTTCGTCGCGCGCGCGCGCGTCGTCAAGGCCGGCCGGCGCCAGGTCTTCGCCAGCGCCGAGCTGTTCGCGCTGCGCTACGATGTCGAGCACCTCGTCGCCACCGGCGACGTCATCCTCGTGCCGCTGGCGAGCGGCGCCCCGGCGAACGCCGATCGTGCGCGGAGCCCGGACCATGCATCCGCTCGATGAAGCGACGGCGCTCGCGGGCTCGCCCTCAGGCGTGCGGCGCGGCCGCACGAGCGACGCCTACTGGACTTTCATCAGCCCTTTCGGCGGCGTATCGGCGGCGACCGCGCTGCGCGGCGTCCTCGAACACCCCGACCGCGACGGCGACCCGCTCGCCGTCACCGTCAACTTCTGTGCGCCGATCGAGCGCGGCGAGTTCGAAGTCCATGTCCGCCGCATGCGCGCCAATCGGTCGAGTCAGCATTGGCAGGTCGAGTTTCGCCAGGGGACGAGCGAAGACGCCGTCCTGACGGCGAGCGTCGTCACCGCGCTGCGGCGCGAGAGCTGGCATCACCAGCCGGCGCGCGCGCCGGCGTTGCCGCCTTTCGAGGCGATGCCGGCCATCGACAACAGCGGCTCGCTGCCTTGGCTGACGCAGTACGGTTTTCGTTTCGCCGAAGGCCTCTTCCCGCTCGGCGAAGAGGGCATCGCCGAGCCGCTGCGCCCGGCGCGCTCGCTGCTGTGGCTGCAGGATGCGGTGCCGCGGCCGCTCGATTTCATCTCGTTGCTGGCGATGAGCGATGCCTTTCTCGGCCGCATCTTCCAGGTGATCGGCCGCATTCCGCCGTTCGGCACGGTGTCGATGACGACCCACTTCCATGCCGCTGCCGACGAGCTCGCGGCGCACGGCGAGGCGCCGCTCGTGGCGCTCGTCGACGCGCGCGTCCTCCATCGCAGCTTTTGCGATCAGAGCGCCGAGCTGTTCGGTGCCGGTGGGCAGCTGCTCGCGACGTCGACCCAGGTCGCATACTTCCGCGTTTAAGACGAGCCGCTCACGCGGGCATTGCGGGTTCATCCCATCGCGAGGCGCGATCGGATGCAGGCACCATGCCGAGGCGCGAAACGGGCCCCGAGGCTGTCGTCGAGCGCACCACCGAACGACAGGAGCCTTGACATGATCAGATCCGCAGGAAGACGTCTCGCCACGATCGCGACGGCCGCGTTGCTCGCCAGCTGCGCCTCGATGGGAGATTCGGGCGGATGGACGACGCTGATCGACGGCGAGAAGGGAATGGAGAACTTCACGCGGGTCGGCGAAGCGGACTGGAGCGCGAGCGAAGGCGCGGTCCAGGCGAGCAAGGGCGGCGCCGATCCGGCCTATCTGGTCTCGAAGCAGACGTACACGAACTTCTCGATGCGGGTCGAGTTCTGGGCCAGCGACGACGCCAACAGCGGCGTTTTCCTGCGCTGCCAAGACCGCGCCAGGATCACCGACGAGAATTGCTACGAGGCCAACATCTTCGACCAGCGCCCGGATCCGACCTACGGCACCGGCGCGATCGTCAAGGTCGCCAAGGTCTCGCCGATGCCCAAGGCAGGCGGCAAGTGGAACACCTACGAAATCACCGCACGCGGTACCCAGCTCACGCTCGTGCTGAACGGCGTCAAGACGGTCGACGTTCAGGATTCGAAGCTCGCCAGCGGGCCGATCGCATTGCAATGGGGTCGCGGCACGATCAAGTTCCGCAAGGTCCAGATCCGGGCGATCTGACCCCGCACGGCAACAGCGAGGCCTCGACATGGCGTCATCCGAACCGCAAGCCCTCGACACCGCGACGCGCGGGGCGCTCGAGGGCGTGACCACGGCGACGCTCACCACCGTGCTGCTCAAGAAAGGGCTGCGCAACGTCTGGATCCGCGGCGCGCTGCCCATCGCCGAGCCCCTGCCGGCGCGCCGCGTCGGGCGCGCCTTCACCTTGCGCTTCGTGCCCGCGCGCGAGGACCTGGCGACGCCGGCATCGTGGGCTTCGCCGATCTCGACGCGCGCCGCGATCGAGGCGATGCCGGCCGGCGCGATCGCCGTCGTCGACGCGATGGGGACCACCGACGCCGGCATCTTCGGCGACATCCTGTGCGCGCGAATGGCCAAGCGCGGCGTCGCCGCGCTGGTCAGCGACGGCGTCGTCCGCGACCTCGCCGGCGTCCTCTCGACCGGCTTGCCGGTCTGGTGCCGCGGCACGGCGGCGCCGGCATCGGTGAACGGCCTCACCTTCGTCGGCTGGCAGGAGCCGATCGGCTGCGGCGGCGTCGCCGTGATGCCGAACGACGTGATCGTCGCCGACGGCGACGGCGCCGTCGTCATTCCCGCCGACCTGGTCGACGACGTCGTCGCCGCCGCGCTCGAGCAGGAGCGGCTCGAGGGCTGGATCATGGGCGAGGTCGACGCCGGCGTTCCGTTGCCCGGGCTCTATCCGGCAGACGAGGCGACGCGGGCGCGCTACGACGCCTGGTCGAAAGGGCAGCGCAAGGGCTGACCGACCGATCGCGTCAGCGCGCCGGATGGCGCTCGGTGCGCGGCAACCAGTACCAGAACACCGAAGCGGCGGCGAAGGCGAGCGCGCCGGTGCACCAGATCCCCGAGGCGAGCGAGACGATGCCGGTGACGACGGAAAGGACCGCCGGGCCTGCGGTCGCGCCGATGTCCGACATCAGCCGCCAGAGGCCGAGGAAGTGGGCGCGCCCCGCGACCGGCGAGTAGTCGGCGCCGATCGTCATGATCATCCCCGAGCCGATGCCGTTGCCGAAGCCGATCAGCAGCGATGCGAGCAGCAGCGTCGTCGCACTGTGGGTGAACGGCGTCAGCGTCATCGCCACGCCCATGATCAGCATCGACGGCACCGCGACCCAGGCGCGCCCTTTCTTGTCCATCACTTTGCCGGCCGGGTAGAAGACGAGCATGTCGATGCCGCCGGCCAGGCCGTAGATGAGCGAGGTGGTCGCGGCGTCGAGGCCGATGCCTTCGGCCCAGAGCGGGATCACCGCCTGGCGCGAGGCGCGCACCGCGGCGACCAGAAGGGCGCCGACGCCGACGGTAAGGAAGAGCCTGGCGTGTCCGACGCCGACCGTGCGCAGCGTCGCGGGCGCGCGCACGTCGACGAGGGCGGTCGCCGTGTCGCTCGTGGCTGGGGCGAGCAGCTCCGGCATCCGCAGCGCCACCAGCGCCGCCAGCATCAGCGCCCCCGCGCCGGCCCAGTAGGCACCGCCGATGCCCATCGCGTGGATCAGGCCGGCAGCGATGAAAGGGCCGAGGAAGAGGCCGATGCGCATGACGCCGCCGAGCGTCGACAACGCGCGGGCGCGATAGCGGAAGGGCACCATCTCCGTCAGGTACTTCTGTCGCGCCAGGCCGAACACCGCGCTCGACATGCCGACCATGAACACGCCCACGCCGAACAGCCACAGCATCGGCGCGACGACGCACAGCACCATGCCGAGCGAACACCAGAGCGCGGCACCGACGATCGCCCAGCGCTCGCCGTAGCGCGTCGTGATCAGCGACGCCGGGATGTTGGTGACGAGCGAGCCGATGCCGATCAGCGTCACCATCAGCGCGGCGAGCGCGACCGAGCCGCCGAGCTGGCGAACGGTGAGAGCGATCACCGGCAGGATCGCGCCTTCGCCGAGTCCGAACAGGAACGACGGGCCGAACGCAGGAACGGCGATCTTGCGCAGGCTGAAGGAGTCGTCGTCGGTCACGCGGCAGGGGTCAAGGCGGGCGGGGGCTGCCTGCGAGCTTAGCCGCACGGTGCGCGCGGCCATTCGCTTCCTCGCGGCTCGCGCTATCCTCGCCCGCAGCCGGCCGGGGACGGCCGTCGAACGACCTTCGAAGGGACCTCATGGCCAATTCCTCGCTCCGCGCGCCCGCAGCGCGCGACTCCGCCGGCCTCGACGCCGCCCTGCTCATCCTGCGCCTCGTCCTCGGCGTGCTGGTGCTCATGCACGGCATCGGCAAGCTGCCGCCGCCACCGGCATTCCTCATCGATTCCCTCGCCAAGGCGGGCCTGCCGAGCGTGATCGCGTACGGCGTCTACCTCGGCGAGATCGTCGGCCCGATCCTGATCATCGTCGGCGTATGGACTCGCGTCGGCGCCTTGCTGATCGTCGCCAACATGGCCGTCGCGGTGCTGATGGCGCACGCCGGCGACCTCTTCAAGATGAACGGGCAGGGCGGCTACGAGCTCGAGCTGCAGGCGATGTACCTCTTCACCGCCGTGGCCCTCGCCCTCACCGGCGCGGGCCGGTTCAGCATCGGCGGCCGCTACGGCCCGCTCAATTGAAGCCTGGCGTCCTCGCCGGGGTCGATCGACTCAGTCGAAGCCGCCGCGACGGCGCAGATCGGCGTTCGATTCGCCCGCGAGAAGATCGATGAGCCGGCGCGCTTTGTCTTCGTCGCGCGTCGCGGCGCCGATCGCCGCGCCGTAGACCGTGGCGAGCGCGAGCGGTGGCGGCAGCGCGCCGACCAGCGCCAGGCCCGGCGTGTAGCGGATCTCGGTCGCCTGGGTGCAGCCGATGGCGCTGTCGTCGGCGCCGGCGAGCTCGCGCATCGCCGTCGCGCCGTTGGCGAACATGCGCAGCCGCGACGCCATCGCTGCGCCGATGCCGAGCCGCGCCAGGACGGAGGTCACGTGGGCGCCGGCGGTCGACAGGGTCGCGTCGGGAATGTAGAGCGCGCTGCTGGCGAGGAGCGCGGCTCGGAGCGCGTCGGGACTGTCAAGCGCCGGCCGCGGCGCGGTGTCCTTGATGGCGACCGCGGTCCGCACCGTGCCGATCGCGCGCGCGGAGCCGGCGCGCAGCTCGGCGCTGGCCTGCAATGACGCGATCATCGCTTCGGTGGCGATGAAGACGTCGCACGGCACGCCCGCTCGCAACGCATCGCGCATGGCGCCGACGGCGCCGAAGGTCGCGTGCAGTCGCACGCCTGCCGCGCGTTCGAAGTCGCCCTGCACGGCGAGCACCAGGCCCTTGACGGCGCCTGCGCACAGGAGGTTCAGCTCGCCCGTCCCGGGCGTGCTCGCGGTCGTCACTGCTCGGCCTTGGCGCCCGAGACCTTGACGATGTGCGCCCACTTGACGATGTCGTCGTTGAGGTAGCGCGCGAACTCGGCCGTGCTCATCGTCATAGGCGTCGCGCCCTGGGCCTTCCACGCCTTCACGGTGTCCGGGTGGGCGACGATCTTCGCGACCTCGGCGTTGAGGCGGGCGACGATCTGCGGCGGCGTGTTCTTCGGCGCCATCAGGCCGAGCCAGATCGTCGCGTTGTAGCCCGGCACGCCGGCTTCGGCGATCGTCGGCACGTCGGGCATCACGGCGGAGCGCGTCGCGCCGGTCGTGCCCAGGGCCTTGACCTTGCCGGCGCGGATGTGCTCGGTCATCGTCGGCACGGCGTCGAACATCAGGTCGACCTGGCCGCCGAGGACGTCGGTCCGCGCGCCCGAGCTGCCCTTGTACGGGATGTGCAGGATCGACACCCCGGCCATCGCCTTGAACAGCTCGCCGGCCATGTGGTACGGCGTTCCCGGCCCGGACGACGCGTACGACAACGCACCCGGCCTGGCCTTGGCGGCGGCGATCAGCTCGGCCAGCGTCGACGCCGGCAAGCCGCTGCGCGCGACGAGGACGAGATCGGACGAGTTGATCGGCGCCACCGGAACGAAATCGCGCATCAGCTGGAACGGCTTGTTCGGAATCAGCGATTCGTTGACGGTGTGCGTGTTCGACATCAGCAGCAGCGTGTAGCCGTCGGCGGGACTTTTCGCGACTGCGTCGGTGCCGATGATCGAGCCCGCGCCGGGCCGGTCGTCGACGATGAAGGTCTGGCCCATCGACTCCTGCAGGCGCTGGGCGAGGAAGCGCGCGTAGACATCGGCGGGTCCGCCGGCGGCGAACGGCACGATGATCCGCACTGGCTTGCTCGGATAGTCCTGGGCGAAGGCGAAGGGCGCGACGAGCGCGAGCATGAGTGCGGCGATCGGCGCCGAGGCGCGACGCAGGAAGGGCGCCGGCAGCGCGGCGATGAGTCGGTTCATTCGGGTCTCCGTCAAGACGCTTCTCGCGGCGATGTTAAGTCGGCCCCGCCGAGCCGTCGGCGCCGCAGCCGCTAGCATTCGGCCCATGAATCGAAGACCCCTGTTCGCATGCGCGCTGGCGGCGCTGGCGACGGCGCATGCGCCGTCGGTGCTCGCCCAATCGAGCTATCCCGACAAGCCCATCACGATGATCGTGCCGTTTCCGCCGGGCGGCGTCGCCGACACGGTGGCGCGCCCGGTCGCTGAGGCGCTGGCGCGCGAGCTGAAGCAGCCGGTGGTGGTCGAGAACCGTGCCGGCGCGGGCGGCGCGCTCGGTATCGGCGTCGCCTCGCGCGCTGCCGCCGACGGCTACACGGTGCTGCTCAGCCTGTCGTCGATCTCGATCCTGCCCGAAGCCGACAAGATCCTCGGCAGGAAGCCCGCCTACCAGCTGAGCCAGTTCAAGCCGATCGCGCGCTTCACCGCCGACCCGACCGTGCTGGTCGTCCGCGCCGACTCGAAGTGGAAGACGTTCGCCGACTTCCTCGCCGACGCGCGCGCTCATCCTGGCAGCTACAACTACGGGAGCTCCGGCAACTACGGGACGATGCACGTGCCGATGGAGATGCTGAAGGGCGAGGCCGGCTTTCGCATGACGCACATCCCCTACACCGGCGCCGGGCCCGCTGTGATCGCCTTGCTCGGCGGCCAGGTCGATGCGCTCGCGACCGGCCCCTCGACGATCGCCCAGCAGATCCAGGCCGGCAAGCTGCGCGCGCTCGCGCACTGGGGCGATCGTCCGCTGGCGGCGCTTCCCGACGTGCCGAGCCTGAAGCAGCTCGGCCACCCGGTGCGCTTCGCGCAATGGTCGGCGCTGTTCGTGCCCGCGGGGACGCCGGACGACGTGGTCGCGAAGCTTCGCGCCGCCTCGGCGAAGGTCGCCGCCGATGCCACCGTGCGGCAGGTGATCGCCAAGGCCGGCAGCCCGATCGAGTACCTCGACGCGCCGGAATTCCAGAGCTACTGGGATGCCGATGCGGCCGAGATGACCAAGGCCGTTCGCGCCGTCGGCAAGGTGGAATAGCTCGAGGCGCGAGCTCGCGGGGGGCCTAGGGCCCTGTCTTGCCGGGCTTCGCCGCCCGCGCCGAGCGGACGCGGCGGCGCTCCGCCATTTCGCGACCCATCTGCTGCAGCTCGGCGCTGCCGAAGCGGATCCGGGCCTGGGGGTAGATGCACGACTCTTCCAGCGCGATGTGATCGTGCGAAAGCGCGGTGAAGATCTCGACGCCCTCGCGCAACGCCTCCAGGTCGTAGCCGCCCCGGTTGTCGGCCACCGCGGCGAGGGCGGGCGAGAGCTCCTTCCAGTCGACGTCCATCCAGTGGTGATCCTGTTGCAGCCGGAGCACGGCCTGCACGATCTCGGGATCGTCGCTGTCCTGCAGCTGCGGAAAGACATGCCGTTCCTCGTCTTCGTGGTGCTGACGCGCCGTCTGCGAGAAGAACTGGATGATCTCTTCGGCCGTCCGGCGCGCCTCGCCGTCGGCGCCGGTCTTGTCGAGGCCGCTGACCAGGGCGTTGAGCCTGGCGAGCATGACGACCGTCTGGCGGTGGCAAGCGTCGAGCACCTCGAAGGCGCCCAGGGAGCCCACCGATGGGGTGGCGCCGACGGGAGAAGACGACGTGGTCATGGGCGACTCCGAGTTGCCCTCAGCGTAGGTCGTCTCCGGAAGGTCGGGTTTGATCTGGAACAGGCGGCCCCCTGACACCGGTCGGCGCGCGTGGCCCGGCCTCGATCATTGCGCTCGCGCTTGATGCATCGCAATGAGGCATCCGGCGGGATAACTAGTCTCGGCTTCGGGTCAAGGCTCTTCCCGAGGTTGCAATGACCGATTTCGAGATCGTCAGGCGCGAAGACTTCTCCGACGTCACGTACATGCTGGAGATCGCCCATCCGGCGATGGCGAGGGCAGCGCGCCCCGGCCAGTTCGTGATCGTGATGGAGCATGCCCACGGCGAGCGGATCCCCCTGACGATCGCCGACTTCGATCGCGAGCGCGGCACGATCACCCTCGTCATCCAGGCGGTCGGCAAGACCACCCGCGAGATGCAGCAGCGCTGCCGCGTCGGCGCCCGGCTTCACGCCGTCGTCGGCCCGATGGGCATCCCGAGCCATATCGGGGAGGCGAAGAAGGTGGTGTGCGTCGGCGGCGGCCTGGGCGTCGCGCCCGTCTTCCCGCAGGCCCGCGCGTATCACGAGAGCGGCGCCTACGTGATCGGCGTTCTCGGCTTTCGCAGCAAGTCCCTCGTCTTCTGGGAAGACAAGTTCCGCGCCTGCTGCGACGAGCTGATCGTCTGCACCGACGACGGCTCGGCCGGCATCAAGGGCCTCGTCACCGAGGGCATCCGGCAAGCGATCGCCACCCATCCCGACATCGAGGAGGTCGTCGCCATCGGCCCGCCGATCATGATGAAGGGATGCGCCGAGGCGACCCGCCCGCACGGCATCCGCACGATGGTGAGCCTGAACCCGGTGATGGTCGACGGCACCGGAATGTGCGGCGGGTGCCGGGTCAAGATCGGCGAGCAGATCAAGTTCGCCTGCGTCGACGGCCCCGATTTCGACGGGCACCAGGTCGACTTCGACGATCTCATGGCGCGCCTCGGCCGCTACAAGCCGACCGAAAAGGCCGCCGTCGACGCCTGGACCGACGAGAGCTGTCGCATCCGCGCCGGCGCGGATCCCTCCGCGTTGACGCCCGCCGTGGGCGGGCGCTGATCGACAGCTCGCTCCGAGCACGCGAGGACCCCGCGATGGCCAAGAAGAAGACGATCCGCACCATTCCGCAGGCGCGCACGCCGATGCCCGAGCAGAGCCCCGAGGTGCGGGTGAAGAACTTCGACGAGGTCGCCTGCGGCTATCGGCTCGAAGACGCGCTCGTCGAGGCGGACCGCTGTCTCGACTGCGCCGACGAGCCCTGCGTCAAGGGCTGCCCGGTCGGCATCGACATCCCGGGCTTCATCCGCAAGATGGCGGCCAAGAACTTCCACGGCGCCTACGACACGATCACCGACACCAACCTGCTGCCTTCGGTCTGCGGCCGCGTCTGCCCGCAGGAGAGCCAGTGCGAGGGCGTGTGCACGGTCGGCGAAACGCTCGAGCCGGTGGCGATCGGGCGCCTCGAGCGCTACGTCGGCGACATGGCGATCAAGGAAGGCTGGGCCAACGTCCCCTACATCCAGCCGAGCCGGTTCAAGGTCGGCATCGTCGGCTCGGGGCCGGCGGGAATGGCCTGCGCCGCCGACATGGCCAAGGCCGGCTGCGAGGTCGTCGTCTACGAAGCGTTCCACGAGCCCGGCGGCGTGCTGAAGTACGGCATCCCCGACTTCCGCCTGCCCAACAGCGTCGTCGACGTCGAGATCGAGAAGCTGAAGCTCCTGGGCATCCGGTTCGAGTGCAACACGCTCGTCGGGCGCCTCTTCACCCTCGAGCAGATGCTCAGCGAGATGGGCTTCCACGCCGTCTTCGTCGGCACCGGCGCGGGCTACCCGAGCTTCATGGGGATCCCGGGCGAGTCGCTCAACGGCGTTCTTTCCGCGAACGAATGGCTGACCCGCTGCAACCTGATGCACGGGCGCGACTTCCCCAGCTACGACACGCCGCTGCAGCCCGGCAAGCGCGTCGCCGTGGTCGGCGCCGGCAACACGGCCATGGACGCGATGCGGGTGTCGCTTCGCGTCGGCGCCGAGAAGGTCTACTGCGTCTATCGGCGCAGCGCCACCGAGGCGCCGGCGCGCGCCGAGGAGATCCACCACGCGATCCAGGAAGGCGTCGAGTTCCACTGGCTGACGAGCCCGCTCGAGTTGATCGGCGACGCCGGCAACAACGTGCGCGCCATGCGCTGCGAGAAGATGGAGCTCGGCGAGCCCGACGCCTCCGGGCGCAGGCGCCCGTTGCCCGTGGCCGGCAGCGCGTTCGAGCTCGAGACCGACACGGTCATCTTCGCGATCGGGACCAATGCCAATCCGATCCTCGGCCAGACCTCGGGCCTGAAGCTCGACAAGCGCGGCTACATCGCCACCGACGCAAGCCTCGCCACCTCGATCTCGGGAATCTACGCCGGCGGCGACATCGTCACCGGCGCGGCGACCGTGATCCAGGCCATGGGCGCGGGTCGCAAGGCCGCGCGCGGCATGAAGGCGTACCTCGGCCTGCGCGACAGCGAATGCGTCTACGGGCGCGAGAGCAGCGAGCCCGAGAACACGCTCTTCGGCCTGCCGCGACAGGAGCACAACTTCGCCCGCGTTCACCTCGCCTGAACGCCGCCTGAACGCCTGCCACCGCACACCCACCATGAACGACATCCTGACGCTCGATCCACCCGTCGCCAAGGCACGAGCCGCGCGAACCGCGATCCCCGAAGCCATCGTCGAGGTCATCAGCGATTCCGGCGAG
>JBDTPG010000080.1:0-10699 GCA_039932815.1 Caldimonas sp.
TGTGCGACAAGCTGTTCGACATCGACGAGAAGCTGCAGATCGTGCCGCAGCTCGCCACCGGCTACGAGTGGTCGGCCGACAGCAAGACGCTGACGATCAAGCTGCGCAACGATGTCGTCTTCCATGACGGCGAAAAGCTCGACGCGGCGGCGGTGAAGTTCAACATCGAGCGCCACAAGACGATGGCCGGATCGAACCGGAGCGGCGAGCTGCGGCCGGTGGCGAGCGTCGATGTCGTCGACGCGACGACCGTCAAGCTCAACCTGTCGGCGCCGTTCACGCCGATCCTGGCCGCGCTCGCCGATCGGGCCGGGATGATGGTCTCGCCCAAGGCGGCGAAGGCGGAGGGCGCGAACTTCGGCGCCAGGCCGGTCTGCTCGGGGCCGTTCAAGTTCAGCGAGCGGGTCGCCCAGGACCGCATCGTCCTCGAGCGCCATCCGGCGTACTGGAACAAGGCCAACGTCCACTTCGACAAGGTCGTCTACACGCCGATCGTCGACGCGACGGTGCGCCTGGCGAACCTGCGCTCGGGCCAGTTCGACGTCATCGAGCGGGTCGCGCCGTCCGACATCGAGGGCCTGAAGAAGGACAAGAACCTGAAGGTCGCGCGCATCACCGAGATCGGCTACCAGGGCATCACGATCAACGTGGGCAAGAGCGAACAGGCGCAGAAGAACCCGCTCGGGAAGGACGCCAAGGTGCGCGAAGCGTTCGAGCTCGCGCTCGACCGCGCCGGCATCGTCCAGGTGGTGATGGACAACGAGGCGACCGTCGGCAACCAGTGGGTCGCGCCGAGCAACGCTTTCTACGCGAAGAACGTTCCGGTCCCCAAGCGCGACATCGCGCGCGCCAGGGCGCTGCTCAAGGAGGCGGGCGTTCCCAATCCGAGCTTCACGCTGGTGACGCCGACGACGTCGGACGCGCAGCGGCTGGCGCTCGTGATCCAGGCGATGACGCGCGACGCGGGCTTCAACGTCAAGATCCAGTCGACCGAGTTCGCGACCTCGCTCAACATGGCCGACAAGGGCGACTTCGAGGCCTACGTCCTCGCCTGGAGCGGCCGCGCCGACCCCGACGGCAACCTCTACAGCTTCGACGCCTGCAAGCAGCCGCTGAACTACGCCGGCTACTGCTACCCCGAGATCGACGAGCTGCTCAACGCGTCGCGCAGCCAGCGCGATCCGGCGGAGCGCCGGAAGACCTACGAGCAGATCGCGGCTCGCGTTCTCAAGGACCGTCCGATTATCTATCTCTACCACCGCAACTGGCTGTGGGCGCACAGCGCGAAGCTGAGCGGCATGCGCAGTGTTCCCGATGGGTTGCTGCGGGTGACGGGGTTGAACCTGAACTGATGGACTCGCCGCCCGACGTGGGTTGGGTTGGGGGTTCGCGGGCGGCGAGCGCCGGGCATGCCGCGGCTTGGGCGTCGCCCCTTTCGCCTTGTGACGAACGGCTCTGTGCGGGACACCGATCGCTCGTCACTTCGCATCCGCCAGGCGCCGTCAGCCGAGGCATGCCCAGCACTCTCCGCCGAGCTCTGGCACCAGGGCAGGCGAATCGCATCGGGACGGGCGCGGTCGCATTGCTCGGTCGTCGGGGAGTGCGGGGCGTGTCCCGGGTGACGGCACCCGACGCATGCGAAGTGACGAGCGATCGGTGCCTCGCGCGGCGGTGCTCGTCACAAGGCGAAAGGGGTGACGCCCAACCCGGGACATGCCCCGTGCTCCCCGACTTGCGGCCATCGTTCGCACCGCGCCAGCGCACGACGACTTCGAATGATCCGACCCGATGATCGAGTTCCTCGTCAAGCGCATCGCGACGATCCTGCCGACGCTGGTGTTCGTCTCGATGCTGATCTTCGGCCTGCAGCAGCTGTTGCCGGGCGATCCGGCGGTGATCCTCGCGGGCGAGGAGCGCAACGAGAACGTCGTCGCCTACCTGCGCGAAAAGCTCCATCTCGACGAGCCGCTGCCGATTCGCTACGGCTACTGGGTCGGCGGCGTGCTGCGCGGCGATCTCGGCGAGTCGGTAAGGACCCAGCAGCCGGTGCTCGAGCTGATCGTCCAGAAGCTGCCGGTGACGATCGAGCTCGCGGTGCTGGCGATGGCGATCGCGCTCGTGATCGGCATCCCGGCCGGCATCGTCTCCGCCGTCGGCCGCGGCACGGCGTGGGACGTCGGGGCCAACGCGTTCGCGCTCTGGGGCCTGTCGACGCCGAACTTCTGGCTCGGCATCCTGATGATCCTGCTCTTCTCGGTGCAGCTCGGCTGGCTGCCGGCGTCGGGCTACGTGAGCCCCTTCGTCGACCTGCGCGAGAACCTGGCCGCGATGATCATGCCGGCGTTCGTGCTCGGCAACGCGATCGCCGCCGTGCTGATGCGCCATACGAGGAGCGCCATGCTGCAGGTGCTCAACGCCGACTACGTGCGCACCGCGCGCTCCAAGGGGCTGAGCGAACGCGTCGTCGTCCTCAAGCACAGCCTGCGCAACGCGCTGACGCCGATCATCACGCTCGGCGCGCTCGAGTTCGGCACGCTGCTCTCGGGCGCCGTCCTCACCGAGCAGGTGTTCACCATCCCGGGCTTCGGCAAGCTGATCGTCGACTCGGTGTTCAACCGCGACTACGCCGTCGTCCAGGGTGTCGTCCTCGTCACGGCGACGGCGTACATCACCCTCAACCTGCTCGCCGACATCGCCTACTTCGCGGCCAACCCGAAGCTGCGCGCCTGACGCCGATGGCTGCCGTCCTCAGCACTTCGCCGTCCGCGCCGCTCGAGCCGCGCGCCGCGGATGCCGGCGCGTGGGCGGTCGCCTGGCGCCGCCTGCGGCGCCGGCGCGGCGCCATGATCGGCTTGGTCGTCGTCGCGCTTTTCGTCGCCGCCGCGCTGTTCGCGCCGTGGCTGGCGCCGTTCGATCCGATCGAGACGAGCTGGAGCGCGATCCGCAAGGCGCCGTCGGCGGCGCATTGGTTCGGCACCGACGACATCGGCCGCGACGTCCTCTCGCGCGTGATCTGGGGAACGCGCGCGTCGCTGCTCGCCGGCGTCGTCGCGGTCTCGATCGCGGTCGCGCTCGGCGTGCCGATCGGCATGACGGCAGGCTTCGTCGGCGGCTTCGTCGACGCGCTGATCTCGCGCCTGACCGACGCCTTCCTCGCCTGCCCGTTCCTGATCCTGGCGATCGCGCTCGCCGCCTTCCTCGGCCCGAACCTCACCAACGCGATGATCGCGATCGGCGTGTCGGCGACGCCGATCTTCGTGCGGCTGACGCGCGCGCAGGTGCTCAACGTCAAGGTCGAGGAATACATCGAGGCGGCGCGCGCGCTCGGCGCGCCGCCGTTCAGGATCGCCTGGCGCCACGTGCTGCCCAACATCCTCGCGCCGGTGATCGTGCAGTCGACGCTGGCGATCGCGGCGGCGATCATCGCCGAGGCGAGCCTGTCGTTCCTCGGCCTCGGCCAGCAGCCACCGGCGCCGAGCTGGGGCAGCATGCTCAACACCGCCAAGAACTACGTCGACAACGCACCGTGGATGGCGATCTGGCCCGGCCTGGCGATCTTCCTGCTGGTGCTCTCCTTCAACCTGCTCGGCGACGGCCTGCGCGATGCGCTCGACCCGCGCCAGCGCTGAGCACCGTGCGATGGATCAGCCCCAGCGAGTCGCGATCGCGCGATCCGACGACGGTGCATTCGATCTGTGCGAGCTCGCTCCCGCCGACGTCGCCGAGGTGCAGCGCTTCTTCGATCGCAATCCGGAATACTTCATCACCGTCCATGGCGAAGGCCCGAAGGCCGACGAGGCCGAGCACGAGTTCGCCGATGTGCCGCCGGCCGGCATGCCGTACCGGCTCATGGTGCTGCTCGGCTTCTTCGACCGCGCCGGCACGCTGGTCGGTGTCGCGACGATCGTCGGCGACTTCATCGCCGAGCACGTCTGGCACGTCGGTCTCTTCATCGTCGCGACCTCGCTGCACGGCAGGGGCGCCGCGGCACGGCTCTACGCGATGCTCGAGGGCTGGGTGGCCGGGCAGGGCGCTCGCTGGCTGCGCCTCGGCGTCGTCCAGGGCAGCGCTCGCGCCGAGCGCTTCTGGCTGCGCTGCGGCTACGTGCAGGTACGCGAGCGCGGCCCGGTGGAGATGGGCAGGAAGCACAACCTCCTGCGCGTGATGGCCAAGCCGCTCGCCGGCGGCACGATCGCCGACTACCTCGCGCTCGTCGAGCGCGACCGGCCGGGTTCTCCTTGAGGCGTCGAGGAAGGCGGCAAGGCATGCTCGCGGAATCGACCCGTTATAGTCCGCCATGCATTGCGCTGTTGTCGCCGCTCTCGCGCTCGCCTGCGCCACCTGCAGCGCCGGCGCCGCCGAAATCACGGTGTGCGCCGCGGCAAGCCTGACCCACGCGTTCAGGGAAATCGGCGCGGCATTCGAGGCCGGGCAAGGCACGACGAAGGTGAGCTTCAGCTTCGCCGCCTCGGGCGCGTTGTTGCAGCAGATCGCCCAGGGCGCCCCGGTCGACGTGTTCGCGAGCGCTGACCAAGCGACGATGGACGAGGCCGTGCGGCGGCGGCTCCTGCGCTCCGGGAGCCGCGCCGACTTCGCTGCCAACTCGCTCGTCGTCATCGTGCCGAGCGACGCGACGTCCGTGCCGAAGTCGCTGGCCGATATCGCCGACGCGTCGATTCGCCGCGTCGCCATAGGCATTCCAGGCAGCGTTCCGGTTGGCCGCTACGCGCGCGGCGCGCTCGAGAAGGCGCAGCTCTGGCCGCAGATCGAGGCGAAGACGATCGGCGCGCAGTCGGTGCGCCAGGCGCTCGACTACGTCGCCCGCGGCGAGGTCGACGCCGGGTTCGTCTACGCGACCGACGCGGCCCTCATGCGCGATCGCGTCAAGGTCGCTTTCGCGGTGCCGACCGACGTGCCGATCCGCTATCCGATCGCCGTCGTCGCCGCCAGCACGGCGCAGGCCGAAGCGCAGAAGTTCGTCGACTTCGTCGGCTCGCCCCGGGCGCAGTCGATCCTGGCGAAGTTCGGCTTCGCCAAGCCGTAGCCGCCCCTGCCGATCGTGACGGCGGCCTGGATCGCACTCGCGTTGTCGCTCAAGGTCGCGCTCTGGGCGACCGCGATCGACCTCGTCCTCGGCGTCGCCGTCGGCTTCGCGCTGGCGCGGCTGCGCTTTCCCGGCCGCGAGCTCGTCGACTCGATCCTGCTGCTGCCCCTGGTGCTGCCGCCGACGGTTCTCGGCTATTACCTGCTCGTCGTCGTCGGCCGCCGCGGCTGGCTCGGCGCCTGGCTCGAGGACACGCTCGGCATCCGCCTGATCTTCACGTGGCAGGGCGCGGTGCTCGCGGCCGCGATCGTCGCCTTCCCCTTCGTCTGCAAATCGGCGCGGGCGGCGTTCGAGAACGTCGACGTTCAGCTCGAGCAGGCGGCTCGCGTGCTCGGCCTCGGCGCGGCGGCGGTGTTCTTCCGCGTCACCTTGCCGCTGGCGTGGCGCGGCATCCTCGCCGGTGTGTTGCTCGCGTTCGCGCGCGCGTTCGGTGAGTTCGGCGCCACGCTGATGGTCGCCGGCAGCATCCCCGGCAAGACGCAGACGCTCTCGATCGCCGTCTATGAGGCGGTGCAGGCCGGGCAGGACGATCTTGCCAACCTGCTGGTGCTGCTCACCTCGGCGACGTGCGTCGTCATCCTCCTGGTCGCCGGGCGGATCGCGCCGACTCGGATTCCGGGGCGCTCATGAAGTGGGACGTGGCGATCGCCAAGTCGCTGGGCGCCGGCGCGCAGCGCTTCGAGCTCGCCGTCGAGTTCCGCAGCGATGTCGAGCGGCTGGTCCTGTTCGGGCCGTCGGGGGCCGGCAAGACGCTGACGCTGAAGGCCATCGCCGGCCTGCTTCGGCCCGATGCCGGACACATCCGCATGGGCTCGACGCCGCTCTTCGACCACGCTGCCGGAATCGACAAGCCCGCGCGCGATCGCGAATGCGGCTACCTGTTCCAGGAGTACGCGCTGTTCCCGCATCTGACGGTGCGCCAGAACATCGCCTTCGGCCTCGGCCGCGGCTGGCGCAATCCCGGCCGCGACGCCGGCGGCGCGGCGCTCGATCATTGGCTCGACACGCTCGAGCTGCGCGCGCTCGCCGATCGCTTTCCCGACCAGCTCTCCGGCGGCCAGCGGCAACGCGTCGCACTGGCCCGCGCGCTCGCCGGCGAGCCGCGCGCGCTCCTCCTCGACGAGCCGTTCGCCGCCCTCGACGAGCCGTTGCGCAACCGCCTGCGCGCCGAGCTCGCGGAGCTTCAGGCGCGGCTCGCCGTGCCGATCCTGCTCATCACCCACGATCCCGCCGACGTCGACGCGTTCGCCGACGACATCGTCCACATCGACGCCGGCCGCGCGGTCGCGGCGCCGGTTCACTTTCTCGAGGAGCACCCGATGAAGTCGAGCGCCCGCAACCAGCTCGTCGGCACGGTCAGCGCGATCGTCGCCGGCGCCGTCAACGACGAGATCGAGCTCACCGTCGCCGGCGGCCAGCGCATCGTCGCCGTCGTCACGCGTGAGAGCACGGCGCGGCTCGGCCTGGCGGTCGGCGCGGCGGCGTTCGCGCTCGTCAAGGCGTCGTCGGTGGTCGTCGTCGCCGACGCCGGAGAGACGCTGCTCTCAGCGCGCAACCAGCTCGCCGGCACCGTCGCCAGCATCCAGCCGGGCGCCGTCAACGCCGAGGTCGAGATCGACGCCGGCGGCGTGCGCGTCGTCGCCATCGTCACCCAGGCGAGCGCGCGCGCGCTCGCCCTCGCGCCGGGCGTTGCCGTGCTGGCCGTGTTCAAGGCATCGAGCGTGATCGTCGGGGTCGCGCGCTAGGGCGCGGACGACGGGTCGGGGCGGCCGCCGCGATCGTCGCGGGCCTCAGCGGCCGGCGCCGCTCGCCGCGTTCGTCACGCGCCAGATCGTGTTGCCGACGTCGTCGGCGACGAGCAGCGCGCCGCGCTTGTCGATCGCGACGCCGACCGGCCGGCCCCGCGCCTTGCCCTCGCCGTCGAGAAAGCCCGTCAGCACGTCGATCGGCACGCCGCTCGGCTTGCCGCCCGCGAACGGCACGAAGACGACCTTGTAGCCGTTCGGCGGCTTGCGGTTCCATGAGCCGTGCAGGCCGATGAACATGCCGCGCTGGAACGGCGCCGGCAGCGCTGCGCCTTCGCTCGTCGCCAGGCCGAGCGGGGCGACGTGCGTGCCGAGCGCGTAGTCAGGCGGCACCGCGGTGGCGACGAGGTCGGGGCGTGCCGGCTTCGGCCGCTCGTCGACGTGCTGGCCGTAGTAGCTGTACGGCCAGCCGTAGAAGGCGCCGGCGCGCACGGAAGTCAGGTAGTCGGGAACGAGGTCGCTGCCGAGCTCGTCGCGTTCGTTGACGACCGTGAACAAGGCGTTGCTCTCGGGCTCCCACGCCATCCCGTTCGGGTTGCGCAGGCCGGTGGCGAGCAGCCGCTTGGTGCCGGCCTTGGGGTCGACCTCCCAGATCGCGGCGCGCCCTGACTCGTTCTCCATGCCGTTCTCGCCGACGTTGCTGTTCGAGCCGACGGTCGCGTAGAGACGGCTGCCGTCGCGGCTGGCGATGATGTTCTTGGTCCAGTGGTGATTGATCGGCCCGCCCGGCAGGGCGACGACCTGGGTCCCCGGCTGCACGATCCTCGTCTCGCCCGGCTGGTAGGGGAAGCGCACGACCGCGTCGGCGTTGGCGACGTAGAGATCGTTGCCGATCAGCGCCATGCCGAACGGCGACATCAGCCCTTCGACGAAGACGGTCTGCGTCTCGGCGGCGCCGTCGCCGTCGGCATCGCGCAGCAGGGTGATGCGGTTCGCGCTCGGCACGCCGGCGCCGGCGCGCGCCATCATCAGCTTCATGACCCAGCCCTTGATGCCGCCGTCGTTCTTCTCTTTCGCTGGCGCGTTCGACTCGGCGACGAGAACGTCGCCGTTCGGCAGCACGTGCAGCCAGCGCGGATGCTGCAGGCCGGTCGCGTACGCGGCGACCGCCAGGCCGGCGGCGGCCACGGGTCGTGCGTTCGCGGCCCAGCCGACCGCGGGGGCGATCTTCACGGTCGGGATGAGCGTCTTGACCGGCTCCGGCAGCGTCGGGCTCGGGCCGACGCTGGCGCCTTCCGGCAGGCGTGACACTTCGCCGCAGGCGGCCACGCCGAAGGCGACGAAGCTCAGAAGCAGGCGGCGGGCAAAGAAGGTGCTCATGATGAAGGCGATGGCGGAGACGACGCGTTGCGGGCAAGACTCGCGCCCGCCCGGAAACGTTTTCCGCTGGCGCCGTTCACGCTGTCTTCCGGTCTAGCGCGGGGCGCGCGTTCGCTTGGCGACCAGAGCGAGCAGCCGGTCGATGTCCCTCGCCGCGGCCCGGGTCGCCGTCGCCTCGATGCGCCGGTAGGTGTCGACCAGCTCCTGGCCGAGCTCGGTCAGCGTGCTGCCGCCGCCGCGCTCGCCGCCGATGGCCGAGGCGACCGCGGCGCTGGCCAGCGAACGGTTCAGCTCGTCGACCAGGATCCAGGCGCGCCGGTACGACATGCCCATGGATTTCGCCGCGGCGGTGATCGACCGCGTCTCGCGGATCGCCTCGAGCAGCGAGACCTTGCCCGGGCCGACGAAGATGGCGTCGCCGGCCGTGACGCGCAGGCGAAACCGCGCCACCGGCCGGACGGCCGGAGCCTTCTTGCGCGCAGTCATCGGATCGCCGGCATGTCGGGCTCGCGCGTGACCATACCAGCGGAGGCGCCGCGAGCGATAGTCGAGGTGCAGCTCGCGCCGGCGAGCGCCGACGGCGTGTTCTCCGCTCGCGTGCGAGGGTTAGCGCCGCCGCCGCCGCGCGACGCCGATCAACGCCATTCCCGCGATGAGGAGCGCATAGGTCTCCGGCTCGGGGACGGCAACGACGAGCGCGGTCAACGGCGTCATGGTTCCCGTGAAGTCGCCAGTGGCAGCGAAAGTCAGGCCGGTGATGAAGGCCGTGGGGTTGCTTGGGTCGAGGCCGGCCGATGTCTCGATGCCGGACACAGTGAAGTCGCTGACGCCGCCGGCACCGAAGAAGTACTGCAGATCGTGCGCCAGGCTCACGGTATGGGACCCCAGGCCATCGACGAACGTGAGGGCGTACAGGCCGTCGCCGACGTCGGGGAGCAGGACGGACTGGAAGTTCGGATTGCCGGCGCCTGTGAGGTAGTGGTAGCCGACCGCGACCAGCGGGTCGATGAAGGTGATGTGATCAGGCCCGACGCCGCCGACGTGGAAGTTGTAGACGCCGCTGGCGTCGATCGTCGGCAAAGCGATGTCGTGCGGTACCGAGCCGGTGAGCGGCGAGAAGTCGAAGTACGAGTTCGAACGCGAGAGGATCTGCGAGTTGTTATTGGTGAAGGACACGTGCCCGCGCGTCTCGACGATCTGGAAGTTGATCGCGTAATTGCCGGTGCTGCTGAGGCCGATGCCGGCCGGCAGGGTGAACGACGTTGAACCGGCGGCGATCGACGTGGAGTAGATGATGTCGGCTTGGCTGGTGCCCGGAACAGTTCTGCTCTTGTCGAAGATCTGGACGCGAAAGCCGTCGGGTGTGAAACCCGGCTGGACCACCCAGGAGATCGTCGGCGTGAGCCCCGTTCCCGACAGTGTGACGGAGGTCGGAAAGGCGATCGGCGCGCCCGCCGCCCCGGTCACGGACGGGCCGAGCGTCGTCAAGGTGTCGGCGCCGCGCGTGAACGTGAACGTCCACGGGTCGAGGCGGGTCGCGTTGTAGCCAGTCCCGTTCGAGCAGAAGTTGACGTTGACCGACAGCGGGTTGCAAGTCTGTGCCGGGTCCACGAAGCCTGTCGCGGCGACGGCGCGCAGGCTGGCGCCAGCGGAGCCGCCCGCAATGTCGGCGCCGTACTGCAGGATGTCGCCGGCACCCACGCCGACGTCGTTGGCGCCGCGGTTGTCGCGGAACATGTTGATTGTTCCGGGCACCAGCGACAGATCGGCCACGGCGGGCAGCGAGGCCAGGGCCATCGGGAATACGGCGGCGGCGAGAACCCAGGGCTTCGAGCGCATCGGACGACTCCAGAATGTTGATGACGAGGCACCGGCTCACCGTCTTCGGCGTGAAACCGATCACACATTCTGGGGCCGCATGCGGCGGCAACCAAGGCCTTTTTCGCGGGGCCAGCGTCCGGCCTCGAGCGGCTTCAGCGTGGCCCGGGCACTGCGCCCATCACCGAATCCGGAAGCGCCGTCGCGATTCCCGGTAGGAGGCAGATCAGGACCACCGCCGCGAACATCAGGCCGACGAAGGGCAGCACGCCCCAGATGATCTGGCCGAGCGAGATGTCGGGCGCGATGTTCTTGATCACGAACAGGTTGAGGCCGACCGGCGGATGGATCAGCCCGGCCTCCATGACGATCGTCATCAGCACGCCGAACCAGATCAGGTCGAAGCCGGCGGCCTTGAGCGGCGGCAGGATGATCGGCGCCGTCATCAGGATGATGCTGACCGGCGGCAGGAAGAAACCGAGGATCACGACGAGGAGGAGGATCGCCGCCAGCAGCAACCACTTGGAGAGCTGCAGCGCGACGATCCACTGCGCCATCGACTGGCTGATGTGCAGGTAGCTCATCACGTACGAGAACAGCAGCGACATGCCGATGATGAACATCAGCATCGTCGATTCCTTCAGCGTCGCCG
>JBDTPG010000081.1:0-10649 GCA_039932815.1 Caldimonas sp.
TTCGAGAAGTTTCCCGCCGCCGACTCGCGCCTGACGACGCAGATGAAGTCGGTCGGCGAGGTGATGGCGATCGGCCGCACCTTCCAGGAGAGCCTGCAGAAGGCGCTGCGCGGCCTCGAGACGGGCATCGACGGCTTCTCGACGCGCTCGAGCGACCGCGAGGAGATCGTGCAGGAGATCGGCGAGGCCGGGCCCGAGCGGCTGCTCTTCGTCGCCGACGCGTTCCGGATCGGCCTGAGCCTCGACGAGATCTTCGAGGAGACGGCGATCGACCCGTGGTTCCTGGCCCAGATCGAGGAGATCGTCGCCAGCGAGCGCGCCTTGGGCGGCCGCACCCTGGCGAGCCTGTCGATGGCCGAGCTGCGCTTCCTGAAGGCGAAGGGTTTTTCCGATCGCCGCCTTGCGCGCCTGCTGGCGGCTGGGGAAGGCGAGGTCCGCGCGCGGCGGCACGAGCTCGGCGTGCGGCCCGTCTACAAGCGGGTCGACACGTGCGCCGCCGAGTTCGCGACCCAGACCGCCTACATGTACTCGACCTACGACGAGGAATGCGAGGCCGAGCCGACCGACCGCAGGAAAATCATGGTCCTCGGCGGCGGGCCGAACCGCATCGGCCAGGGCATCGAGTTCGACTATTGCTGCGTCCACGCCGCCCTCGCCATGCGCGAGGACGGCTACGAGACGATCATGGTGAACTGCAATCCCGAGACGGTGTCGACCGACTACGACACTTCCGATCGCCTTTACTTCGAGCCGGTGACGCTCGAGGACGTGCTCGAGATCGTCGCCAAGGAAAAGCCGCTCGGCGTCATCGTCCAGTACGGCGGCCAGACGCCCTTGAAGCTCGCTCTCGAACTCGAGCGCGCCGGCGTGCCCATCGTCGGCACCTCGCCCGATTCGATCGACGTCGCCGAGGACCGCGAGCGCTTCCAGCAACTTCTCACCACGCTCGGCCTGCGCCAGCCGCCGAACCGCACGGCGCGGACCGAGGAGCAGGCCATCGTGCTCGCGCAGGAGATCGGCTACCCGCTCGTGGTGCGGCCGAGCTACGTGCTCGGCGGCCGGGCGATGGAGATCGTCCACGGCGACAAGGACCTCGAGCGCTACATGCGCGAGGCGGTCAAGGTGAGCGAGAAGTCGCCGGTCCTGCTCGACCGCTTTCTCGACGACGCGATCGAGGTCGACGTCGACTGCATCAGCGACGGCACCGAAGTGATGATCGGCGGCATCATGGAGCACGTCGAGCAGGCGGGAATCCACTCGGGCGATTCGGCGTGCTCGCTGCCGCCGTACTCGCTGCCGAAGAAGCTCCAGGACGAGCTGCGCCGGCAGACGTCGGTGATGGCCCGGGCGCTCAACGTCGTCGGCCTGATGAACGTGCAGTTCGCGATCCAGGGCGACGTCGCCGGGAACGGTGACGCCGCGACGATCTACGTCCTCGAGGTCAACCCGCGCGCTTCGCGCACGGTGCCGTTCGTGTCGAAGGCGACCGGGGAGCCGCTCGCCAAGATCGCGGCGCGCTGCATGGTCGGCCAGTCGCTGGCGAGCCAGAAGGGCGTCAGGGGCGAGGTGGTTCCGCCGTATTTCTCGGTCAAGGAAGCGGTCTTTCCGTTCAACAAGTTTCCGGGCGTCGACCCCATCCTCGGCCCCGAGATGCGCTCCACCGGCGAGGTCATGGGGGTCGGCCACACCTTCGGCGAAGCGATGTTCAAGAGCCAGCTCGGCGCTGGTTCGCGCCTGCCGAAGCGAGGCACCGTCTGCATCACGGTCCGCAACGGCGACAAGGCGCGCGCCGTCGCCGTCGCCCGCGACCTGCACGCGCTCGGCTTCCAGCTGGTGGCGACGCGCGGCACCGCCGCGGCGATCGGCGAGGCCGGCGTGCCGGTGCGCGCGGTCAACAAGGTCAAGGACGGCCGGCCGCACATCGTCGACCTGCTGAAGAACGGCGAGATCCAGCTCGTCTTCACGACCGTCGACGAGACGCGCACGGCGATTGCCGACTCACGCCACATCCGCCAGGCGGCGCTCGCCCATCGAGTGACTTACTACACGAGCATGGCGGGCTGCGAAGCGGCGGTCGAGGGCATGAAGCACCGCGACGATCTGGGCGTGACCTCACTGCAGGAATTGCACGCCCAACTGCACTAAACTGATTCCACCGCGCCGCCGCCGGAGTCTCCCGCGGCGGCTTTGCTTTTTTTCGAGGTCCGATCATGGCCACCATCCCGCTCACCCGACGCGGTGCCGAGAAACTGAGGGAAGAGCTCAGCCGATTGAAGAACGTCGAGCGCCACGCCGTCATCCAGGCGATCTCGGAGGCGCGCGCCCAGGGCGACCTGTCCGAGAACGCCGAATACGAGGCGGCCAAGGACAAGCAGGGCTTCATCGAAGGCCGCATCCTCGAGGTCGAGAGCAAGCTCGCGGCGGCACAGATCATCGATCCCAAGGCGGTCGACGCCGAAGGGCGCGTCGTCTTCGGTTCGACCGTCGATCTCGAGGAAGAAGACAGCGGCGCCAAGGTCACCTACCAGATCGTCGGCGACGACGAGGCGGACCTGAAGCAGGGCCTGATCTCGATCAGCTCGCCGATTTCGCGCGCGCTGATCGGCAAGGTCGAGGGCGACATCGCCGAGGTGCAGGCGCCGGGCGGCGTCAAGAGCTACGAGATCACCGGCGTTCGCTACGAGTGAGGTCGTGAGCCCTTCGCTGCGGCGCGCGGCGGCGTGGCTCGCCGGCGTCTGGGCCGGGCTCGTCGCCGGCGTCGGCTTCGTCGCCGCGCCGGTGCTCTTCGCGACCTTGCCGCGCGCCGACGCCGGGCGCGCCGTCACGCGCCTCTTCGCGGTCGACGCGACGATCGGGATCGTCGCCGGCGCCATCCTGCTGGTGCTCGCGCTCCAGATCGCGCGCGGCGCGGCCCGGCACGGCGCCTCTCGCTTCAGCGCCGAGATGCTGCTCGTGCTCGCGGCGATCTTTTCCATCGTCGCAGGTCACTACGCGGTCCAGCCGATGATGGAAGCGGCCGCGCGGGGTGACGGCGGTCCGTCGTTTGCCGTTCTCCACGGCGTCGCGACCGCGTTCTTCCTGGTCAAGTTCGTCGCCGTCGCGGTGCTCGCCTGGCGCTTCGCCGGCCCGGCGCGCGAGCCGGTGCCGGCCGCTACGGCTGCTGCGCCGACTTCTTGAGGCTGGCCGGGCGGCGCCTCGTCGCCCGCTTCAGCGTGCCGCCGGCGGCCAGACGCATGTTGCCGACGACGGTGACCTTCTTGACCTGCGGCCGGTGGTTGCCGCTCTTCGAGAACTTGAGCACCTTGACGACCTTCGGACCGGGCATCCGGCCTTCCTTTTCGGCCTTGTCCTTCGGCGCCGGCGGGCGCCAGAGAACGAGCAGCTTGCCGATGTGCTGGATCGGCGCGGCGCCGAGCGTCTCGCTCAACTCGCCCATCAGTGCTTCACGCGCGGCCCGGTCGTCCGAGAAGACGCGAACCTTCACGAGCCCATGGGCGCCGAGGGCGGCGTCGAGCTCGCGCCGCACGGCCGGCGTCGCACCGTCGTGGCCGATGGCGACGACCGGATCGAGGTGATGCGCTTCGGCGCGCTTTTGCTTGCGCTCGGCGGCGCTGAGGAGGAGGGCGGTCACGCGCCTATTATCGGCGCCCCATGGCGACCCGAGGCAAAGGCAAGAAGCTCAACAAGGCGTGGCTGCACGACCACCTCACCGATCCCTACGTCAAGCTCGCCCAGCGCGAGGGCTACCGGGCACGCGCGGCCTACAAGCTGAAGGAGATCGACGAGCAGCTGCATCTGCTCGCGCCGGGGCAGTTCGTCGTCGACCTCGGTGCCGTGCCCGGCGCGTGGAGCCAGTACGTACGGCGCAAGTTCGGTCGTGGTGCGAGCGCCGACCCGGCCGCGGCGCCCGGCCCGCTTCACGGCACGATCGTCGCGCTCGACATGCTGGCCTTCGAGCCGATCGACGGCGTCGACTTCATCGCCGGCGATTTCCGCGAGCCCGCGATCCTCGCCGCGCTCGAGGCCCGGGTTGGCGGGCGGCCGGTCGACGTCGTCCTCTCGGACATGGCGCCGAACCTGTCGGGCGTGGCCGCGTCGGACGCCGCCCGGATGGCCGACCTGGTCGAGTTGGCGATCGAGTTCGCCCAGAACCACCTGCGGCCGGAAGGCAGCCTCGTCTGCAAGGTCTTTCACGGCAGCGGCTACAGTCAGCTCGTCGAGCGTTTCAAGGCGAGCTTCAGGACCGTCAAGGCGGTCAAGCCGAAGGCGTCCAGGGCGAAGTCGGCCGAAACCTTCCTGGTCGGAATCGGTCTCAAGACGCCCGCATCAGGCGTCGATAACCCTCATTAGCGAGGCATATGCCCTCGGCAATCGCCCTGCATCACCGGGCTTGCGTGGACTAAAATCGGCCGCAGATGCCGTGAGTCGAGACCCCTGGGTTTTCGGGGCGCTCGGTTCTTTGGAATTGGAGTCGCGGTGAACAATCAATGGTTTTCGAAGGTCGCGGTCTGGCTGGTGATCGCGCTGGTCCTCTTCACCGTGTTCAAGCAATTCGAGCGCACCGGGGCGCAGACCGGCGCCATCGGCTACTCCGACTTCCTCGAAGAGGTGCGCGGCAAGCGCGTCCGTAGCGTGACGCTGCAAGAAGGCGTCGGCGGCTCGACCGAGATCCGCGCCAAGACCACCGACGACAAGGAACTGCGCACCACCGCGACCTACCTCGATCGCGGCCTGGTCGGCGACCTGATCAACAACGGCGTCAAGTTCGACGTCAAGCCGAGGGAAGAGCCCTCGTTCCTGCTCTCCATCCTCGCGTCGTGGGGGCCGATCCTCTTGCTGATCGGCGTCTGGATCTACTTCATGCGCCAGATGCAGGGCGGCGGCAAGGGCGGCGCCTTCAGCTTCGGCAAGTCGAAGGCGCGCATGCTCGACGAAGCCAACAACACCACGACCTTCGCCGATGTCGCCGGCTGCGACGAGGCCAAGGAAGAGGTCAAGGAGCTGGTCGACTTCCTGAAGGACCCGCAGAAATTCCAGAAGCTCGGCGGCCGGATCCCGCGCGGCGTGCTCCTGGTCGGGCCTCCGGGCACCGGCAAGACCCTGCTCGCCAAGGCGATCGCCGGCGAGGCCAAGGTGCCGTTCTTCTCGATCTCGGGCTCCGACTTCGTCGAGATGTTCGTCGGCGTCGGCGCGGCGCGCGTGCGCGACATGTTCGAGCAGGCCAAGAAGAGCGCGCCCTGCATCATCTTCATCGACGAGATCGACGCGGTCGGCCGCCATCGTGGCGCCGGCCTCGGCGGCGGCAACGACGAGCGCGAGCAGACGCTCAACCAGATGCTGGTCGAGATGGACGGCTTCGAGACCAATCTCGGCGTCATCGTCATGGCCGCGACCAACCGGCCCGACATCCTCGACCCGGCGCTGCTGCGCCCGGGCCGCTTCGACCGCCAGGTCTACGTGACGCTGCCCGACGTGCGCGGCCGCGAGCAGGTGCTCAACATCCACATGAGGAAGGTCCCGGTCGGCCAGGACATCCGCGCCGACATCCTGGCGCGCGGCACGCCGGGCTTCTCGGGCGCCGACCTCGCCAACCTGGTCAACGAGGCGGCGCTGTTCGCTGCGCGCCGTTCGGGCCGCGTCGTCGAGATGGTCGACTTCGAGAAGGCCAAGGACAAGATCATGATGGGCCCCGAGCGGAAGTCCATGGTCATGCCCGAGGAAGAGCGGCGCAACACGGCTTACCACGAGTCCGGCCATGCCCTCGTCGCACGCCTGATGCCGAAGACCGATCCGGTCCACAAGGTCACCGTGATCCCGCGCGGCCGTGCCCTCGGCGTGACGATGCAGCTGCCCGAAGGCGACCGCTACAGCCTCGACAAGGAGCGCATGCTCTCGACGATCGCAGTGCTGTTCGGGGGCCGGATCGCCGAAGAGGTCTTCATGCACCAGATGACGACCGGCGCGAGCAACGACTTCGAGCGCGCGACCGCGATCGCGCGCGACATGGTCACGCGCTACGGCATGACCGACGAGCTCGGGCCGATGGTCTATGCCGAGAACGAAGGCGAGGTCTTCCTCGGCCGCTCGGTGACCAAGACGACGACGATGTCGGAAGAGACGATGCGCAAGGTCGATCTGGTGATCCGCCGCATCATCGACGAGCAGTACGCGATCGCCCGCAAGCTGATCGAGGACAACCAGGACAAGATCCACGCGATGGCCGCGGCGCTCCTCGAATGGGAGACCATAGACGCCGACCAGATCGACGACATCATGTCCGGCAAGCCGCCGCGGACGCCGAAGGACTGGGTGCCTTCCGCGGTCAAGCCGAGCGGCGGCGTGCCGCCGGTGACGCCGGGCAACGCGCCCGCCGCCGCCTGAGGCGAATGCCCGCAGTGCGGTTCGAGACGGGGCTTCGGCCCCGTTTTTCATGAGCGGCCCGATCTGGCGGACGAGCCGCTTCGAGGTCGATCTCGCGCGGCCGCGGGTGATGGGCATCGTCAACGTCACGCCCGATTCCTTTTCGGAGGGCGGCGCCGCGATGTCGGCGGCGCAGGCGATCGCGCGCTGCGAGCAGTTGCTCGAACAAGGCGCCGACATTCTCGACATCGGCGGAGAGTCGAGCCGTCCCGGAGCGCTAGCGGTCAGCGCCGACGAGGAGCTCGCGCGGGTACGGCCCGTACTCGCCGCGGCGGTCGGCCTCGGTTGTCCGATCTCGATCGACACGACCAAGGTCGACGTCATGCGCGCGGCGCTCGATCTCGGCGTCGACATCGTCAACGACATCGCGGCGCTGCGTGCCCCGGGCGCGCTCGGGCTCGTCGCCGCCCATGGCCGCTGCGGCGTCTGCCTGATGCACATGCACGGCACGCCGCGCTCGATGCAGTCCGAAGCGAACTACGACGACGTCGCCGTCGAGGTGGCTGCGTTCCTGGGCGAACGGATCGAGGCTGCCTTGGGGGCGGGAATCCAGCGCGAGCGAATCGTCGTCGACCCTGGCATCGGCTTCGGCAAGAACCCCGCACAGAACCTCGAGCTGCTGGCGCATCAGGACGCGATCGTCGCGCTCGGGGTGCCCGTGCTCGTCGGCTGGTCGCGCAAGTCGACGCTGGCCCGCTTGGCGGGGCTGGCGGCGAAAGCGCCCGCCGGCCGTTCGCCGGCGGAGCAGGGCCGGCTCGTCGCCGCGAGCGTCGTCGCCGCGGTCATCTCCGTGCAACGCGGCGCTCGCATCGTCCGCGTCCACGACGTGGCCGCAACGGTCGCCGGCCTGGCGGTCTGGGCGGCGGCAAGCGGCGCCGATAATCGCGCCGACCTCTCCAGCCCGCGCGCCAGCACCCCATGAGCAGAACGTATTTCGGCACCGACGGCATCCGCGGCACGGTCGGCGACGCGCCGATCACGCCCGACTTCATGCTCCGCCTGGGCCATGCCGTCGGCCAGGTCCTGCGCCGGTCCGAGCGGCGTCCGACCGTCCTGATCGGCAAGGACACGCGCATCTCCGGCTACATGATCGAGTCGGCGCTGGAGGCAGGCTTCGCGTCCGCCGGGGTCGACGTCGTCCTCACCGGGCCGTTGCCGACGCCGGGCGTCGCCTACCTGACGCGGGCGCTCCGCCTCGACCTCGGCGTCGTCATCAGCGCCTCGCACAACCCGTTCGCCGACAACGGCATCAAGTTCTTCTCGGCGCGCGGCGAGAAGCTTTCCGATGCCTGGGAAAACGAGGTCGAGACCGCGCTCGCCGGCGAGCAGCGCTGGGTCGGCTCGACAGAGCTCGGCCGGGCGCGCCGGCTCGACGACGCGAGCGGGCGCTACATCGAGTTCTGCAAGAGCACGTACAGCAACGACCTGACGCTGCGCGGTCTGGCGGTCGTCGTCGACGCGGCGCACGGCGCTGCGTACCACGTCGCGCCCGACGTCTTCCACGAGCTCGGCGCCGAGATCACGGCGATCGGCTGCCGTCCGGATGGTTTCAACATCAATGCCGGGTTCGGCGCAACCGCGCCGCAGGCGCTCGTCGACGCCGTCATCGCCGGCGGCGCCGACTACGGCATCGCCCTCGACGGCGACGGCGACCGCCTTCAGGTCGTCGACGGCGCCGGCCGGCTCTACAACGGCGACGAGCTGCTCTACGTGCTCGCCGCCGCTCGCCTCGATCACGGCCGGCCGGTGCCGGGCGTGGTCGGCACGCTGATGACCAACCTCGGCGTCGAGCAGGCACTGCGCCGGCGCGGCGTCGACGTCGTGCGCGCATCGGTCGGCGACCGGTACGTGCTCGAGGAGCTCCTGCGGCGCGGCTGGCAGCTGGGCGGCGAAGGCTCGGGGCACCTGCTCGCGCTCGATCGCCACACCACCGGCGACGGCATCGTCAGCGCCCTGATGGTGCTCGAGGCGGTCGTCCGCGCCGGCCGTCCGCTGGCCGATCTGCTCGCCGGCGTCGACCTCTTCCCGCAGACGCTGATCAACGTCCGCCTCAAGCCGGGCCACGACTGGACCGCGAATCGCGCCCTCGCCGATCGGCGCGCCGAGGTCGATCGCGAGCTGGGGGACAGCGGCCGGGTGCTGATCCGGCCCTCGGGCACCGAGCCGGTGGTCCGCGTCATGGTCGAGGCGCGCGATGCGGCGCAATCGAAGCGCTGCGCGGAGCAGCTCGCGGCGACACTCGGCTGATCGGGAGCGAGGGTCCCGCCGTCCGCGCGCGGACTCTCGCGCCATGTGACAGCCGCGTGACAGTGGCCTGAGGCGAAGTCGCGCAAGTCATGGAGGTAGCGCGTCTTGTCATGGCGGCGTCATGTGCGCTTCGTACAGTTTCGGGCATTGCTCCTCGACCTTGCTCGAAAGGCTATGACCATGAAGATCTCCCTTTTCGGCGCGTTCGCCGCCGCGCTCCTCGGCGCCGGCGCTGCGTCCGCGCAAGACATGACCGGCGCGGGCGCGACGTTTCCGGCACCGATCTACGCCAAGTGGGCAGATGCCTACAACAAGGCGAAGGGCGCGCGCGTCAACTACCAGTCGGTCGGCTCCGGCGCCGGGATCCAGCAGATCCGCGCCAAGACCGTCGACTTCGGCGCTTCCGACATGCCGCTGGCCGACGACGTGCTCGCCAAGGACGGCCTGATCCAGTTCCCGACCGTGATCGGCGGCGTCGTTCCCGTCGTCAACATCAAGGGCATCGCCCCCGGGCAGATCAAGCTGACCGGGCAAGTGCTCGGCGACATCTACCTCGGCAAGATCACCAGGTGGAACGACCCCGCGTTGACCGCCCTCAACCCCGGTGTGCCGCTGCCGAACGAGGCGATCTCGCCGGTGCGTCGCGCCGACGGCTCGGGCACGTCGTTCATCTTCACCAACTACCTCTCGAAGGTGAACGCCGACTGGAAAGCCAAGGTCGGCGAGGGCACGGCCGTCAACTGGCCGGTGGGTGCCGGCGGCAAGGGCAACGAAGGCGTGTCTGCGTTCGTGCAGCGCCTGCCGAACTCGATCGGCTACGTCGAGTACGCCTATGCCAAGCAGAACAAGATGACCTACACGCTGCTCAGGAACAAGGACGGGCAGTTCGTTCCGCCGGACGCCGACAACTTCAAGGCCGCCGCGGCCGGCGCCGACTGGTCGAAGTCCTTCTTCCAGGTGCTGACCGATCAGGCCGGCAAGGACGCCTGGCCGATCAGCGGCGCGACCTTCATCCTCATGTACAAGGCGCAGGAAAAGCCGGCGACGGCTGCCAGTTCGCTGAAGTTCTTCGACTGGGCCTACGGCAACGGCGACAAGATGGCCGACGATCTCGAGTACGTCCCGCTGCCGGCGCCGGTCAAGGACCTGGTGCGCAAGTCCTGGGCCGCGAACATCAAGGACACGTCGGGCAAGGCGATCGCCTGGAAGTAGTGTCGTGGCCGCGACTTTCCCGCCGATGTCCTTTCGCCGCCAGGAGGGCAAGATACGGGCGGACATGAAGAACCGCCCGCCCGTCGCCCGGCGCGTCTCGCCCTGGGCCGACGTGATCTTCTCCGCCCTGGCTCACGGCGCGGCGTGGCTGACGCTGGCCCTGCTGGCCGGCATCCTGATCTCCCTGGTGGTCGGCGCCGCACCGGCGATCCGCGCCTACGGGCTGTCGTTCCTGTGGACGAGCGAGTGGGATCCGGTCCAGAACCGCTACGGCGGCCTGGTGATGATCTACGGCACGCTGATGACGTCTTTCATCGCCCTGCTGATCGCGGTGCCGGTGAGCTTCGGCATCGCGCTCTTCCTCACCGAGCTGTCGCCGCTCTGGCTGAAACGCCCGCTCGGCACCGCGATCGAGCTGCTCGCGGCCGTACCGTCGATCGTCTACGGCATGTGGGGCCTGCTCGTCTTCAGCCCGATCCTCTCGCGCTTCGTCCAGCAGCCGCTGCAGGCGACGTTCAAGGGCGTGCCGCTGCTGGGGTCGCTGTTCTCGGGACCGCCGGTGGGCATCGGCCTGCTGTCGGCCGGGATCATCCTGGCGATCATGGTCATCCCCTTCATCGCCGCCGTGATGCGCGACGTCTTCGAGGTGACGCCACCGATGCTCAAGGAGTCAGCCTACGCGCTCGGCTCGACGACGTGGGAGGTGGTCTGGAAGGTCGTCCTGCCGTACACCAAGACGGGCGTCGTCGGCGGCATCATGCTCGGCCTCG
>JBDTPG010000082.1:0-10611 GCA_039932815.1 Caldimonas sp.
TGCCGAGCTGGGTCTGGCTCGCGGGGCTGGCGGCGGTCGCCTTCGTTCTCTGGCGCATGTTTTCGCGCAGTCGTGGGGCAGCGATGGCGAGCGGCGCCGCCGCGCCCGGTGCGGCGTACGGCACGCCGACGCAGGCAGGCGCGCCGGGGGCGGCACCTTACGGCCCGGGCCAGGTCGGCATGCCCTACGGTCCGGGCGCTCCGGCGCAGCGTGCGGGCAGCGGCATGCTCGGGGTCGGCCTCGGTGCCGCGGGCGGCGTCGCCGCCGGCATGCTTGCCGAGCGGATGCTCCATTCGAGTCGCGAGGGGCGCCCAGATCGCGACGGCGGCGCGCCCGGCGGCTTCTTCGATTCGCCGCGTGACGCCGGCGCGTCGGTCGACCTCGACAACCGGTCCATCGATTTCGGCACCGGCGGGAACGACTGGGACGCCGGATCGAGCGATGCCGGCGGTGGTGACGGTGGCGGCGGCGATGGCGGCGGCGGCTGGGACTGAGCCGGCGCGTTGTGCGCCGCGCTCAGCCCTGCGACAAGGCTGAGCGCCCGGCCTCCAGCAGGCCGCGCTGCTCGATGAACGCGACGACCTCGCCGAGGCCGTCGCGCGTCTTCAGGTTGGTCATCACGAACGGCTTGGCGCCGCGCATGCGCAGCGTGTCGGCGCGCATGACGTCGAGGCTGGCGCCGACGTGCGGTGCGAGGTCGGTCTTGTTGATGACGAACAGGTCGCTCTTGGTGATTCCCGGGCCGCCTTTTCGCGGGATCTTCTCGCCCGCGGCGACGTCGATGACGTAGATCGTCAGGTCCGAGAGCTCCGGGCTGAAGGTCGCGGCGAGGTTGTCGCCGCCGCTTTCGATGAAGACGATGTCGGCGTCCGGATACTTCTCGAGCATGCGGTCGATCGCCTCGAGGTTGATCGAGGCGTCTTCGCGGATCGCGGTGTGCGGGCAGCCGCCGGTCTCGACGCCCATGATGCGATCGGCCTCGAGCGCGCCGGCGACCGTGAGCAGGCGCTGGTCTTCCTTGGTGTAGATGTCGTTGGTGACGACGACGAGGTCCCAGGTCTCGCGCATCGTCTTGCAGAGCATCTCGACCAGCGTCGTCTTGCCCGAGCCGACCGGCCCGCCGACACCGACGCGCAGCGGCGGCAA
Source organism: Caldimonas sp. (assembly GCA_039932815.1). Lineage (GTDB taxonomy): Bacteria > Pseudomonadota > Gammaproteobacteria > Burkholderiales > Burkholderiaceae_C > Schlegelella_A. The sequence goes on from JBDTPG010000082.1 coordinate 1,147, forward strand.
CGTGCGGGTGCGGCGGGCAATGTCGTGCAAGGCGCTCATGGACGTCGGGTGATGGAAGTGGATGGATTGCGCGCCGGTCAGGATCGGAACAGGCGCGAGTACTGTTCCTCGTGCTGCGACGAGAGGATGGCGAGCATCGGCGCGAACGCCTGCATGTCGCTCGTCGCGAGCTCGAGCGCGCCGGCGACGGCACCCGGGATGGCGGCGGCGAGCGTGGCGAGGATGCGTTGCGCCGACGCCTGGCCGAGCGGCACCGCCTTCATCGCCGCCTGCGTCATGTTCTCGGCCCAGCCGCCCGCGAAGGTGACGAGCACGTCGCGAGCGCCCGCGCCGCTGTCGGCGGCGGCGAGTGCGAACGCGACCGGCCAGGTCGGCGCGGGCCGCAGCGCTTCGAGGCGGAGCAGGCGCGCGTCGGCGCTGCCGCGATGGCGCAGCCAGAGCGCGAGCGAACGCCCCATCTGTTCGGCCTGTCGCAGCATCTCGCCGGTCTCGCGCGTCGTCGCGAACCAGCGGTTGAGCGTCTCGACGTGGTCGGCGTCGCCGCGGCGCCAGGCGGCGAGCGCGCGGGCGACGATCGGCAGGTCGGCGCGCGCGAGGCCGAGCTCGAGCTGGTCGACGAGCCAGCGCTCGGCGGTCTTCTCGTCCCTGACGAGCCCGGCGTCTACCGCCGACTCGATGCCTTCCGAGTAGCTGAAGCCGCCGACCGGCAAGCTCGGCGACGCGAGCCGCATCAGCTGCAGCAGGGCCGCGGGCGAGAGCGGGGTCGCCGCATCGCTTCGAGTGGCGGAACGAACGCGATGCCGCGGCGTCCGGTCGCGCGGCGTTCGATGCGGACGGCGCGGCAAGGTCATCGGTCGTGCGCGTGATCGTGGCCGCACGGGTGATCGGGATCGTTGGCGTGCGTGTCGTGGCCGTGCGGGTGATCGTGGCCGTGATCGTGATCGTGCGCGGCGTGGGAGTGCCCGTGCGCCGCGGCCGCGCCGTAGGCGCCGGCTTCGGGCTCGAACGGCCCGGTGGTCGTCGCGACGACGAGCCCCATGCGCACGAGCAGCTCGGCGAGCACGTGGTCCGGTTCGAGGGCGAGGCGATCGCTCTGCACTTCGAGCGGAACGTGGCGGTTGCCGAGGTGGTACGCCGCCTTGGCGAGAGCGAGCGCCGCGCTGTTCGGCGCTGCTCGTGTCGGTGCGGTCACGACGAGGATCGGCTGGTCGAGCGCCGCGACGGCGATCAGCGAGCCGTCCTCGCCGACGAGGACATCGCCGCCGCGGACGATGCGGCCGCGCGGCAGGAAGACGGCGAGATGCCGGTCGAGGGAGTCGATCGCCTCGAAGCGGCTCTTCTGGCGCGTGTCCCAGTCGAGCGCGACGCGGCTCGCGCGCCGCACGAGCGCCGGCGCCAGGCCTCGGCCGGCGACGATCGCTTTGCTGACGATGATCAGCGGCATGCGCCCCGGTCCGTATCAGAACAGGAAGTAGCGCTGCGCGAGCGGCAGCACCGACGCCGGCTCGCACGTCAGCAGCACGCCGTCGGCGCGGACTTCGTAGGTCTGCGCATCGACGTCGATCTTCGGCGTGGCGTCGTTCAGGATCATGTCGGCCTTGCCGATCGTCCGCGTCGCCCGTACCGCGCTGAGCGGCCGCGTCAGGCCGAGCCTGGCGGCGATGCCGGCATCGAGCGACGCCTGCGACACGAAGTTGACGCACGACACGGCGAGCGCGGACCCGAACGCGCCGAACATCGTCCGATAGTGAACGGGCTGCGGCGTCGGGATCGACGCGCTCGGGTCGCCCATCGCCGCCATCGCGATCATCCCGCCCTTGAGCACCAGCGAGGGCTTGGCGCCGAAGAAGGCCGGCTTCCAGAGCACCAGGTCGGCGAGCTTGCCCGGCTCGATCGAGCCGACCTCGTGGGCGATGCCCTGCGTGATCGCCGGGTTGATCGTGTACTTGGCGACGTAGCGGCGGACGCGGAAGTTGTCGTTGCGCGAATCGCGCGCGCACGTGGCGCCGCTGTTCGCACCTTCAGGTGCCAGCCAGCCGCGCTGCTGCTTCATCTTGTCGGCGGCCTGCCACGTGCGCACGATCACCTCGGCCACGCGCCCCATCGCCTGGCTGTCGCTCGACATCATCGAGAACACGCCCATGTCGTGCAGCACGTCCTCGGCGGCGATCGTCTCGCGCCGGATCCGGCTCTCGGCGAAGGCGAGGTCCTCGGCGATCGACGGGTCGAGGTGATGGCAGACCATCAGCATGTCGAGGTGCTCGTCGACGGTGTTGACCGTGTACGGCATCGTCGGGTTGGTCGACGACGGCATCACGTTCGCCAGGCCCGCGAGCTTGATGATGTCGGGCGCGTGGCCGCCGCCCGCGCCCTCGGTGTGGAAGGTCGAGATCGCCCGGCCCTTGAACGCGGCGACGGTGTCCTCGACGAAGCCCGATTCGTTGAGCGTGTCGGTATGGATCGTCACCTGCACGTCGTGGCGGTCGGCGACGGAAAGGCAGCAGTCGATCGCCGCCGGCGTCGTTCCCCAGTCCTCGTGCAGCTTCAGGCCGCAGGCGCCGGCCTCGACCTGCTCGTCGAGCGCGGCCGGCAGGCTGGCGTTGCCCTTGCCCATGAAGCCGAGGTTCATCGGGAACGACTCGGCCGCCCTCAGCATCGCGTGGATGTGCCAGGGGCCCGGCGTGCACGTGGTCGCGAAGGTGCCGGTCGCGGGCCCGGTGCCGCCGCCGAGCATGGTCGTCACGCCGCTCGCGAGCGCCGCCTCGATCTGCTGCGGACAGATGAAGTGGATGTGCGAATCGACGCCGCCGGCGGTGAGGATCATCCCTTCGCCGGCGATGATCTCGGTGCCCGGGCCGATGACGATGTCGACGCCGGGCTGCACGTCCGGATTGCCCGCCTTGCCGAGCGCGGCGATGCGGCCGGCCTTGATCGCGACGTCGGCCTTGACGATGCCCCAGTGGTCGATCACGAGCGCGTTGGTGATCACGGTGTCGGCGACCTCGGCCGAGACGCGCTGGCTCTGGCCCATGCCGTCGCGGATCGTCTTGCCGCCGCCGAACTTCACTTCCTCGCCATAGCCGACGGCGTTGCCGGCGGCGTCTCGTCGCCCTTCGCCGGCACGCAGCGTGTAGTCGTCCTCGACCTCGACGAGGAGGCCCGTGTCGGCGAGGCGCACGCGGTCGCCGACGGTCGGGCCGAACATCTCCGCATAGCCGCGGCGCGACAGTGTCGCCATCAGAGCTTGCCTTGCACCAGGCCGCGGAAGCCGAATACTTGTCGAGTGCCGGCGAAGTCGACGAGCTCGACGGTGCGCTGCTGCCCGGGCTCGAAGCGGACCGCGGTGCCCGAGGCGATGTTCAGGCGCATGCCGCGCGCCGCATCGCGATCGAAGCGCAGCGCAGCGTTGGTCTCGGCGAAGTGATAGTGCGAGCCAACCTGGATCGGCCGGTCGCCGCTGTTCTGCACGGCGACGGTCGCCGTACGCCGGCCCGGGTTGAGGACGTGATCGCCCGCGCCGACGAAAAGCTCGCCCGGGATCATCGGCCGCGCCTGTCGAGCCAGGCGGCCGCAGCGGTGAGCCCGATCACGACGAGGATGCCCCCGGCGTCGCCGGCGTGCCAGTGCGGCGCCGCCGCGCTCGTGACGTGCGCCATCGCGGGCAGGGCCGTCAGGCCGGCGAGCGCGGCCGGAATTCGGATCGAGAGGCGCGGTTTCATCGGGGTGATCTCCAGGCTCATGCAATCGGCTGGTGCACGGTGACCAGCTTGGTGCCATCGGGAAACGTCGCCTCGACCTGGATGTCGGGAATCATCTCGGCGATGCCGTCCATCACGTCGGCGCGCGTCAGCACCGACTTGCCCTCGCTCATGAGGGCGGCGACGCTCTTGCCGTCGCGCGCGCCTTCCATGATCGCGGCGCTGATCAGGGCGACCGCTTCCGGGTGGTTCAGCTTCAGGCCGCGCGCTTTCCGGCGCTCCGCCAGCAGCGCCGCGGTGAAGATGAGGAGCTTGTCCTTGTCGCGCGGCGTCAGGTCCATCGGCGTCGGAATGAGGGAGGGTCGAACCGGTGCGGACAGACCGCAAGAGCAGTGCCAGGTGGCGTCGATCATACGGGCGCGGTCGGCGCCTCGACGCGGTGCCTCGCTCAGGTCGACCAGACGCGGGGCGCCGTCGCCGCGAGGTCCCAGGCGAGCGGACGCCATGCACGCCAGATGCGCTGCAGCAAGTCCATCGCCGGCTCGACCCGCGCGGCGAGGGCGCGCACGACGATCACGCCTTCCTGTGGCGACGTCGTGCCCGTGGCGGCTGCCAGAGCGTGCGTCCGTGCCGCTGCTCGCGCCGCTTCGAGCAGGGCGTCGCCGCGCGCAGGCGCGAACGGGCCGCCGGCGGCAAACCACATCGTCGCGAGGACGCGCTGGCCGGCCCAGCCGAGCGGCGAATCGAGCAGGCGAGCGTCACCGGCGGCGATCGCGCCGCGCTCCAGCCATCGCCCCGGCACCTCGATGCTCTGCGTGAAGCGGCCGGCATCGAACGGGCGGTCGGACTCCGGCAGTCCGAGCGCCGTGACGTCCCAGCCGATCATCTCCGCCCCCGGCGCGAGCTCGAAGCGCAGCGCATTGCTAGCTTCGCAGCCGCTGTAGGCGATCGTCTCGAGCGGCAGCCATTCGAGCCGGCTGCCCGCACCGGCGGCGACGCGAAGAGATTGCGTCGCGGTCGCGCCGCTGCTGCGATAGAAGCGCGTTGCGCCCGGCGTCGTGACGAGCGCGTGCGCGCCTTCGCCCAGCGTCAGATCGATCGCCAGCTCGTCGCCGCCGACGACGCCGCCCGGCGGATGGACGAGGATGCTGTGACAGACGCCGCCTTCCGGGTAGAGCGCTCGCAGCACGCGCAGCGGGCCGTCATGGCGATCGCGGACCGCGGTACGCCCGTCGCGCAGCTGATAGTCGAGGGCGAGCGAGCCGCGCCAGCCCATGGCGGTGACGGGACCAGGTCCTAGGCGCCAGCGGCACTGCCGACGAGCTCGCGCAGCAGCTGGCGCATGTCGCGAAAGCCGGCCGCGCTCGGCAGCCACTCGAGCGCCGGGATCTCGACGTTCTTCGCCAGGCCCATCGGCGCGGCCTCGACCTGGACGCCAGGCCCCGCCGCTTCGCTGAACGCGCGCAGCGCGCGCGCCATGTGATAGCCGTGCGTGACCAGCACGACGTGGTTGATGCCAGCCGGCTTGAGCAGGGCCATCGTCAGCGCCGCGTTCTCGCGCGTGTCCTTCGATTCGCCTTCGACCCAGCGGATCTGCCGGCCGAACTCGTCGGCGGCGATCTTGGCGGCGACGCGTGCCTCCGAGGTCGTGCCTTCCTGCGCGCGGCCGGTGCCGCCGCTGAAGGCGACCGGCGCGCCGGTCTGGCCGGCGAGCCAGAGGCCGTAGCGAAGCCGCTCGAGCGACGGGTACTGCAGGCTGCTGACGCCGTACTCGGGCGCGAACGGCTCGCTGCCCGCGCCGAGGATGACGATGGCGATCGGCTTCTTCGCCGTCGCCTCGGCTTTCAGCTCGCGAACGCGGTCGAAGCTGAGCGCCGGCGGCGCCTGGATCAGGAACTGGCCGAGAACGCGGACCGCGCCGGTGCAGGCCGAGAGCCACAGCAGGGCGACGCTGATCAGGATCACCAGCCAGCCGAGGCCCCGGCGCGGCAGAAGCAGGCGCGCGCCGACGAGGACGAGCAGGAGCAGCGGCACCGGCGGCAGCACGAGCGCGGTGATCACCGGCTTCCACGATTCGATGCCGAGCGAAGCGAAAAGGCTGTTCACGTGGGACGGTCCGACGGCCGAGGGGCGGCGCGATTGTGCCGGAGCAACTCGCGCACCCGCGGCGCGGCCGGCATCATCCGACTCCCGACCTCGACGAAAGCGAAGCCTCCATGAGCGAACGTGCCCAGCGACTGCGCGAGCAGCTGATCCGCAACTTCGACGACCTGCCGAAGGAGCGCGAGCAGCGAGCGCCCCTGTACGACACGATGTGCGCGCGCCTCGCGCGAGGCACCGCGGCGCAGGCGCTCGGCATGAGCATCGACATCGTCGCGCCCGGCATGCGCGGCTGCCCCTATCACCTCCATCATGCCCAGGAAGAGGCGTTCGTGATCCTCGAGGGGCAGGGCACCTTGCGCGTCGCCGACGAGATGCTCGCGCTGAAGGCGGGCGACGTCGCCTTCCTTCCCGCCGGATCCGACTATCCGCACCAGATCATCAATACCTCGGATGCGCCGCTCAAGTACCTCTCGATCAGCACCCAGACGCGGCCGGAGATCGTCGAGTACCCCGATTCGGGCAAGTACCTGGCCATGACCGGGCCGGGCGGAGCGCCCCGCTTCGCGCGCATCTCGCGCCTCGACCAGGACCTCGACTACTGGGAAGGCGAGCCCTGAGCGCGCGCCACCGCTGTTCCGCTAGGGCGCGAGGCGTTCGCGTTGCCACGCTGCTCCGTCGCGCCGGTAGCGCAGGCGGTCGTGCAGGCGGGACTTGCGGCCTTGCCAGAATTCCCACGCCTGCGGCTCGAGCCGATAGCCGCCCCAGTGCGGCGGGCGCGGCGGCTTGAGCATGAACTTGGCGCCGTAGCGTGCCGCATTGGCGAGCAGCGTCGCACGCGACGCGATCACCTCGCTTTGCGGCGACGCCCACGCGCCGATGCGCGAATCGAGCGGGCGCGAATCGAAGTAGGCATCGGATTCGGCGTCGCTGACCTTGGTGACGCCGCCCTCGATGCGAACGACGCGCTCGAGCTCGACCCAGTGGAACTGCAGGGCGGCGAACGGGTGGACGGCGAGCTCGCGGCCCTTGCGGCTCCCGTAGTTGGTGAACCAGACGATTCCGCGCTCGTCGAACCCCTTGATCAGGACGATGCGCGTCGAAGGCCGGTCGTCGGCACCGACCGTGGCCAGCGTCATCGCGTTCGGCTCGGGCACCTCCGAGGCGATCGCCTGCTCGAGCCAGGTCGAGAATTGCGCTGTCGGATCGGCGGCGGACGCCGACTCGTCGAGCTCGGCCCGCTCGTAGCTCTTGCGCAGCGCGGCGATGTCGGTCATCGGCGAAGTATAGAAAGCCCGCTCGACTCGCCGACTGTCGCTTGCTGAACACCGCGCCGCGGCAACGGGCGTCGGCCCTTAGGGGGAAGGCCTTACGTAGACCTCCCACTACCTCGATCGAGCCCGGTCTTCCATCCTCTGCGCATGTCGTTGCAGCGAACCGTCGTCGTCCTGGCCGCCGGCCGAAGCGAACGTTTCGGCGCCGGCCGGCACAAGCTGGCGCAGCCGCTCGGCGCGTCGAGCGTGCTGGCGCAGACGCTTGCGCGGGCGATCGCCAGCCACCTGCGCACGGTCGTCGTCACCACCGCGGCGTTCGTCGACGTCGCGCGCAGCAGCGTGGCAACGCGCGACGTCGTCGTCTTGCCCGAGGTCGGCAGCGAGGGCGCGGCGTCGTTCGGCATGGGCACGTCGATCGCCGCGGGCGTGAGGGCGTCGGCCGATTCGGACGGCTGGCTCATCCTGCCCGGCGACATGCCGTTGGTTCAACCGGCGACGCTGCTCGCGGTGGCGCGGGCGCTCGATCAACACGCGGTCGCCTACGCCCAGCACGGCGGCCGGCGCGGCCACCCGGTCGGCTTCGCCGCCGAGCTCTATCCTGAGCTCGCCGAGCTGAGCGGCGACGAGGGCGCGCGTCGCATCATCGCGCGCTATCCGGCGTTCGCGGTCGATCTCGACGATCCCGGCGTTCTCGTCGACATCGACACCGAAGACGATCTCGATGCGCTGCGCCGTGGCTTCGCCGAGCCGTCGGCGCCGGCCGCACCGGCGGCCGCACCGATCTGACGCCGTCCGTTAGCCGGCGGTCAGCGCGTGGCGGCGCGCCAGCGCGACCATGCGCTCGACGTCGCGATCGCGGATGCCGCAGGTGCGCAGCGAGCGCGCCGTCTCGACCAGGTAGGCGAGCGTGCTGCCATAACGGCCGTTCGCGGTGCGCAGGATCTCGACCAGCTCGCCGTCGGGCAGCGCGCCGGTGTGATTGGGGCTGCGCCGGCTGAGGGTGAAGGCGAGTCCGCGCACCACGCCCTGGGGCGTGCGGCAGGCGAGCCACTTCGGGTCGTAGACGCCGGTCGGCATCTCGCGGCCCCAGAGGCGTTGCAGCTCGGTCTCGACGCGCGACTCCTCGATGCGGTAGGCCCGGCCCTGGCACGACCCGCCGGGAATGAGAGCGAAGACCAGGCCCGGGCACTCCGGCGTGCCGCGGTTGACGCGCGAGCGCATCGCCAGAGCGCGATGCCAGCCGTGGACTTTTGCCGGCCGCTCCTCGGCAGCCTCGAACTCCGGCCGCCAGATGAGCGAGGCGTAGCCGAAGATCCAGACGTCGCCGCGCTCGCCCCACGCCTCGAGGGTGCGGTCGAGGAGGTGCGTCGGATCGCGCGCACCCGGCAAGTGAAGATGGGCTGTCATCGCCAACTAGAATCGGTCGTACCGAGACCCGGGAAAGCAATGGAAGATCGCAAACCTTCGCCACCGCGCAATTCTTCACGGACCTGGGCCAAGGTTGCGGTGGCAGTGCTGGTCGTGATCGCCATTGCAGGAATCGTGCTCGCGAGCCTGCGCGGGCGGGGCTCCCCCGCCGAGACGCCGGTTGCTGTGGATGCAACGCAGCCGGCCGCTTCGGCGATGACCGCCGCGCCGCCCGCCTTGGCGACCCCGGCCGAGGAATCGGCGGAGGCCGATGCGGGCCCGAACAAGGTCGCCTTCGCGCCCGGCTCGGCCGAGGTCTCCGAGGCGGCGAAGACCAAGCTGATGCGAATCGCCGAGGGCGCGAGCAAGGGCAAGCGCGCGGTGAAGATCGCCGCCACGGTCGAGACCGGGGCCGACGGTCCGAAACGGATGGAGCTCGCCCGCAATCGCGCCTCGGCGGTGCGCAGCGTGCTCGAGGCGAACCAGGTGCCGCTCGGCAGGATGCAGATCCAGATCGCCGAAGAGGCGCTCGGCTCCGTGACGGCGAAGGACGCCAACCGGATCGAGGTGACGCTGAAGTGACGGCAGGCGCCTCGCGTGCCGGCGAGTTGCGACCGGGCTCCTGATCCACATCGCACCTTCATGAGACAAGCCGTCGTCGACGTCACCGGCCGCATCCGCGAGCGGAGCGGCGCGACACGGCGTGCCTACCTGGCGCGCATCGATGCGATGCTGGCGCGGCCGCGCGGCCCCGATCGCCTCGGCTGCGCCAACCTGGCGCACGCGACCGCCGCAATGCCGCGCGCCGACAAGCTGAGCATCGTCGCCGCGCGCGCGCCCAACATCGGCGTCGTCACGGCGTACAACGACATGCTCTCGGCGCATCAGCCGTACGAGCGCTTCCCCGCCGTCATCCGCACCGCCGCGCACGCGCTCGGCGCGACGGCGCAGGTCGCCGGCGGCGTGCCGGCGATGTGCGACGGCGT
>JBDTPG010000083.1:0-10561 GCA_039932815.1 Caldimonas sp.
ACCCGAAAAGCCTGCCCTACATCGACGGCACCGAGCTCGACTTCGTTCGCGAAGGGTTGAACGAGGGCTTCAAGTTCCTCAACCCGCGCGAGAAGGATCGCTGCGGGTGTGGAGAGTCCTTCAGGGTCTGACCCTTCGCCGGGATCAAGCGGGCCCGCTGCGCGGGCCCTTCTCTTTTGTTTTGGACATGAGCCCTGTCATCGACGACTTCGAGCTGTTCGGGATGCCGCGTCGCTTCGCCCTCGATCGCGGCGAGCTCGACTCGCGGCGGCGCGCACTCCAGGCCGAGGTGCACCCGGACCGCTTCGCCGGCGCCGACGCTGCGGCACGGCGCGCCGCCATGCAGTCGGCGGTGCGAGTCAACGAGGCTTATGCCCGGCTGGGCGATCCGCTGCGGCGCGGCGCCTACCTCTGCGAGCTGGCGGGAACGCCGATCCGTGCCGAGGACAACACCGCGATGCCGCCTGAATTCCTGCGCCAGCAGATGGCGTGGCGCGAGTCGCTCGACGACGCCGGATCTCGCGACCAGGTCGATGCCGTCGCCGCCGAGCTCGCCGACGCCCGACGACTGGCTTACGAACGCCTCGCCGGCGCGCTCGACGAAAGGTCCGACTTCGCGCGCGCGGCAGAGGAGGTGAGGGCGCTGATGTTCATCGAGCGCTTTGCGGCCGACGTCGAGGATCGACTCGTCGCGCTGGAAGGTTGAGCGTGGCGCTGCTCCAGATCTCCGAACCCGGCGAATCGCGCGATCCGCACACGCGCCGCCACGCCGTCGGCATCGACCTGGGGACGACGCACTCGCTCGTCGCAGCGGTCAGGAGCGGCGTCGCGGAGTGCCTTCCTGATCGCGACGGCGAGGTGCTCCTGCCGTCGGCGGTGCGCTTCCGCGCCGACGGCGCCGCGCGCGTCGGTCGAGAAGCGCTGGCCAGCGCCGTGGCCGATCCGACCAACACCGTCGTGTCGGTCAAGCGCCTGATGGGACGCGGCCTCGCCGATGTTCCGAAGGAGGGAAGGATCGCCTACGACTTCGTCGAGTCGGAACAGGGGATGGTGCGGATCCGCACGGCGGCCGGCGTCAAGTCGCCGGTCGAGGTGTCCGCCGAGATCCTGGCGACCTTGCGGCGGCGCGCCGAAGACACCTTCGACGCCGAGCTTTACGGCGCCGTCATCACCGTTCCGGCCTACTTCGACGACGCCCAGCGCCAGGCGACCAAGGACGCCGCCGGGCTGGCCGGCCTCGAGGTCCTGCGCCTGATCAGCGAGCCGACGGCGGCGTCGATCGCCTATGGCCTCGACAACGGCAGCGAGGGTTTGTACGCGGTCTACGACCTCGGCGGCGGCACTTTCGACATCTCCTTGCTGCGCATGACGGGGGGCGTGTTCGAGGTCATCGCCACGGGCGGGGACTCCGCCCTCGGCGGCGACGACATCGATACGGCGCTTGCCGACTGGGCGCTGTCCCGCGCCGGCGTCGTGGCGGCGAGTGCAGGCGACCGGCGCGGCGCCGCGATCGCCGGACGGGCCGTCAAGGAGGCGCTGTCGAACGAGGGCAGTGCGATCTTCCGTTGCACGGTCGCCGGCGTGGCCGTCGAACAACCCGTCGCGCGCGCCGACCTGGAGGCGATCGCCAAGCCCTTCGTCGACCGCACGATCGCCGCCGTGCGCCAGGTGGTCCGCGACGCCAAGGTCGACAAGACGGCGATCGACGGCGTCGTTCTCGTCGGCGGCTCGACCCGGATGCCGCTGGTGCGGCGTGCGGTGCACGACTTCTTCGGGCGTGCGCCCTTGACCAATCTCGACCCGGACCAGGTGGTCGCGCTCGGCGCGGCCCGGCAGGCCGATGCGCTGGCGGGCAACCAGGGCGCGGGCGACCTGCTGCTGCTCGACGTCGTGCCGCTCTCGCTCGGCATCGAGACGATGGGCGGGCTCGTCGAAAGGATCGTCGAGCGCAACAGCCCGATCCCGACCGCGCGGGCGCAGAGCTTCACGACCTTCCAGGACGGGCAGACGGCGATGTCGATCCATGTCGTCCAGGGCGAGCGCGATCTCGTGGCCGACTGCCGCTCGCTCGCCCGCTTCGAGCTGCACGGGATTCCGCCGCTCGTGGCCGGGGCGGCACGGATCGAGGTCACCTTCACCGTCGACGCCGACGGGCTCCTCAGTGTCGAGGCGCGCGAGCAGACCTCGGGCGTCGAGGCCTCGGTGACCGTCAAGCCGAGCTACGGCCTGTCGGACGACGAAGTGACACGCATGCTGAGCGAAGGCTTCGGCCATGCCGAAGGCGACATGGCGGCGCGGGCGCTGCGCGAGGCCCAGGTCGACGCGGACCGGCTTCTGGGCGCCATCGCGTCGGCACTGGCAGCCGACGGCGAACTGCTCCCGGCTGCGCAGCGCGCCGACATCGAACGCGCGGCCGAGGAACTGCGTGCGGCGCGCCGTTCGAGCGATCGCGCGGCGATCGAGCGAGCGTCGAAGGCGCTCTCCGACTCGACCGAGGCGTTCGCCGCCGAGCGGATGAATCGCGGCATCCGGCGCGCGCTCGCCGGCCGCCGCGTCGAGGATCTCTGAGCATGCCGACGATCAAGGTCCTGCCGCACCCCGAGTACTGCCCACAGGGCCGCGCCATCGAGGCCAAGCCGGGCGAATCGATTTGCGAGGTGCTGCTCGCGAACGGCATCGCCATCGAGCACGCCTGTGAGATGAGCTGTGCCTGCACGACGTGCCACGTCGTCGTCCGCGAGGGCTACCCGTCGCTGGGCGAGCCCGACGAGAGCGAGGAAGACTTGCTCGATCGAGCCTGGGGGTTGGAGCCGACCTCGCGGCTGTCCTGCCAGGCGATTCTGGCGCGGCAGGACGTGACGGTCGAGATACCGAAGTACTCGATCAATCACGCCAAGGAAAATCACTGAGCGGCGCAGGCGCCGCAGCCGAGGAGCGGAAAGGCGGTCCGAGCGGCTAGCGCCGCTCGTGGCTCGAGCTCATCGCCCGGCGCAGCCAGCCCAGCGGGCTGATCGAGTCGAAGAACGAGTCCGGCGCCGCGGTGTCGCGCTCGGCAATGACGGCACGGCCATCGAGCATCTCGACGAAGGCGCGGATCTCCGACTTGCGCAGTCCGCTGACCTCGACCAGCTTGGCCAGGCTCATGAAGCGCTGCGACATCTCGCTCAAGGCGCGACGATGAGCCGTACGCCGGTATTCGGCGGGCAGCTCAGGCCAGGCGAGGAGACGGTACTCTTTCATCGAAGGCGGATCGGCTCTGGCAATCGCACCGGAAGCACCAGCGCGGGAGATCGAGCCTAACCGTGCGGCGACGAGGCAGAAAGCATTCTTTGCAAGGCCTTCGTGATATTTGCAACGGTCCGCGCCCGGCGCCCTCTGGACGGTCGGCGCCATCTGAGGCACCACAAGCGCTCCACCCCCGCCTCAGGAGGCGACCTGGTGCAAGGCGCGCTGAACCTCCGATTGCCACGGCAATGCATGCACCAACTGGTGCAGGCGGACTGCGGCCTCCAGGTTGGTGAGGGCCTCGCCTTGGTCGTCGAGCAACTTCAGGTTGGTGACCAGGCCGAGAGGATCGGACATGGCGACGACCCCCGGCATCAGCCGGACCCAATCCCAGGCGACGCCGGCCGATTGCTCCTCGCGCTCGTCGCCCCAGAGCGTCTGGCCGGTGCAAAGGCCCAGATCGTCGCCAAAGTTCAACACCCGGGTACCCAAATGCGTGAGCTGGAGTTGGGGCGCGCGGCTGGCCTGCCACAATAGGGGCGGCCATGCATACACGATCCACGCAGGCGTCGTGGTGGTCATCGAATGGATGGCGATTCCTTGTCGTTGAGCGAGCCTGCAGTGTGGCAAGGCATTCGATGCTTGCAAGCTGTCAGAGTTGTCAGGGTGAAGGGCGCGAACCCGCATCGGTTCCGTCCGCATGGGGCGAAGGGCTGAAGCGCAATGCTTGAAAGCGGCTTCACATCTGTGTTGAAGACTCGCAACCGTGACGAGTTCCAGGCCGAAGTCGTCAGCTTCACCAAGCGATTGGGCTTCGAAACGGTTTCCGCGACGGTGGTCATCGACCACCTGCTCGGCGAGGCGGAATTCATTACCGTCGACAACACGCCCCGCGGCTTCCGCGAAATCTTCGAGGATCCCAAGAACTACCGGCGCGACCCGGTGATGCAGCACTGCAAGCGGCAAAGCATGCCGATCATCTGGGATCAGTCGACCTATGCCCAACAGGGCGTCGGCGAGATGTGGGAAGCCCAGGCTCGCTTCGGATATTGCTCGGGGATCGCCATGGCCCTGCACTTGCCCGATGGCCGTCATTTCTTCCTCGGCGTCGATCGCGACAAGCCCGTTCCTCCGGACAGCAGCGAGGTGACGCGCATGGTCGCCGACCTGCAGCTTTTCGCCGTCCACGCACAGGACGCCGCCTTGCGCATCCTCACCCCCGCGCCCGTTTCGCCGGATGCTCCCTCGCTCACGCCGCGTGAGCTCGAGACGCTGCGATGGACGATGGAGGGCAAGACCGCCTGGGAAGTCGGCAACCTCCTGGGCATCAGCGAGCGGACAGCCGCGCTGCACGTCAACAACGCGACGCATAAACTCGACTGCGTCAACAAGCACCAGGCGGTGCTCAAGGCGTTGCGACTCGGTTTGATCCGGTAGTCGTCCGGTCCGCGGGATCGCGGCCCAGGAAAACGCCTACCTCAAGCGAGCGTGGCTCGCAACTGTCAGAGTTAACAGTTCCGCCCTATTTGCGCGGTTGATGCAATGCTCCTGTCGCGGATTTCCCGCCAGGCAGGAGCAGATCATGCAGCAGACGCAAAGCCAAGTCATCCCGACGGTCGCCCAGGCCCCATCGCCCACGCCGCTCGATATCGTCGTTCTCGACGATCAACTGTTGAGTCAGGTCGCCGGCGGCTGGATGGGGCCCGGTACAGGCTGGTCGGATCTCGCTGCAGGACCCGGCAACGGCTGGTAGTTGCCCGCGGCGCGCGCGGCCCCACGCCTGGCGGGGACGCTGGGCGTGCGCGAGCGCCTGACCTGCGCCCAGCGCCTAGACTCGGCGCGGTGAACATCGTCGGCATCGAGACCTCCTGCGATGAAACCGGCGTGGCGCTGGTCGTCGGCGCCGGCGAGGGCGTTCCCCGGCTGGTCGCCGCGGCGCTGCACAGCCAGGTCGAGCTCCACGCCGCCTACGGCGGGGTCGTGCCGGAGTTGGCGTCGCGCGATCACATTCGCCGCGTCCTGCCGCTGCTCCAGGCCGTCCTCGCCCAAGCAGAGCTGGACCGACGGGACGTTGACGTCTTCGCCTATACACGTGGCCCCGGGCTGGCGGGGGCGTTGCTCGTAGGCGCCGGAATCGCCTGCTCGCTCGCCGCGTCGCTTGCGCGTCCTGCCGTCGGCGTGCACCACCTTGAAGGCCACCTGTTGTCGCCTTTCCTGTCTGCCGACCCGCCGGCGTTTCCCTTCGTCGCGCTTCTTGTCTCCGGCGGGCACACCCAGCTCCTTCACGTCACCGACGTCGGCCGCTACGCGCTTCTCGGCGACACGATCGACGACGCCGCCGGCGAAGCGTTCGACAAGTCGGCCAAGCTGCTTGGCCTCGGCTATCCGGGCGGGCCTGCGCTGGCGCGGCTCGCGGAGTTCGGCGATCCCGAGGCTTACGCGCTGCCGCGTCCGCTGCTGCAGCGGGACTCGCTCGACTTCTCGTTCGCCGGGCTGAAGACCGCGGTGCGCACCCACGCGTCGCGGCTCGACTCGACCTGCGAGCAGGCGCGTGCCGACCTGGCGGCGTCGACGCAGGCGGCGATCGTCGACGTCCTGGCGCGCAAGTCGATGGCCGCGCTGGCGCTAGCCGGTTGCGACCGCCTCGTCGTCGCCGGCGGCGTCGGCGCCAATGCGGCGCTCCGCCAGCGATTGGTCCAGGAATGCGAAAAGCGCCAGGCCCGCGTTCACTTCCCGGAGCTGGCGCTCTGTACCGACAACGGGGCGATGATCGCGCTCGCCGCGGCGATGCGATGGCAGCGAGGCATCGCCGACATCGCCGACGACTACGCCTTCGACGTGCGACCGCGCTGGCCGCTTGTCGCCGCCTGAGGCCCGGCCGATCGGCCGAAACCCGCGGGACTCAGCCGATCTGCAGCTGCGTGGCGCCGCTGGCGACCTTCTTGGCGAGGACGAGCGTCAGAACGCCGTTCTCGAACCTGGCCTGCGCCGCGTGCTGGTCGACTTCGCCCGGCAGGCTGACGGTGCGCGCGTAGAGGGGTGCCGTGCGCTCGCGGTACAGCGGGCGCTGAGCGGGTGAGGCTTCCGCCGCAGTCGAAGCATCCTTCGCGTCCGCTCCGGTTTCCGCCGCGGCCGCGGCGGTCGTCAGCGTGACGCGTCGTCCCTCGACCGAGACCTTCAGCGCTTCCCGGGTCGCGCCGGGAACATCGAAGGACACCGTGTAGGCGATGTCGCTTTCGAAGACATCGAGAGCGGGCGTGCGGGTCGCCGCGCCGGTCTTCGCAGAACCGCCGAAGCGATCGAACGATTCGTCGAACAGGCGATCGACGATGCGATCGAACGAGGTGGAGAGCGCAGGGCTGCGACGCACCGCGGTGGCGCGCGCGAGAGGAAGAACGAACATGATCACTCCTAGAATGGTTCGATTGCGGCGATCCGCCCCAACCCTGCCGCTGACATGAGAGCGGCATCCTTCTTTTCAAGCCCAACGCCTCGCCGCTCATGCGAACGCTCATCGACGAACTGCCCGCCTCGAAGATCCGCGAGGTCGCCAACGCCGCCATGGGACGCAGCGACGTGCTGGCCTTCTGGTTCGGCGAGAGCGACGAGCCGACGCCGCAGTTCATCCGCGACGCAGCGATGCGGTCGATCGCCGAGGGCGAGACGTTCTATTCGCACAACCTCGGCCTGGCCGAGCTGCGCGATGCGATCGCCGACTACGTGAGCTCGCTTCACCCGGCCGTGGCCAGCGACCGCATCGCGGTCACCTCGTCCGGCGTCAGCGCGCTCATGCTGGCCATGCAGGCGCTGGTCGGCGCCGGCGACGAAGTCGTCGCCGTCGTCCCGGTCTGGCCCAACCTCACCGCGCAGCCTGCGATCCTGGGCGCGCACGTCACGCGCTTCGCGTTGCGTCCTTCCGCCGACGGCGCGTGGCAACTCGACCTCGAGGCCCTGAAGCGCGTCGTCACCCAGCGCACGCGCGTGCTGCTCGTCAATTCGCCCAACAATCCGACCGGCTGGACGCTGACGCGCGCCGAGCAGGAAGCGCTGCTCGCTCACTGCCGCTCGACCGGCACCTGGCTCGTCGCCGACGAGGTCTACGAGCGGATCTTCTTCGCCGCGGCGGGCCAGGACGCATGCGCGCCAAGCTTTCTCGACCTCGCCGGCGCGGACGACCGCCTGATCGTCGTGCACAGCTTCTCGAAAAGCTTTCTCATGACCGGCTGGCGTCTGGGTTGGCTCGTCCTGCCCGCCGGCAAGGCGCCGGCGCTGGCCAAGCTCATCGAATTCAACACCTCGTGCGCACCGGTGTTCGTCCAGCGGGCCGGCCTGGCCGCGTTGGCGCATGCCTCGACTTTCGTGCCTGACATGGTCAAGCGCCTGCAGGGATGCCGCGATACTTTGTTGCCGCGCCTGGCCGCGCTGCCGGGCGTCGAGGTGGCAACCCCGCCGGGCGGCCTCTACGCCTTCTTTCGCGCGCCCGGGAGCGAGGATTCGCTCGACTTCGCGAAGCGCCTCGTCGAAGCAGCGGGTGTCGGCCTGGCGCCCGGCGCCGCTTTCGGTGTCGAGGGCGAGGGGTGGCTGCGCTGGTGCTTCGCCTCGCGCGACCCGCGGCGCCTGGTCGAGGGAGTGGGCCGGCTCGCCGCCTTCCTCGCGCTATAATTTCAGGCCTTGCTGCCGTCGCAGCGAGCCAGCACGACGCCGGTCGGTTTCACCGGCGATCGCAAGTTGACATCCGAAACCGCAGCACCGCTTCGATGCCGGCGCTCGGTTTCACACGAGGAAACGAGATGCCCGCCACCACAGAACACACGGCCGAGATCGTCAAGGCGCACGCCCGTGCCGCCAACGACACCGGATCGACCGAGGTGCAAGTCGCCTTGCTCACCGACCGGATCAACGAGCTCACGCCGCACTTCAAGACCCACCTGAAAGACCACCACGGCCGGCGCGGCCTGCTGAAGATGGTCAACCGCAGGAAGAGCCTGCTGGCGTACCTGAAAGACACCGACGCCGAGCGCTATACGGCGTTGATCCAGAAGCTCGGCCTTCGCAAGTAAGCGATGGTCGTCGCCCGCGGCCGACTGGACTTCACCGGTGGCGCGCGGGCATGTGGGACGCAGCGGCCATCCGGCGTCGCCGTGTCATTCCACCGATGTTCGCCAGCTTCGGCGAGCAGCTTTGGAATGGCATTGCGCCAGGTCTCTGATCCCGGGTGTCGGCGCCGCCCGAATGGCGCCCGTCACGAATCGGAGTAGCAGAACATGAGCATCTTCAACAAGGTCACCAAGACGTTCCAATGGGGATCGCAGACGGTCACCCTGGAAACCGGCGAGATCGCGCGCCAATCGGGCGGCGCCGTCGTCGTCTCGATCGACGACACCGTCGTTCTCGCGACCGTCGTCGCCAAGAAGGACGCCAAGCCCGGCCAGGACTTCTTCCCGCTGACCGTCGACTACATCGAGAAGACCTACGCCGCGGGCAAGATCCCGGGCAGCTTCTTCAAGCGCGAAGGCCGCCCGAGCGAGCTCGAGACGCTGACCTCGCGCCTGATCGACCGGCCGCTCAGGCCGCTCTTTCCGGAAGGCTTCTACAACGAGGTCCAGGTCGTCATCCACGTGCTCTCGCTGAACCCCGAGGTTTCGGCCGACATCCCGTCGCTGATCGGCGCGAGCGCCGCACTGGCGATCTCGGGCATTCCGTTCAACGGCCCGATCGGCGCGGCGCGCGTCGGCTACCTGAACGGCCAGTACGTCCTGAATCCGTCGAAGTCGCAGATCGCCGAGTCGCAGATGGACCTCATCGTCGCCGGCACCCAGGCCGCCGTGCTGATGGTCGAGTCCGAGGCCAAGCAGCTGAGCGAGGAAGTCATGCTCGCCGGCGTGGTGTTCGGCCACGAGCAGGGCAACGTCGCGATCGCCGCGATCAACGAGCTGGTCAAGGATGCCGGCAAGCCGATGTGGGACTGGCAGGCGCCGGCGAAGGACGACGCCTTCATCGCGCAGGTCGGCTCGCTCGCCGAGCAGAAGCTTCGCGACGCCTACCAGATCCGCTCGAAGCAGGCCCGCACGCACGCGACGCGCGACGTCACGACGGCGACCCTGGCCGCGCTGTCCGCGGGCGGCGCCGCCGTCGACAAGGTCAAGGTCGACAACATCCTGTTCGACATCGAAGCCAAGATCGTGCGCAGCCAGATCCTCTCGGGCGAGCCGCGCATCGACGGCCGCGACACGCGCACCGTGCGGCCGATCGAGATCCGCACCGGCCTCCTGCCGCGCGCGCACGGCTCGGCGCTGTTCACGCGCGGCGAGACGCAGGCGCTGGTCGCCGCGACGCTCGGCACCGACCGCGACTCGCAGCGCATCGACGCGCTCGCCGGCGAGTACAGCGAGCACTTCATGCTCCACTACAACATGCCTCCGTTCGCGACCGGCGAGACCGGCCGCGTCGGCTCGCCGAAGCGGCGCGAGATCGGCCACGGGCGGCTGGCCAAGCGCGCGCTCGTGGCGGTGCTGCCCGACCGTACCGAGTTCCCGTACTCGATGCGCATCGTCTCCGAGATCACCGAGTCGAACGGCTCGTCGTCGATGGCGTCGGTGTGCGGCGGCTGCCTGGCGATGATGGACGCCGGCGTGCCGCTCAAGGCGCACGTCGCCGGCATCGCCATGGGCCTGATCAAGGAAGGCAACCGCTTCGCCGTGCTGACCGACATCCTCGGCGACGAGGATCACCTCGGCGACATGGACTTCAAGGTCGCCGGCACGACGACCGGCGTGACCGCCCTGCAGATGGACATCAAGATCCAGGGCATCACCAAGGAGATCATGCAGGTCGCCCTGGCGCAGGCCAAGGAAGCGCGCCTGCACATCCTCGGCAAGATGCAGGAGGCGATGGGCGGCGCCAAGCAGGAGGTGTCGCAGTTCGCGCCGCGCCTGTACACGATGAAGATCAACCCGGAGAAGATCCGCGACGTCATCGGCAAGGGCGGCTCGACGATCCGCGCCCTGACCGAAGAGACCGGCTGCACGATCGACATCGGCGAGGACGGCACGATCACGATCGCCTCGACCGACGCCGACAAGGCGGCGCACGCGAAGAAGCGCATCGAGGAGATCACCGCCGAGGTCGAAGTCGGCAAGATCTACGAAGGCCCGATCACCAAGATCCTCGACTTCGGCGCGCTCGTGAACCTGCTGCCCGGCAAGGACGGCCTGCTCCACATCAGCCAGATCGCGCACCAGCGCGTCGAGAAGGTCACCGACTACCTGCAGGAAGGCCAGATCGTTCGCGTCAAGGTCCTCGAGACCGACGAGAAGGGCCGCGTCAAGCTGTCGAT
>JBDTPG010000084.1:0-10543 GCA_039932815.1 Caldimonas sp.
AATACGTCACCCAGCTCGAGAAGCAGCTTCCCGGCAAGGCCGAGATGGACGCGCTGCTGTCCGACATCAACCAGGCCGGGCTGGGCCGGGGCCTGCAGTTCGAGCTTTTCCGCCCGGGCCAGGTCGTGATCAAGGACTACTACGCCGAGTTGCCGATCGCGATCCGGGTCACCGGTCGCTATCACGACATCGGATCGTTCGCCGCCGACATCGCCAACCTGTCGCGGATCGTCACGCTGCACAACATGAATCTGGTCTCGGGCAAGGATCTCAACGGCACGCTGAGCATGGACGCGACCGCCCGTACCTATCGTTATCTCGACCCGGTCGAGATCGAGGAAGTCAGGAAGGCGGCCGTCAAGGCGAAGCCGGGAGCCAAACCATGAGCACGGGCGAATCTGTGCGCGGCCGATCGGCAGCCCTCCTGGTCGCCTGCGTCGCCGTGCTGTCGGCGTGCGTCGCCGACCAGGACGAGCTGCAGCAATGGATGGAGCAGCAAAAGCGCGAGGTCAAACCCAACGTCGAGCCGCTCTCGCCGCCGAAGAAGTTCAATCCCCAGGCCTACGCTGCACTCGGCGCGGTCGAGCCGTTCAGCACACAAAAGCTGACTGTCGCTCTCAAGCAGGAAGCGCGGCAGCCGAATTCCCTGCTGGCGGCAGAGATCAACCGCCGCAAGGAACCGCTCGAGGCCTATCCCGTGGACAGCATGGCGATGGTCGGCAGCGTGACCAGAAATGGCCGGCCGTACGCGCTCCTCAAAGTGGACAACCTCCTTTATCAGGTCAAGCAAGGCGACTACCTTGGCCAGAACTACGGAAAGATCACCAAGATCTCCGAAACCGACGTGGCCTACCGCGAAATCGTTCAAGACGCGGCCGGCGAATGGATCGAGCGCAACAGCGCCCTCCAGCTTCAGGAGAAGGCGCGATGAACAGCATTTGGGAGAAACCGATGTCTAGCTGGCGCTCGCGAGTTTTCGCTCTCGCTTTGATGACGGGGGCGGCGTTTCCTGCGTGGTCGCAGAACGTCATCCAGTCGATCAACAGCTCGCAGCAGGCGGGCGCCGAGGTCATTCGCATCGAGCTGACGGAAGCGCTGACGGCGGTGCCGGCAGGCTTCACCGTTCAGGCGCCGCCGCGCGTCGCGCTCGACCTGCCCGGCGTCACCAACGGGCTCGGCAAGTCGACGGTCGAGATCAACCAGGGCAACCTTCGCTCGGTCAGCATCGCCCAGGCGGGCGAGCGCACGCGCCTCGTTCTGAACCTGAAGGCCCCGGCTGGATATCGCGCGCAGATCGACGGCAAGGTGCTGATCGTTTCGCTCGAGAACAACGCACCGGCGACGCTCGCGAGCTCGAGCGGGCAGACGACCCGCTTCGCCGAAAGCCTGAACCGCACCCAGCTGTCGCTGCGTGACATCGATTTCCGGCGCGGCTCCGATGGCGCCGGCCGCGTCGTCGTCGAGCTGCCGAACAACCAGGTCGGCGTCGACATCCGCCAGCAGGGCCAGGGCCTGGTGATCGAGTTCCTCCGCTCGAGCCTGCCCGACAACCTGCGCCGTCGCCTCGACGTCACCGATTTCGGCACGCCCGTGCAGAGCATCACGACGACGCAGCAGGGCGATCGCGTCCGCATGGTGGTCGAGCCGCGCGGCGCCTGGGAGCACAGCGCGTACCAGAGCGACAACCAGTTCGTGCTCGAGGTGAGGGCGCAGAAGGTCGACCCGAACAAGCTCGTCCAGGGGGCCGGCTACGCGGGCGAGAAGCTCTCGCTCAACTTCCAGAACATCGAAGTCCGGGCGCTGCTCCAGGTGATCGCCGACTTCACCAACTTCAACGTCGTCACCAGCGACACCGTCACCGGCAACGTCACGTTGCGCCTGAAGGACGTGCCCTGGGACCAGGCGCTCGACATCATCCTGCAGGCCAAGAACCTGGGCCTGCGCAAGTCGGGCAACGTGATCCTGATCGCGCCGAAGGACGAGCTCAACGCCAAGGAGAAGATCGAGCTCGAGGCCAAGCAGCAGATCGCCGCGCTCGAGCCGCTGCGCACGCAGTCTTTCCAGCTGAACTACGCCAAGGCGCAGGACATTGCCAACGGGCTGACCGGGCAAGGCACTGGCGGCGGTGGTGGCGGCGGCGGCAACACGGCATCGCGAATCCTTTCGCAGCGCGGCAGCGTCGTCTTCGAGACGCGAACCAACCAGCTGTTCGTCAGCGACATTCCGTCCAAGCTCGAGGAAGTGCAGGCGCTGATCGCCAAGATCGACATCGCCGTGCGCCAGGTCCTGATCGAGTCGCGGATCGTCATCGCCGACGATAGCTTCGGCCGTTCGCTCGGCGTGCGCCTGGGCGCCGCCGACCTGCGCGGTGTCCGCGGCGGCTTGCCGGGCTACAGCGTCAACGGCGACACCCGCGTGTCGGTGGGCGGGAACCTGAACGCGGTCGGGTCGCAAACCCTTCAGACCGGCACCGGCGGCGTGACCTTCGCCGACACCAACTTCCTGAACCTGCCGGCGAGCGGCCAGAACGGTTTTGACCCCGCGACCTTCGCGCTGTCGCTGTTCGGCGCGTCGGCGAATCGATTCCTCAATCTCGAGATCTCAGCGCTCGAGGCCGACGGCAAGGGCAAGGTCGTCTCCAGCCCCCGCGTCGTCACCGCCGACCAGCAGAAAGCGCTGATCGAGCAGGGCGAGGAGCTCCCGTACCAGGTCGCCACCTCGAGCGGCGCCACCTCGCTGCAATTCCGCAAGGCGAACCTGAAGCTCGAGGTCACGCCGCAGGTCACGCCGGAAGGCAACGTCATCCTCGATGTCGACATCACCAAGGACAGCGTCGGCCGCGCCACGACCGCGGGCTTCGCGATCAACACCAAGCACGTCAAGACGCAGGTCCTGGTCGAGAACGGCGGCACCGTCGTGATCGGCGGCATCTTCGAGCAGAACGACCGCGAGGACATCACCAAGGTCCCTTTCCTCGGCGACATTCCTTACCTCGGCAACCTGTTCAAGACGCGCAACACGTCGTCGTCGAAGACCGAGCTCCTGATTTTCCTGACGCCCAAGATCGTCACCGACCGCACTGCAGCGCGCTGAGCGCCCGCCCCTACAGAAAGCTAGCGAGCCCCGCATGAACAAGTTGCTGAAGATCTTGAGCGCGACGGTCGTAGTCGCCTTCGCCGCCTCGTGTGGCGGCGGAGGTGGCAGTGCGGGTACTTCGCCATTCGTTGTGGGAAGCGGCGGAACCGGAACCACGGGGACCGAGGCGGCAGATCTCATCGTTACTCTCAGCGCCTCCCAGCTTGCAAACACCGGCAGTGGGACAGCGGACGTCACGGTCACGGCGATTGACGCATCGCGAAACGCGATTGCCAGCGTGCCCGTGACCATCAGCGCAGATGGCAATGCGGTCCTGACCGTGACCGGCACCAAGACTGGCGGCGACGGCAAGATTACCGGGAAGATCTCGACGGGCTCGGATCGCGGAAATCGCCTGATCACC
Source organism: Caldimonas sp. (assembly GCA_039932815.1). GTDB lineage: Bacteria > Pseudomonadota > Gammaproteobacteria > Burkholderiales > Burkholderiaceae_C > Schlegelella_A. Next base: position 3,500 of record JBDTPG010000084.1, read on the forward strand.
GTCACTGCTACCTCCGGGTCGATCTCGAAGACAGCAACGCTTCAGGTCGTAGGCACGACTATCACCAGCGTCCTCGTGCCTGCGGTCATCGCTCCGTCGACCGCCGGCGAGGTGCAGTATCACGTCGTCGATCAGGCCGGCAACCCTATGAGCGGGCAAGCGGTCCAGATCGTTGCGCCAAGCTTGACGCCCGCCGAAACGACCGGAACGACCGGCGCGAACGGCGACTTCGTTTTCGCCTACACGTCACCGGCGACCACCGGCGCATATGTGGTCACCGCCAACATCGGTGGCAAGTCGGACTCTCAGACGCTGCAGGTCCAGACCACCAGCACAGTTCCCGTCGTGCCCGCGGGGATCACGCCGTCGGCGTCGATCTCGGCCAACCCGAGCGTAGTCGCGGTAAATGCGACCGGAAGCGAATCGAACCGGTCGGAGATCCGCGTCCTGTTCCTCGGCGCCGGCAACCTGCCTGTGCCCAACATGCGCGTCAAGTTCGACTTGAATGGTGACCCCAACTCGATCGGTGGTCGGTTCACGACTGGCACCACCGTGCTTTACAGCGATGCAAACGGCATCGTCACCACGGCCTACGTGCCCGGCACCCGGTCGAGCCCCACCGACGGCGTGTCGATTCGGGCGTGCTTCGGCAAGAGCGACAACGACCCCAACCTGCTCACCTGCGGCACGTCGAAGCTTGTCACCCTCACGGTGACCTCCGAGCCGCTCGGGGTGACCATCGGCACCAACGAGCTCATCATCGTGAACGAGCTGACGTACCAGAAGAAGTTCGTCGTCAGCGTGTCCGACTCGGCCGGAGTCGCCAAGCCCGACGTCAACATCGTCGTGTCGCTTGACCTGCCGAATTACCGCAAAGGTCAGTACGTCATCTCAGGCTCGAAGTGGGTGAAAGCGCCTGGCTCGGTCGTCTGCGCGAACGAGGACACCAACCGAAACGGGGTGCTGGAAGGCGGCGAGGACGTGAACGGCGACGGCCAGGTCTGGCCGAGAAAGCCCGACGTGATCATCTCGTTGCTGCAGACGAAGACGCGCGCCGACGGCACGATCGAGCTGCTGGTTACTTACGCCAAGGATCACGGCAGCTGGGTCGATGCCTTCATCACCGTGTCCGCGTCGGGTGTGTCCGGCAGCGAAGGTCGCGCGACCTACCTGCTGGCCCCGGTGCCCGTCGATGCCGCGTCAATTTCCAAGATCGATTCGTCCCCGGCGTACCAAGTCAGCCCGTACGGTACGGACGGCAGTTGCCTGAGCCCGAACTGACGAGTCAGCGCCTCCCTTGTTCTCTGGTCGGCTTGCCAGGCAGCGGCAAGTCCGCCGTCGGCAAGGAAGCCGCTCGTCGGCTCGGTGTGCCGTTTGCCGATTGCGATAGGGCGATAGAGCGAGAGTCAGGCTGCACGATCGCCGAGCTCTTCGAGCGCAGCGGCGAAGCAGTTTTCCGAGAGCGCGAAGCAGCCACGCTCGCTGCGCTCATCGATGCCGGACCCTCGGTGATTGCTACAGGCGGTGGGGCGGTCCTTCGTTCCGACAACCGTGACCTGCTGCGCACGCACACCGTCTGCGTCTTCCTCCATGCCGGCCACGACTTGCTCTGGAATCGCTTGCGCCGCGATCGCCGCCGGCCCCTGCTCCAGGTCGCCAATCCCGAGGCGCGCCTGCGCGAACTGAGAGCCGAGCGCGAGCCCCTCTACCTCGAGACGGCGCACATCGTCATCGAAACCGAGGGGCTGCCGTTCAGCCGGCTCGTCGATGAAGTCGTGCGGCGCGTCGCCGTGGAGACCGGGCGATGAGCGCGAGCCCGGCCGCCGTCGTCCGGGTTCAGCTCGGCGAGCGCAGCTATTCGATCGCGGTTGGTTCCGACCTTGTCGGCGCGGCGGCGAGCTACCAGGATCTGGCGCGCGGCAACAGCGCCGTCATCGTCAGCAACGAGACAGTGGGTCCGTTGTACGCCGATCGCCTCGCGGCGGCGCTCGCCGGCTTCTACGCGAAGGTCGATGTCGTCCTCCTGCCCGACGGCGAGGCGCACAAGACCTGGCAGACCCTGCAGACGATCTTCGATGCGATGCTGGCGGCCCACTGCGACCGGAGCACGACGGTCTTCGCCCTCGGCGGCGGCGTGATCGGCGATCTCGCGGGCTTCGCCGCTGCCTGCTACATGCGCGGCGTTGCTTACGTCCAGGTGCCGACGACGCTGCTCGCGCAGGTCGATTCATCGGTGGGCGGGAAGACCGGCGTCAATCATTCGTCCGGCAAGAACATGATCGGCGCCTTCCACCAGCCGCTCGCGGTGGTGGCCGACGTCGATGTCCTCGATTCGTTGCCCGAGCGCGAGCTGATCGCAGGATTGGCAGAAGTCATCAAGTACGGCGCCATCGCCGACGACTCGTTCCTGGACTGGATCGAGGCCAGCCTGCCGGCGCTGCTGGCGCGCGACAAGCCGTCGCTGGTGCAGGCAGTGACGCGCTCGTGCCACATCAAGGCGCAGGTCGTGGCAAGCGACGAACGCGAGTCCGGCCTGCGCGCGATCCTCAACTTCGGCCACACCTTCGCCCACGCGATCGAGACCGGCACCGGCCACGGCACCTGGCTGCATGGCGAAGCGGTCGGCTGCGGGATGGCGATGGCCGCGGATCTCTCCGTCCGACTCGGCCTGATCGGGCCGGCGCAGGCGCAGCGAATTTCGCGAGTCGTCGCCGCCGCGGGCCTGCCCTTGCGCGCGCCTGCGCTCGGGGTCGACCGCTACCTCGAGCTCATGCGGATGGACAAGAAAGCCGAGGCCGGCCAGCTGCGTTTCATCCTTCTCGACGGCCCCGGCCGGGCGGTCGTGCGAACCGCAGACCCGGCCGCCGTCCAGGCAACTCTCGAGTCCTTTTCCGCCTGAGCCTCACTGCCATTTGTGAGATTGTGCGACAGGGCTTCATGAGCGCCGCCGTTCGCCTTGCGATCCCACCCGTTCGTCGGCCGGGGGCGCCTGCCGCCCATCGGCCTTTTTACACTTCGACGCCTGCCAGAGGACCGCAATGACCCGCTCACGTGGATTCACCCTGATCGAGCTGATGATCACCGTCGCGATCATCGCGATCCTGGCCGCCATCGCGATTCCTTCCTATGCGGAGTACGTTCGCCGCGGCCGCATCACCGAGGCGATCTCCGCGCTTTCGGGCATGCGCGTGAAGATGGAGCAGTTCTTCCAGGACAACCGCACCTACGCAGGCGCCTGCACGGCCGGTACCGTGGCGCCCCCGCTGATCGACACGACCAACTTCACGTACGTCTGCGCCGGCCTCGGCCCCACGACCTACACCATCACCGCCACCGGCCAGGGGGGCCTGGCCGGGTTCGCCTACTCGATCGACCAGAGCAACGTCCGCTCGACCGTGATGACGGCGCCGTCGACCTGGCCGAGCAATGCCGGGTGCTGGGTTCTCAAGCGGGACGGATCGTGCTGAGCCCGCTGCAGCAACGCGGCTTCACGCTCGTCGAGCTCCTCGTCGGCATGACCTTGCTTGCCGTTCTGCTGGGGTTGGGCGTCCCGGCGATGGGCACCTACCTGCAGAACTCCAAGCTCGCCAGCGCGGCGTCGAGCTACTTCAGCGGGCTGCAGATGGCGCGGACGGAAGCGATCCGCCGCAATGCACTGAGCGAGTTCGTGATGACCGACACGCCGGTGTCGACCGGCAATCTGGCCAACGTCGTCGCCCCGGCCGTCGCTGGCAGGAACTGGATCGTCCGGGCAGCGTCGGGCGTAGGCACCTTCATGATGGTCGAAGCGAAGTCCGGAGCCGAAGGCGACGGCAGCGCCGCTGCGGCAGCGCTCGTGGTCGCCGGTTCCGCCTCGGCGCCCGCGGTCTTCGACGGCAGGGTGCCCTTCAACGGATTCGGCGGCACGGCAGACGGCGCACCCTACGCGATCGACATTTCCAATCCTGCCGCCGGCACCTGTGTGCAGGCCGGCGGAAAAATTCGCTGCCGGCGCATCACCGTGTCGCCCGGCGGCCAGATCGCCGCGTGCGATCCGGCTGCATCAGCATCGGCGGGAGACAGCCGTGCGTGCTGACTCGCCGCGCGCCGCTCGCTCCCAGGAAGGCTTCTTCCTGATCGAGGCCATGGTGGCCATCCTCATCTTCGCCCTCGGCATCCTCGGCTTGGTGGCGATGGGCAGCACCGCGGTGTCATCGCAGTCCGACGCGCAGTACCGCACCGAAGCGAGCAGCCTCGCCGACGCGATCGCCGGCGAGCTGGCCCTGGGCATCGACCGCACCAGCGAAGCGAACAAGGCCCTCTCGCTCGCCAACTTCGCGCATCAGCCCAATCCGCCGCCGACCGACGTACCGGCGCCGTGCGCCTTCAACGGCGGTGTCGTCAACGCGGGGACTGCTCCCGGCGTCGCCGCGCTCCTGAGCCGCGCTGCCAATCTGGGCCCCGGGCCCGGCCTGCCCGGTGCCGGCGCGGCGAACCAGCAGATCTTCGTCGACGCCGCAGGCAACTTCAACCGCGTCGTGATCACGCTGTGCTGGAAGACCGCGAGCGACAGCGCCTGGCGGCGCCACACCCTCGTGACATACGTCAACTGAGCACGGCAATGCACGCTCGCACCGCTTCGTCGCCGCGCCGCCGCGCCTCGGGCCTCTCGCTGGTGGAGATCCTGGTCGGCGTCGCCATCGGGCTGATCGGCATCGTCGCCATCTTCCAGGCCGTCGCGGTCTGGAGCAAGCACACGCAGACGACGAGCGCGGGCGGCGACGCCCAGGTCGCCGGCACGCTGGCGCTGTTCAACATCGAGCGCGACCTGAAGCAGGCGGGCCATGGCTTCGCCAAGGCAGTGTCGCCGGTGCTGGGCTGCAATGTCGCGGCCACCGACAACGCGCCGTTGCGCAACTTCAACTTCGGCCTGCGGCCGGTCGCCATCGCCGCGAGTGCGGGCGGAGCGCCCGACACCATCAGCGTTCTGTACGGCGATTCGTCGTTCTACGGCGCCGAAGGCAGCTTCACCGACTCCTCGGCGACGACCAAGAAGCTGCGCCGCCGCGCCGGTTTCAAGGCCGGCGACCTCGCGGTCGTGGCGGTCAACGCAGCCGCTTCCGCCGGAACGGCCACTTGCCAGTTGATCGAGATCAACAAGGACGACCTCCCCGACGGCTACACGGTCGAGCACAGCACGACCGCATACACGAGCTACTACGCACCCGCTTCGGCGCCGGCCGCGGCGCCGCGCTTCAGCGGCGCGTCGGCGCCGGTCGTCACGTCCGGCACGATGTACAACCTCGGCCCGCAGCCGCGGCTCGACGTCTGGAGCATCCAGGGCAATCGCATCCTCACGCGCACCGACGTGATCCACGCGGGGGTGCCGATGCAGATCGCCGACGGCGTCGTCAATCTCAAGGCCGAATACGGGATCGACGCCGACAACGACGGCGTCGTCGCGCCGGGCGAATGGACGGCGGTCGCGCCAGCCGACTGGCGCCAATTGCTCGCGATCCGCGTCGCCGTCCTGGTGCGCAGCCGGCAGTACGAGCGCAACGGCGACGCGGGCGCGGCGAGCGGCGTTCTCGCCGTCACCCCGACCGCGGCCAACCCGTACTACTTCGCCGATGTCACGCGCAAGTTCCTGATGACGAACGTCGACGGCAGCGCCGATTCCTTCGACGACCTGACCGCCAACCCGAACAACTGGCGCTATTACCGCTATCGCGTCTACGAGCGCGTCATCCCCTTGCGCAACATGATCTGGGGGGCGACGGAATGAAGTCGTCGCGCCATCAGCAGGGCGTGGTCCTCTTCGTCGCCCTCATCGTCCTCATCATCATGACGCTGGCGGGCCTGGCCCTGCTGCGCCAGATGGGCGTCGGGACGTCGATCGCCGGCAACGTCGCCTTCAAGGAAAACGCGACGTCGGTCGCCGACCGCGGCACCGAGTTCGCGAACAGATGGATCGTCCTGAACTACGCGATCACCGCGACGGACTCGGTGGCCGACGGCTACCTGTCGAGCTGGGGGGCCGTCGTCGATCCGACCGCCTTCAATTGGGCCGGTCAGGCGAAGACGCTCGTCGACGACCAGGCCCAGACCGGCAATACGACACGCTTCATCATCCACCGGCTCTGCGAGACGCCGAACCTGAGTGCCCTCGCTCCAGCCCAGAAGTGTGCGGATTCGCCCGTCCTCAACGCCGGCGAGTCGCACAGCGGCGCCAGCTACCCGGGCGTCCTGCCGGGAACCACGACCAAGCCGTTCTTCCGCATCACGACCCGCGTCGACGGGCCCCGCAACACGATCAGCTACACCCAGGTTCTGGTTCAGTAACGGCGCCCTCCGGCCGAAAAAGAGATACATCATGAACAACGCCGCGCACCCCTTAGCACCTCGCCGTTTCGGCGCGCGAGGCGTGGCCGCCGCGCTGGCGATGTCGCTCGGCTCGATGAGCCACGGCGCCGTGACCGACATCGCGAACGTGCCCGTCCCGTCGACGACGGCCGCGCTCGTGAAGCCCAACGTGATGCTGTTGATGGATGCTTCCGGCTCGATGGCCCGAACCCACATGCCCGACGAGGTCGAAACGCTGATGGGGGCGACCAGCGTCGGCTACAAGTCGTCGCAGTGCAACACGCTCTACTACAACCCCGCCCAGACCTATCAGCGGCCGAAGGCGTACGACGGAAACCCCCTGGCCCTGCCGACGTTCGGCGCGGCCCCCTACGCGGGTTTCGGCAGCTACTACGCCGTCCCCGACCTGCGGATCACCAATCTCAATTCCGAGTTCGTCGCGTACGACCCGGCAACCCTCGAGGTTCCTTCGCCGTTCCCGGATACGCCGCAGGCCGGCTACTACTTCGTCTACACCGGCCCGGAGACGCTGAGCTTCGCGACCGCCCCGTGCACGCAGGTCGACATCGGCGCGACCAATGCCACGCCCGGCGGAGGCACTTGGACCAAGGTCGACGTCTCGGCCCAGTCCGCCGCCCAGAAAGAGAACTTCGCCATCTGGTACACGTACTACCGGACCCGGATCTCGCTGATCAAGACGGC
>JBDTPG010000085.1:0-10528 GCA_039932815.1 Caldimonas sp.
CCGAGCCCGACTCGCCGACGAGCGCGACGGTCGTGTTCTCGGGCAGGTCGAAGCTGACGCCCCTGACCGCGTCGACGCGGCGCATGACGCCGTCTTCGCGGCCCATGCGGAAGGAGACGCGCAGGTCGGCGATCGAGAGGAGAAGGGAGCCGGCGGCCGCCGGCGAGCGGACCGCGCTCATTCGAGGCCCCGCAGCTTGGGATCGAGGGCGTCGCGCAAGGCGTCGGTCATGAGCGAGAAGGCGGTGACGAAGATCGCCATGAAGAGCGTCGCCGCGGCGAGCTGCCACCAGTGGCCGAGGATCAGGTCGCTCTGCGCCTCGGCCAGCATGGTTCCCCAGGAGACCTGGTCGACCCGGACGCCCAGGCCGAGGTACGACAGGATCACTTCCGACTTGATGAAGGAGACGACGAGGATCGACAGCTGCACCAGGATCACGTGGCTGACGTTGGGCAGGATGTGGCGGAACATGCGCGACAGGTTGCTGGCGCCGATCGCCTCGGCGGAGCGCACGTAGTCGCGTACCACGTGCTTCAGGAACTCGGCGCGCACCAGCCGGTAGATGCCGGTCCAGCCGGCGAGGCCGAGGATCAGCACGACCGGGCCGACGCCTCGCCCGAACACCGCCGCGAAGGCGAAGATCAGCAGGATGCTCGGCACGGCGGTGAAGACGTTGTAGACCCATTCGAGCAGATCGCCGACCTTGCCGCCGAAGAAGCCCGCGGCGGCGCCGAGGAGCGTGCCGATCGTCGTCGCCAGCAAGGCCGCGCACACGCCGACCAGGATCGAGACTTGGGCGCCCTTGATCGCCTTGGCGAGGACATCGCGGCCGAGGCGGTCGCCGCCGAAGGGCAATGTCGAAGCCTTGACGCTCTCGGTGGTCTGGTACTTCTTGGCGGCTTCGGCCCACTCCTTGTAGCGTGGCGCGAGCGGGTCGACCGCCGAGATGTCGACGTTCGGGCCGGTCGGCGCGGCCGCGGCGATGCTTTCCGTCGGCGCGGCCGGGCCGACGAAGGTCGGCGGCGCGTCGGGCACGCCGCGCTCGGTCTGCCAGTCGCCGGCGATCAGGCCGACGGCAGCGCTCACGACGACCAGCAGGAACAACACGACGACGACGAGCGAGAAAACGCCGACGCGATCGCTGCGGAAGCGCCGCGCCGCCGCCGACCAGACGCCGGCGGAGCGGCGCACCGGCGGCGCCGCCGGGATGGGCGCGTCGATGACCGCGCTCACCGCCGGACCTCCGTGCTGCGGACTGCGGTATTCGCCTTGGGAGCGGCCCGGCCGCTCATGACAGCACCACCCGAGGGTCGACCAGCTTGTAGAGAACGTCGGTCAGCAGGTTGACGACCATCGTGATCACGGCGATGTAGATCGCGAACGCCTGGATCACCGGATAGTCGCTGCGGTTGACGGCGAGCAGGATCTCGCGGCCGAGGCCGGGGATCGAGAAGAACACCTCGATCAGGAACGAGCCGACGAAGATGCCGGGCAGGGCGACCGCGACGTTGGTCAGGATCGGGATCATCGCGTTGCGCAGCACGTGCTTGAGCATGATGACGTTCTCGGTCAGCCCCTTGGCGCGCGCCGTCCGAACGTAGTCGTGGCCGATCTCGTCGAGGAAGAACGTGCGATAGAGCCGCGTCGTCGGCGCCAGCGAGACGGCGACGGCGAGCATCACCGGCAGCGGCACGTACTGGCGCAGGTTGGTCGCCAGGCTGTCGCTCCAGCCCTGCACCGGGAACAGGCCCAGCTGGAAGGCGAACACGTACTGGCCGATCAGCACGTAGACCAGGAAGGAGATCGACAGCGCCACCGTCGTCGCGACCATGATGGTGCGGTCGGTCAGCGAGCCGCGCACGTAGGCCACGCCGAGTGCGAACGGGATCGCGAGCACGGTGTCGAGGATCAGGATCGGCACCATCACCGTCAACGTCGCCGGTAGCCGCGTCGCGAACAGATTGGCGACCGATTCGTTGGTCGCCCAGCTGCGGCCCCAGTCGAAGGTGACGATCTGCTTGATGAAGATCCAGAACTGGGTCCAGAGCGGCTCGTTCAGGCCGAGCTGCTGGCGGATCGCGTCGACCTGCGCCTGCGTCGCGTTGAGGCCGGCGAGGATCTCGGCCGGATCGCCGCCGAATCCCTTGAAGAGGAGGAAGACGAGCAGGACGACGCCGAACAGCGTCGGCACCATCTGCCACAGGCGTCGTATGAGATAGGCGGCCATCGCCGGAGCACTCCTCGTCGAAGTCAGTCTTGCTGCGGATGCCGTGCTCGTGACACGCCCGCCCGTCGGCTCCCGAGGGAGCGCGCCGCGAGTCTAGGGCCTCGGCAGGGCTCTTCCCAACGGCATTTGCCCGGGCCGACGCAAGGCGCGGGCCACGCCTACACTCGCCTCTCGCGGCGCCTTCGCGCTGAGGCGCCCGCCCCGACGACGCCGTCGACACCGCCCGTGAAACCCTCCGCTCGTTTCCTTGCTCCCGCCGTCGGGCGTGCCGGCCCGCGCGCTCTCGCGGCCGCTCTCGTGCTCGCGGTCGCGGTGGCGCCGGTGGGTGCCGAGGCGCCGGCAGCACCGGCAAGCGCGGCGCCGAAGGTGCTGCGCTACGCGATGCGCGTCGCCGAAACGGGGTTCGATCCGGCGCAGATCTCGGACCTCTACTCGGCCACGCTCGTCGCCAACATGCTGGACGCGCTCTACGAGTACGAGTTTCTCGCGCGCCCGGTCCGCATCAGGCCGAACACGGCGATCGCGCTCCCGGAAGTCTCGGCCGACTTCAAGACCTACACGATCCGCATTCGGCCCGGGATCTACTTCAACGACGACCCCGCATTCAAGGGCGCCCGGCGCGAGTTGACCGCGCTCGACTACGTGTATTCGATCAAGCGCCATTTCGATCCGCGCTGGAAGAGCCCGAGGTACCAGGGCCTCAACAACAATCGATTCGTCGGCCTCGACGAGGTGCGTCAGGCCTCCTTGCGCGAGAACAAGCCGTTCGACTACGACGCCCCGGTCGAAGGCATGCGCGCTGTCGACCGCTACACGATCCAGTTCAAGCTCGCGGAACCGAACCCGCGCTTCACCGATCAGTTGACCGATCCCGCGATCACCGGCGCGCTGGCACGCGAGGTGGTCGAGTTCTACGGCGACAAGATCATGGAACACCCGGTCGGCACCGGTCCCTACCGGCTCGCGGAGTGGCGGCGCAGCTCGAAGATCGCTTTCGAGAAGAACCCGAGCTACCGAGACGTGTTCTACCAAGAGGAAGCGCCGGCCGGCGATCCCGTCGCCCAGAACGCGGCGAAGCGGCTCGCCGGGCGCAAGCTGCCGATGGTCGACCGCATCGAAGTGAGCGTGATCGAACAGCCGCAGCCGCGCTGGCTGTCGTTCGTCAATCGCGAGATGGATGTCATCGAGCAGGTTCCCGAGGACTTCACGTACACCGCGATCCCGAACAACAAGGTCGCGCCGAACCTGGCCAAGCAGGGCATCTACGAGGTGCGCTATCTGCGCAACGACGCATCGATGTCGTATTTCGCGATGGAGAACCCGGTGGTCGGCGGCTACAGCGTCGAGAAGGTCGCGCTGCGTCGGGCCATCGCCATGGCGGTCAACGTCGAGGAGGAGATTCGCGTCGTCCGGCGCGGTCAGGCGATCCCGGCGCAGTCGCTCATGGCGCCCGGGCTGTACGGCTACGACCTCGATTTCCGCAGCGAAATGGGCACCTTCGACCGCGCCAAGGCGCAGGCGCTGCTCGATCTCTACGGCTACGTCGACCGCGACGGCGACGGCTGGCGCGACCGGCCGGACGGATCGCCGCTCGTGCTGGAGTACGCGACCCAACCGGACGACCTCAACCGCCAGCTCATCACCCAGTGGAAGAAGAACATGGACGCCATCGGCGTGCGCATGGTCTTCAAGACGGCGCAATGGCCGGAGAACCTGAAAGCGTCGCGCGCGGGCAAGCTGATGATGTGGGGCGTCGCCTGGAGCGCCGGCCCGGACGGCGAAGACTTTCTCGTCCTCGGCGACGGGCCGGAGAAGGGTCAGGCCAATCACGCCCGCTTCGACCTGGCCGAATACAACCGCCTGTTCCAAGTGCAGCGCTCGCTGCCCAATGGCCCGGAGCGACTGCAGGTCATGACGCGCATGAAGGAAATCCTGGTCGCCTACATGCCGTACAAGGCGCACGTGCACCGCATCTGGACCGACCTTGCCCACCCGTGGGTGGTCGGCTATCACCGCAACGTCTTCCTGCGCGAGTTCTGGCGCTACGTCGACATCGACCCGGCGGAGAAGGCGAGGCGAACCCGATGAGTACGACACACGACCACAACGAGGAGTGACGCCATGGGGATCTCACGTCGAAGAGTCGTCGGCGCCGCCGCAGCGGGCGCGTTCGCTCCGCATCTGTCCTGGGCTGCGGACGACGGCGTCGGCACGCCGGTCGCGCCCAAGGTTCTGAGATATGCGTTCGAGGTCGCCGAGACCACCCTCGACCCGGCCAAGATCAACGACCTCTATTCGCGTACCCTGACGCCGCACATCTTCGAGGGCCTCTACACCTACGACCACCTGGCGCGGCCGGTGAAGATCAGGCCGCTCACTGCCGACGGCATGCCGCAGCACTCGGACGACTATCGGGTCTGGACGGCTCGCGTTCGCCCGGGCATCTTCTTCGCCGATGACCCCGCGTTCAAGGGCAAGCGGCGCGAGCTCGTCGCCCAGGACTACGTCTACTCGTGGAAACGCTTCGCCGATCCGGCGAATAAGAGCCCCGTCTGGTCCGGCATGGAGACCGAAGGCTATACCGGCCTTCCCGAGGTGCGCCAGCGCGCCCTCGCCGAGAAGAAGCCGTTCGACTACGACAAGGAGATCGAAGGCATCCGCGCCATCGACCGCTACACGATCCGCTTCACGTTGATGGAGCCGAGGCCGCGCTTCGACCAGACCCTCGCCGGCGGCGATCTCTACGGCGCCGTCGCCCGCGAGGTGATCGAGTTCTACGGCGCAGAAGCCGAGGGGCACCCGGTCGGTACCGGGCCGTTCAAGCTCGTCCAGTGGCGGCGCAGCTCGTTCCTCGCGCTCGAGAAGAACCCCGACTTCCGCGAGATGTTCTACGACGCCCAGCCTGCTGCCGACGACGCCGAGGGCCAGGCTCTGGTCGCTCGCTTCAAGGGGCGCCGCCTGCCGATGGTCGACCGCGTCGAGATCTCGATCATCGAGGAGGAGCAGCCGCGCTGGCTGTCGTTCGTCAACGGCGAGGCCGACGTCGCCTACCGGGTCGGCTACCAGTTCGCGCCGCAGGCGATGCCGAACGGCAAGGTCGCGCCCAATCTCGCGAAGAAGGGGATCCACGGCTATCCGGTCGTCGAGGCGGCGAGCAATTACTACCTGTTCAACATGGAGGATCCGGTGATCGGCGGCTACAGCCCGGCCCAAGTCGCCCTGCGCCGCGCGATCGGCCTGGGCCTCGACTCGAGGAAGATCATCGACTACGCCTACAACGGCCTCGGTGCGGTGGCTCAAGGTCCGACGCTTCCGAACACGACGGCCTTCGACCCGAAGCAGAAGACCGAGTTCGGCGACTACGACCCGGCGCGTGCCCGTGCGCTGCTCGACCTGTACGGCTTCGTCGACAAGAACGGCGACGGCTGGCGCGAGCGGCCCGACGGCTCACCGCTCCTGTTGCGCATCTCGACGCAAGGGCAGGCACGCGACCGCAAGATCGCGGAGGTCTTCGACAAGTGCATGCGCGTGCTCGGCATCCGGATCGAGCTCGCGGTCGCGCAATGGCCCGAGAACCTGAAGGCGGCGCGCGCCGGCAAGTACCAGGTCTGGTCGGTAGGCGGCTCGTCGGCCGCGCCGGATTCGGAGGGCGGCTTCCAGCGCTACGACAGCCGGCAGATTGGCGGCCAGAACATGGGGCGGTTCCGCCTGCCGGCGATGGACAAGCTCTACGACCGCCTCCAGACCCTTCCAGACGGTCCCGAGCGGCTGGCGGTCTTCCGCGAGGCCGAGCGCCTCGCCGTCGCCTACATGCCGTACAAGTTCGTCATCAATCGTGTCTCGCTCGACATGACGCAAAAGCGCGTCATCGGCTACCGCCGCCCCGTCTTCTGGCAGGACTGGTGGCAGTACGTCGACATCGACGACGGCGCCGGCAACGCCGCCAAGAAGGGCTGAGACGATGGCGCACGGCATCGACCGGCGTCGCTTCGCGCTCGGCGGCGCGGGCTTTCTCGCGGCGGCGCACTCGGTGCCGGTCCGGGCCGATGACGCGAGCGAGCTGCCGGCAGACGCCAACGTGCTGCGCGTCCTGTTCGAATCCGCCGAGACCGGCTTCGATCCGGCCCAAGTGAGCGATCTCTATTCGCACCGCGTCATCGCCCACCTTTTCGAGGCGATGCTCGGCTACGACCCGCTCGCGATTCCGGTGCGTCTCGTGCCGTTGACCGCGCAGTCGATGCCGGAGTCGTCGCCCGACTTCACCACCTGGACGGTGCGCCTGCGGCGCGGCGTCCTCTTCGCCGACGATCCGGCGTTCAAGGGGCTCCCGCGCGAGCTCGTTGCCGCCGACTATGTCTACTCCTTCAAGCGCATCTACGACCCGGCGTTGAAGAGCCCGGCTTACTCCTCGCTCGGCGAAGACGGCATCCTCGGGCTCGAGGAGATCCGGGCGCAAGCGTTGCGCGACAAGGCACCGTTCGACTACGACAGCGTCGCCGAGGGCCTGCGCGCGCTCGATCGGTACACGCTGCAGTTCAAGCTCGCCAAGCCGCGCCCGCGCTTCACGGCGACCCTGGCCTCGACGAGCTACGTGGCCGTGGCGCGCGAGGCGATCGAAGCGCATCGCGACGACCTCATGGGCCATCCGGTCGGCACCGGCCCGTATCGGTTGAAGTCGTGGCGCCGGAGCTCGCGCATCGTCCTCGAGCGCAATCCGGTGTACCGCGACGTCCGGTTCGAGAGCATTCCAGCGGCCGACGACGCCGAGGGCCAGGCATGGGCGAAGCGCCTCAACGGACGCCGCCTGCCGCTCAACGACGGGGTCGAGATCGCGGTCGTCCAGGAGAACCAGCCGCGCTGGCTGAGCTTTCTCAACGGGCAGGCCGACTTCGCGCGCGTTCCGCCCGAGCTGGCGCCGCTGGCCGCGCCGAACGGCAAGCTCGCTCCGAATCTCGCGAAGCAGGGCATCCGGCTGCAGCGCTACCTGAACCCGGACGTCGCCATGTCGTACTTCAACATGGAGGATCACGTCGTCGGCGGCTACACGCCGGAGAAGGTGGCGTTGCGACGCGCCGTCCAGCTCGCCTACGACATCGAGTACGAGATCCGGATCATCCGGCGCGGCCAGGCGATCCGGGCGCAAGCGCCGATGGCGCCCGGCACCTACGGCTTCGATCTTGCCTTGCGCACCGCCAACGGCGCCCACGACGTGGCGCGCGCGAAGGCGCTGCTCGACATCTACGGCTACGTCGACCGCAACGGCGACGGCTGGCGCGAGCTGCCGGACGGCTCGCCGCTCGTTCTGACGATGTCGACCGAGACCGAGCAGATCTACCGCCAGTACAGCGAGAACTGGCAGCGCAGCATGGCCGCCATCGGCGTGCGCATGGTGTTCGAGATCGCGCAATGGGCGGAGCACATGAAGCAGGCACGGGCCGGCAAGCTGCAGATGTGGTTCCTCGGCAGCACGGCGACCGACCCCGACGGACAGGGGTTGCTGTCGTACATGTACGGGGAGTCGATCGGCCAGGCCAACATTGCTCGCTTCAAGATGCCCGCCTTCGACGCGATCTACCGCCGCATGCTCGACCTTCCCGACGGTCCCGAGCGCCTCGCGTTGTTCCGCAAGGCGAGCGAGCTCGTCGTCGCCTACATGCCCTACCGGATCCACGTGCACCGCGTCTACAGCGACTTCTCGCGGCCCTGGATCGCCGGCTACCGGCAGCCGTTCTTCCGCAACCAGTCCTGGCACTACATCGAGGTCGACGGCGCGATGCGGGCGAAGGCGCTCGCCTGAACAGAGCGGCTGCTTGAACATGCCCGAGCCGCAGATCCTGCGCTACACGCGCTGGCTGCGCGAGAAGCGCGGCCTCGACTTCGACGCGACGACGAATCAGGGCTACGACCGACTCTGGCGCTGGTCGTGCTCCGACCTGCGCGCGTTCTGGCAGTCGATCTGGGATTACTTCGGCATCGCTTCGCCGACGCCGCACTCGGCCGTCCTGGTCGAGGAGAAGATGCCCGGCGCGCGCTGGTTCCCCGGCGCACACGTGAACTACGCCGAGCGCGTCTTCAGCCACGCCGATACCGCCCACGCGGCCGGCCATCCGGCGATCGTCTTTCGCGACGAACGGATGCAGCTCGCCGGCCGCAGCATCGAGATCGCCTGGCCCGAGCTGCGCCGCCAGGTCGGCGCGATGGCGGCCGCGCTCGATGCGATGGGCGTGGTGCCCGGCGACCGCGTCGTCGCCTTCATGCCGAACACGCCGCAGACGGCGGTCGCCTTCCTCGCCTGCGCGAGCCTCGGCGCGATCTGGTCGGTGTGCTCGGCCGACATGGGTCCGCTCGCCGTCCTCGACCGCTTTCGCCAGATCGCGCCCAAGGTGCTGATCGCCTGCGACGGCTACCGCTACGGCGGCGTCGCCCACGACCGCATGGCGCTGCTGCGCGAAGTCGTCGCCGAGCTGCCGAGCGTCCGCCACGTCGTCGTCTGGCGCGGTCTCGATCCGGCGGCCGACGCGTCCCGGCTTGCTTCGAGCGAGCGCCGCGTCCACGACTTCGATGCGATCGTCGCCGGCGGCGGGGCGGTTGCGCCGCGGCCGCTGCCGTTCGAGCACCCGCTCTGGATCGTCTACTCGAGCGGCACGACCGGGCTGCCGAAGGCGATCGTCCACGGGCACGGCGGCATCATGCTCGAGTCGCTCAAGTTCGCGACCTTCCACAACGACGTCGGGCCGAGCGTTGGCGGCGGCGATCGCTTCCACTGGTACAGCTCGACCGGCTGGATCATGTGGAACCTGCAGATCTCGGCCTTGCTCGGCGGCACGACGATCTGCCTCTACGACGGCAGCCCCGCCGGGCCGAAGAGCGGTCTCGCCGGTGCGGCGCGTGAGGCCGACTGGACGACGCTCTGGCGTTTCGTCGCCGCCACCGGCGCGACCTTCTTCGGCGCCGGCGCGGCCTTCTACGCGAGCTGCGAGAAGGCCGGCATCGAACCGGCGAGCGTCGGCGACCTGTCACGCCTGCGCGCGCTCGGCTCGACCGGATCGCCGCTCGCGATCGAGAGCTATCGCTGGGTGCGCGAGCACGTGCCGAGCGTCGACGGCACCGGCATCTGGCTGACGTCGGTCGCGGGCGGCACCGACTTCGCCGGCAGCTTTCTCGCGGGCCTGCGCACGCTGCCGCTGATCGACGGCGAGATGCAGTGCCGTTGCCTCGGCGCAGCGGTCGAGGCCTGGTCAGAGCCCGGCGCGGACGGGCGCGCGCGCTCGCTCGTCGACGAGGTTGGCGAGCTCGTCTGCACCCGGCCGATGCCATCGATGCCGCTCTATTTCTGGGGCGACGACCCGCCCGGCCCGGACGGTCGGCGTTTGCACGACAGCTACTTCGACATGTATCCCGGGATCTGGCGCCATGGCGACTGGCTGCGCATCACGCGAGACGGCGGCGCGATCATCTACGGTCGCAGCGACGCGACCATCAACCGGCACGGCATCCGCATGGGCACCGCCGAGCTCTACCGCGCCGTCGAGGCGCTGCCCGAGGTGCTCGACAGCCTCGTCGTCGACCTCGAGTACCTCGGTCGCGAAAGCTACATGCCGCTCTTCGTCGTGCTGCGCGAAGGCGTCGTGCTCGATGCTGCACTCGATCGTCGCCTCAAGGACGTGATCAAGGCGGCGCTCTCGCCGCGCCACGTGCCGAACGAGATCTTCCAGCTGGGCGCGCTGCCGCGCACGCTCTCGGGCAAGAAGATGGAGCTGCCGGTCAAGAAGCTGCTCCTCGGCGCCGAGGCGGGCGACGTGTTCAAGCTCGACGCCATGACGAACGCCGACAGCGTCGCCTGGTTCCGCGAGTTCGCGCGCCGCCGCGCCGCTGCGGTCAGCGCGCCAGCAGGTGCGGCAGCCACAACGACAACGCCGGCACGTAGGTGACGACGAGGAGAGCCGCGCACATCGCGCCGTAGAACGGCCAGAGCTCGCGCGAGACCTCCTCCATCGTCACCTTGCCGATCGCGCAGCCGACGAAGAGCGTCGGCCCGACCGGCGGCGTGATCAGGCCGATGCCGGAGTTGACGAGCAGGATCATGCCGAAGTGGACCGGGTCGATGCCGAACTTGAGGATCACCGGCAGCAGGATCGGCGTGCAGATCAGGATCATCGGCGCCATGTCCATGAAGGTGCCGAGCAGGATGAGCAGGATGTTGATCATCATCAGCAGCTCGTACTTGTTGCTGGCGACGGCGACGAAGAACTGGGTCGCCCGCGCCGGCACCTGCATCAGCGCCATCATGTAGCCGAAGGC
>JBDTPG010000086.1:0-10282 GCA_039932815.1 Caldimonas sp.
CGGCGCGCGCGAACAGCAGGCGCAGGTAGTCGTGGATCTCGGTGACCGTGCCGACGGTCGAGCGCGGGTTGTGCGAAGTCGCCTTCTGCTCGATCGAGATCGCCGGCGACAGGCCCTCGATGACGTCGACGTCGGGCTTGTCCATCAGCTGCAGGAACTGGCGCGCGTACGCCGACAGGCTCTCGACGTAGCGGCGCTGGCCCTCGGCGTACAGCGTGTCGAAGGCCAGGCTCGACTTGCCCGACCCCGACAGGCCGGTGATGACGACGAGCCGGTTCCTCGGGATGTCGAGGTCGATGTTCTTGAGGTTGTGCGTGCGTGCGCCGCGGACCCGGATCAGCGCCGTGCCGACCTCGGCTGCCGCCGGCTCACGTCGCTCGCGCGGGCGGCTGATCGTGGCATGGGAAGAAGGAGGCATCGGCGGCGGCAGGCGAACCGAGCATGATAACGGCGCGTCCCTCGCTGCTGCGAGCCACGCCACCCGGCGCGGCTCAGGGCGCGAGGCGTCGTGCGGTGCTGCGCAACCGCTCGGCCGGGGCCGAAGCGAGGTCAGCCAGCCAGCGATCGGAGCCGGTGCCAGGTGAGGCGTCGACCTCCGCGCTCGAGCCGTCGATGCGCACGATCGCTGCGACCCGGCCGGCGGCGACCAGGCGAACGGTCGTCGCGCTGTCGTTCGCCGCCACGCCGGCTGCGGCGCCGACGGCGAGCGGGCGCCAGCGGCCCGCCGCCGCGGCGTCGAGCTCGACGAGCCAGGCGCGCCAGTCGGCGTCGAGCGCGACGGTCTGGCCCGTCGCGGTCTGCCGGGACCAGCGCTCCGGCTCGGCGGCGATCGCGGCGAGGATCCGCGCCAGCGGCACGGTCTGCGTCGCCGCGCCGGCCGGCTTCATCGCGCCGGCTTGCGCAGCGGCTTCCGGACGGGTGCGTTCGGGCTCCTGCCGAAACGGCGTCGCGGTGGTCACGCTCGGCGCGGGGACGGACGACGCGAAACCGGCGCCCTCCTTTTCGCGCAGCTCGCTGATCGCGCGCTGGCGCTTCAGGCGATCGTCGAGCGGCGCGGCCGCCGCGTTGTCGCGCGCTGGTGCGGGAAGCGGCGCGAGCGCGGGGGAAGGTGCGGTTGCCGGTGCAGGCGAAGCGGCGCCGCCGAGGCTTTTCGACTTCGCCGTCTCGCTGTCGGTGGGCGCAGCGGTCCGACCTTCATCGGCGCGAAGCCGTCCGCCGGCCAGCGGAGGCGGCGCGCCCGGCTGCGTCGACGGACGGTCGGGTGCGCGTGCCAGCGCATCGGCGGCACGCGACCGGTCGGCGTTCACGTCCTTCTTGGCGGCGTCGGTCGCTGCCGACCCGGGCGACTGGCGCTCCGCCGGGGCGTCGCGCAGCATTTCCTTCGATGGGAAGGGCGTCGGCGCCTCGTTCTTCGCCGCCGCCTTCGACGCGTGCTCTTTCGCGAGCGATTCGACACTGCGCCTGGCCGGCGCTGGCCCCGGGTCGATGACCTTGGCATCCGGCGCCACTTTCTGCTCGGGTGTCGTCGCGGGCGGCGCGGCCGGAGGAGCCACCGTCTCCGGCGTCGGCGAGGCGACGGGCGGCCGAGCCGCGTCCTCTGCGCGCGTGGGCGCCGGAGCACGCGGCATGGCCTCGTCCATCGGCCGATCCCACCACATCAGGCCGACGAGGGTCGCTGCCATCACGCTGGCGAAGCCCGCGGCCACCGGCGGGCGGGCCAGCCAGGCCCAGAGGTCGGCCAAGGCGTTCGAAGGGGCGCTGCGCGAAGTCCCGCGCCGCGGCGTGGGCGCCACGATGCGCGCGGCCGCGCGCGCTTTCGCCAGGATCGCTTCGCTGACGCCGGCCGGTGGCAGTGCGTCGGAATCGGGTGCGTGGCGCAGCGCTTCGCGCAGCCAGGCGTCGCGCTCCGCGTCGTTCATCGCATCCTCCCGCCGCCGACGGGCTCGAGGTACGCGCCCATGCACGTGCGCAGCTTGCTCATCGCGTAACGCAGGCGCGTCTTCGCGGTTTCGAAGCCGACCTCGAGCGCGCGCGCGACCTCGTCGAGCGTCAACCCGTCGTCGTGATGGAGCAGGAAGGCGCTGCGCTGAGGCAAGGGCAGCTGCTCGAGGCAATCGAGCAGCTTCTCGCCGGCACGACGCCAGAACGCGAGCTCGTCGCCTTGCGGCGCGGCACCGGCGGGTGCCGGCCAGTGCTGCCAGGCGGCGGCCTCGGGCTGCCACGGTTCGTCGCCTTCGCCCTCGAACGCGTCGACCGAGACTTCGCGGCCGCTGCGACGCAGGAGATCGATGACGCGATGGTGGGCGAGGGTGAACAGCCAGGTGCGAAACGTCGCGCCCTGCGGCTCCCAGCGGTCGCGCGCGTTGACGACGCGCAACCAAGTGTCCTGGAACACTTCGTCGGTCTGCGCCGAGAGCGGCGCGCCGAGCAGGCGGCGCACGAAGCGATACAGCGGCGCCTGATGACGGCGGTACAGCTGCTCGAAGGCGGCGGCATCGCCCGCCGCGTAGGCTTTCATCAGTGCGTCGTCGCTCGGATCGGGGGTGGCCATGGCGCGCCGGCAGTCTGCCTCATTCGACACTGATACGGTCGACGGCCTCGGGCGGGGTGAAGCCGCGGAGTCGGTCAGCCGTCGCGCAGCAAGGTCAGGATCTGGTCACCGTAGGCGGCGAGCTTCCTGTCGCCGACGCCGCTGATCCCGGCCAGCGCGTCGAGCGACTCCGGGCGCAGGTCGGCCATCTCGGCGAGCGTCGCGTCGTGGAAGACGACGTAGGCCGGCAGGTTGTGCGCGCGCGCGATCTCGCCGCGCCAGGCCTTGAGTGCGGCGAAGCGCTCGAGCGCCGCGGCATCGAGCGGCCGTGGCGGCGGCTTGGCCGCGCCGCGGGCGGCGCGCGTTCTCGACCCCTTGCCCCGGGGCGTCGCGGCGCTGTCCTCGCGCAACAGCAACGGCACTTCGCCGCGCAGCACCGCGCGCGAGCTTTCGGTGAGCGCGAGCGTCTGGTACTCGCTCTCGGTCTGCAGATGGCCGAGAGCGATCAGCTGGCGCAGCACCGCGCGCCACTGCACCTCGCTCACGGCGGCGCCGATGCCGAAGGTGCTGAGGCGCTCGTGGCCGAACTGCGCGACCTTGTCGGTGGACTTGCCGCGCAGCACGTCGATCAGGTGACCGGCGCCGAAGCTCGGGCCGCCGGCCTGCTGAAAGCGGTACACGCCGGAGAGCGCCATCCGCGACGCCTCGGTCGCATTCCAGGTGGCGGGCGGCGCGCGACAGTTGTCGCAGGCGTTCTGCGAAGCGAGCGGCCCGCACGGCAGGCTCGCCTCGTCGAAGTAGGCGAGCAGGCGGACGCGCCGGCAATCGTGCGCTTCGGCCAGGGCGAGCAGGGCGGCAAGCTTGCCGCGCTGGGCGCGCTTGAACTCTTCGCCGGCCGGGCTCTCCTCGATCATCCGGCGCTGGTTGACGACGTCGGCAAGGCCGTAGGCCATCCACGCGTCGGCGGGCAGGCCGTCGCGGCCGGCGCGGCCGGTCTCCTGGTAGTAGCCCTCGATGTTCTTCGGCAGGTCGAGGTGGGCGACGAAACGCACGTCGGGCTTGTCGATGCCCATGCCGAAGGCGATCGTCGCGACCATGACGATGCCGTCCTCGCGGACGAACCGGTTCTGGTTGCGCTGGCGGACGTCGGCTTCGAGGCCGGCGTGGTACGGCAGCGCGGTGATGCCCTCGTCGTTGAGCCAGGCCGCGATCTCGTCGACCTTCTTGCGCGACTGGCAATAGACGATGCCCGCCTCGCCCTCGTGCTCGTCGCGCAGGAAGGCGAGCAACTGCGCCTTCGCGTTGTCCTTGGCGACGACGGCATAGCGGATGTTGGGCCGGTCGAAGCTGCTGACGAAGACGCGCGCTTCGCCCAGCTCCAGCCGCTCGACGATGTCGGCGCGCGTCAGCGCGTCGGCGGTCGCGGTGAGGGCGATCCGCGGCACGTCGGGGAAGCGCTCGTGCAGGACCGAGAGCTTCAGGTAGTCCTCGCGGAAGTCGTGGCCCCACTGGCTGACGCAGTGCGCCTCGTCGATCGCGAACATGGACAACAGGCCACGCTCGTGCAGCGAGTCGAGCTGGGCCAGCATGCGCGGCGTCGCGATGCGCTCGGGCGCGGCGTAGAGAAGGACGAGGCGGCCGCTCATCATCTCGCGCTCGATCCGCGCCGCCGTCTCGCCGTCGAGGGTCGAATTGAGGAAAGCGGCATGGACGCCCGCTTCCTCGAGCGCGGCGACCTGGTCCTGCATCAGCGCGATCAGCGGGCTGACGACGACGGCGATGCCCTGGCCGGCGCGATGCCGCACGATCGCAGGTACCTGGTAGCACAGGCTCTTGCCGCCGCCGGTAGGCATCAGGACGAGGGCGTCGCCGCCGTGGCCGACGTGATCGATGATGTCTTCCTGGGCGCCGCGGAAGGCGGCGTAGCCGAACACCTCGCCGAGCACCCGGCGTGCGGCGTCGGCGGCGGCACGCGGCGGCGCGCTCAAGGTCTCGGCATTCATCGTCGAAGCACTGTAAGCGACCGGCGATTGCCCTCGCACCGCCGTTCGAGGGACTTCCCAAGAGGGAGCGCGCCGACGCGGGGTGCGCCGCATAATCTTGTCAACCCAGGAAGCAAGGAGCCGTCATGGCCTCGGTCAACAAAGTCATCGTCGTCGGCAACCTCGGCCGCGATCCCGAAGTCCGCTACACGCCCAACGGCAGCGCGGTCTGCAACGTCAGCGTCGCGACGACGCGCAGCTGGAAGAACAAGGAATCGGGTGACAAGTCCGAGGAGACCGAGTGGCACCGCGTCGTCTTCTACGACAAGCTCGCCGAGATCGCCGGCGAGTACCTGAAGAAGGGCCGCTCGGTGTACGTCGAAGGGCGCCTGAAGACGCGCAAGTGGCAGGACAAGGACGGCGTCGAGAAGTACACCACCGAGATCGTCGCCACCGACATGCAGATGCTCGGCAGCCGCGAAGGCATGGGCGGCGGCGCGCCGAGCGGCGACGACGAAGGCGGCGGCTACCAGCGCGCCGCGCCGGCGGCTCGGCCCGCGGCCGCGGCGGCGAACCGGCCGGCGGCGAAGTCGTCGGGCTTCAGCGACATGGACGACGACATTCCGTTCTGAGTCTCGAGACCGTCAGCGCGCGCCGCGGTAGCGGCTGACGTCGAGCGTGGACACGCCGGGCGCTGCGTGTCCCCATGCAGCGCGCAAGTACGTGAGCAGCTCGCCGACCTGTTGGTCCGACAGCACCGTCGCGAACGGCGGCATGCCGTAGGGGCGCGGGTTGCCCGGCGTCGTCGGCGGGAAGCCGCCGCGCAGGACGATGTGGACCATGTTGGCGGGCGGCGTGATCGCGACCGCGCGATTGCCGGCCAGGGCCGGGTACGCGCCGGGCACGCCCTCGCCGCGCTCGCCGTGGCACGCGGCGCAATGGTCGGCATAGAGCTTGGCGCCCGGCGCGTTGCCGGCGGACGCGGTGGCGGCCTCGGCAGCCCGGGGTGGCGTCGTGCCGCCCGGCGACAGGCTGGACAGGTACGTCGCCATCGACTCGAGGTCGTCGTCGCTCAGGAACCGCGTCGATCGCGCGACCACCTCGGCCATCGGCCCCTGCACCGAGCCGCGCGCCGACACGCCGCTCTTCAGGAGGGCCACGACCTCGCGCAACGGCCAATCGCCGACGCCGGCTTCGCCGTTGTCCTTGAGCGAAGGCGCGTACCAGTTCTGGATCGGGATCAGACCGCCGGCGAGATCGAGCGGGCCGGCGGTCGCGCCGAAGACGTTGCGGCGCGAGTGGCACGCATTGCAATGGCCGAGCGTCTCGACGAGGTAGGCGCCGCGGTTCCATTGCGGCGACCTGGCATCGTCGGCCACGAAATGCGCCGGTCGAAAGAAGAGAGCGCGCCAGACCGCCAGCGCCGTTTGCTGATCGAACGGGAATGGCAGCGCATGAGGACGGTTCTTCCTCGCCACTGGCGGCAAGCTCTTCAGGAAAGCGAACATCGCGTCAGCGTCGGCGCGCGCCAGGCGGGTGTAGTTCGGATACGGAAACGCCGGATAGAGCAGGCGCCCGTCGCGCGAGCGGCCGTTGTGCAGCGCGCGCCAGAAGTCGTCGCTGCTCCATGCCGCCAGGCCGGTCGCGTCGGCGGTCAGGTTGGGCGCGTGGACGATGCCGAATGGCGTCTCGATCGCGCGCCCGCCGGCGTACGGCGCGCCGCCGGGCTCGGTGTGGCAGCCGAAGCAGCTGCCCGCGCGGACCAGGTACTCGCCGCGAGCGATCAGCACCGCATCGCCGACCGGCGACGATGCGGGGTCGGCGCGCCCGACGTCGTCATCGCGATTCAGCCAGACGACCGAGATCGCGGCAAGCAGCACGACCGTCGCTACGACGACCAGCGCGATGGAGGCCTTGCCGAGCTTCATCGTGCCGCCGCGCTCGCGGCGGCGGCCGACGCGACGACCCCGCCGCAGGCGATCGGCAGGGCGGTGGCGGGCGGCACGATCGTCGCCGCCGCATGGGCCGGAACCGGCTGCGCCGCGAGCCAGGCCGAGACGGCGCCGATGTCCTCGAGCGACAGCCGCCGCGCGATCTGCGCCATGCAATCCGGCGCCGAGGCGCGTCGCTGACCGCTGCGCCAGGCGCCGAGCTGGGCGTTGAGGTAGTCGCGCGGCAGGCCGAGCAGCCCGGGGATGAAGGGCGCGCGGCCGGTCATCTGCGTGCCGTGGCAGTCGGTGCATGCGGGCAGCCCGCGGGCAGGGTCGCCGCGCCGCACGAGCGTTTCTCCGGCCTCGCGCAGCGCCGCCAAGCCCACCGGCGCAAGCGGCGCCGGATAGGGCAGGTCGAGCGAAGCGAAGTGGTCGGCGATCGTCTGCAAATAGGCGTCATCGAGCAGTGCGAGCAGCCCATTCATCAGCTCGTAGCGGCGCCGCTCGTCGCGAAAATTCCGCAACTGGTTGAACAGGTAGCCGGCGGGCTTGCCGGCGATGCGCGGGTAGTAGCCGTCGGGCGCGGCGCGACCCTCGCGGCCGTGGCAGCCGGTACAGGCGAGGACGCGCTGGGCGATCGAATCTTCGAACGGCGCCGCGCGGGCGACGCTCGACGTGGCAGCGACGCTCGCGAGGGCGAAAGCGCAGCTCGCGAGCCTTGTTCGCCAGCGTGCGGATCGCCTCGGTCGATCGATCTTCGTCATCGGCTGCACAGGCAAGCCGCGCACCTGTGCGGTGCTTCGTTCAAGCGCCGCCGCCGGGCGCACTCACTTCGGCGGCGAGCGCGGTGTCGTCGTGCTCGCGCAGCAGGCCATCGACGACGCCGGCGCGGTCGGCGGCAGAGCGGTTCTGGCTCACCTTCCATTTGCCGACGAGCGAGGTCAGCGCGATCTCGATGCCGACGATGGCGCCGAGCGTCGCATCGACGAAGTCGGCTGGCGCGTCGGTCACCGCCCAGGGTGCTGGCCGGCGGCCTTCGTGATGGTCGGTCAGGCGCGTGACGAAGGCGCGCAGCCAGGCCTTGTCGTCGATCGCGCGCAAGCGCCCGCGCGCCTGCGCCATCAGGTAGTTCCAGGTCGGCACGACCTTGCCGTGCTCGGCCTTGCTCGGATACCAGGCTGGCGAGACGTAGCCCTGAGGCCCCTGGAAAACGACGAGCGCATCGACGTCGTCGCGCGCGCTCGTCCACAGCGGGTTGGCGCGGGCGACGTGGGCGCGCAGCACGCCCGGCGAGCCATCGTCGCCCTCGTCGAGGAAGAATGGAACGCTGTTGGCGTCGAGGCCGCCGTCGCGGTTCTGCGTCACCAGCAAGCCGAGGGGGTGCCGGGCGATGAAGTCGCGCAGCACCTGAGGGCGCGATTCGGCGAAGTGTCGGGGCAGGTACATCGTCGTCGCTCGGAGAACTCAGTATGCCGGCCTTTTACCTCTGATTACCTGTGCGGCGGCGACGCTTGCTAACCTCGACCGATGACTTCCCTCTCCGTTCTTGCATGTTCTCCACGGCGCGTCCTCGTGGCGGCCCTCTGCGTCCTGATCGCGTCGTGCGGCGGTGGCGGCGATTCACCCGCGGGCGGGACCGCGACCAGCGCGGCGCCGCCGCCGACGGCGCCGGCAGCGAGCGCCGCGGCGGCGGTCACCGGCTCCACCTGCAACCTGCCCGACTTCCGCGCCAGCCTGCTCGCCCGGATCAACCGGGTGCGCGCGAGCGGCGCCGACTGCGGCGCCGACGGCGTCTTCGGCGCCGCGGCACCGCTGGTGTGGAACGACAAGCTCACGCTCGCCGCCGAGGGCCATTCGCAGGACATGGCGATGAAGAATTATTTCTCGCACACCAGCGCCGACGGACGCACGCTCGCCGACCGCGTCAACGCCACGGGCTATTCATGGAGCAGCCTGGGCGAGAACATCGCTGCCGGCTATCCGGGAGTCAATGCGGTGATGGACGGCTGGATCGCCAGCCCGGGCCACTGCGCCAACCTCATGAACGCGGGCTTCGCCGAGGTCGGCGTCACGTGCGTTCCCGGCGCTGCCGGAGCCACGTACCCGACTTACTGGACGATGGACCTCGGCCGGCCGCGCTGAGCGGCGGCGCGCGTCAGGGGCGCTTGACGTTGAGGACGGTGCCGCTGCGCACGGACTCGCGGCCGGCAGTGCCGCCAACCCTCTCGCCGGCGCCGCGCAGGAGCGGCGCCTGCAGCACCTGGTCGGCGGCGGCCTCGGCGCCCCGGGCGCCGCCGGCATCGAAGCGCGGCGACAAGGTCGGACCCGTGCGGTACTCGCGGCAATCGCTGTCGTCGGGAATCATGATCAGGTGCCCGCCCGGAAAGCGGTTGCGCATCTGCTCGGAGATCCGCGTCGACAGGTCGACCGGCGAGATCGTCGACTGGAACGCGAGCCGGTTCTTGGCGTCGTAGATCGCGTAGCAGTTCGCGCTGGCCAGGCTCGGCCAGGCGAGGATGGCGAGCGGGACGAGGACGGTGATTCGGGTCGTGCGCATGGGGGATCTGCCGGGACGATGACGCTCCAACATACCGCCAAGCGGGGCCCTTGTCATGCCCTTCCGGCGATTCAGGAGGCGATGACCGGCGATCTGTCGCGCTGCGCCGCCCCTTCCGGGGCGCCGGCGTTGCGCGCATCCGACGCCGCGATCACGGCGCCGCCGAGGCAGACCTCGCCGTCGTAGACCACTGCCGACTGGCCTGGCGTCACTGCCCACTGCGGCCGTTCGAAGACGAGCTCGACCGCACCCGGGCCGGCGCCGTGCACCGCGCACGCGGCGTCGGCCTGGCGATAGCGCGTTTTCGCTGCGTAGCGACCGTCGCGCGGGGCCGATCCGGCGACCCAGCTGGCATCGTCGGCAACGAGCCGGCGCGACAGCAGCCAGGGATGATCGTGGCCGGCGACGACGTGCAGGACGTTGCGGGCGACGTCCTTGCCCGCGACGAACCACGGCGCGTGCTCGCCGCCGGCGCGCGCGCCGCCCGGGTCCTTGAGCCCGCCGATTCCGATGCCCTTGCGCTGGCCGAGCGTGTAGAACGACAGGCCGACGTGCTCGCCGATGGTCCGGCCGCGATCGTCCTCGATCGGCCCCGGAGCGTTGGCGAGGTAGCGGGCGAGGAATTCGCGGAACGGCCTTTCGCCGATGAAGCAGATGCCGGTCGAGTCCTTCTTCCTCGCGTTCGGCAGCCCGATCTCGGCCGCGATCCGGCGCACTTCGCTCTTGTTCAGCGCGCCGATCGGAAAGAGCGTTCGCGCCAGCTGCGCCTGGCTCAGCCGGTGCAGGAAATAGCTCTGGTCCTTTTGCGGGTCGAGTCCCCTGAGCAGCTGGAAAACCGGCTGCCCAGGCGCGTCATCGCACGCGACCGCGTGCGATTCCGATAGCGGCCCATCGGGCACTGCGCGCGTAGCCGGCAACTGCCGGACACGCGCGTAGTGGCCGGTCGCGATGCGCTCGGCGCCGAGCCGGATCGCGTGGTCGAGGAAGGCCTTGAACTTGATCTCGGCGTTGCACAGCACGTCGGGATTGGGCGTGCGGCCGGCGCGGTATTCGCGCAGGAACTCGGCGAAGACGCGGTCCTTGTACTCGGCGGCGAAGTTGACGTGCTCGATCTCGATGCCGATGACATCGGCGACGCTGGCGGCATCGAGGAAATCCTGGCGCGACGAACAGTACTCGTCGTCGTCGTCCTCTTCCCAGTTCTTCATGAAGATGCCGACCACCTCATGGCCGGCGCGCTTGAGCAGCCACGCGGTGACGGCCGAGTCGACGCCGCCGGAGA
>JBDTPG010000087.1:0-10241 GCA_039932815.1 Caldimonas sp.
CCCGCCCGGCGCCTCGGCCGAGCAGGGGCGAGACGAACGGGCGCGCGCTAGTGCTGGGTGGTGGTGATAGGTTTCGCGGCGAGTGCGGCCACCACCGCATCGCCCATCGCCTGCGTGCCGACCTTCTGCGTTCCCTCGGCCCAGATATCGGCCGTGCGCAGGCCCGACCTGAGCACGGCCTGCACCGCCTGCTCGACGCGAGCGGCGGCTTCGGGTTGGTTCAAGGAGAAGCGAAGCATCATGGCGACCGACAGAATTGTAGCCAGCGGATTGGCGATGTCCTTGCCGGCGATGTCGGGGGCGCTGCCATGGCTCGGCTCGTACAACCCCTTGCCGTCGGCATCGAGCGACGCCGAAGGCAGCATGCCGATCGATCCGGTCAGCATCGCCGCCTCGTCGGAGAGGATGTCGCCGAACATGTTGCCGGTGACGACGACGTCGAATTTCTTCGGCGCCCGGACCAGCTGCATCGCCGCGTTGTCGACGTACATGTGGTCGAGCGCCACGTCGGGGTATTCGGCATGCACCTGCGTGACCACGTCCTTCCAGAACTGAAAGGTCTCGAGCACGTTGGCCTTGTCGACGCTCGTCAGGCGTTTGCTTCGCTGGCGTGCGGCGCGAAACGCGACGTGGGCGATCCGTTCGATCTCGGGGCGCGTGTAGCGCATCGTGTCGAAGGCCTCCTCGGCGCCGGCGAAGGCACCGTCGGATGCGAAGCGGCGGCCGCGCGGCTGGCCGAAGTAGATGTCGCCGGTGAGCTCGCGGATGATCAGGATGTCGAGCCCGGCGACGAGCTCCGCCTTCAGGCTGGACGCCGCGGTGAGCTCCGGATAGCAGATCGCCGGCCGGAAGTTGGCGAACAGGCCGAGCGCCTTGCGCAATCCGAGGATCGCCTGTTCCGGCCGCAGCGGACGCGCCAGCGTGTCGTACTTCCAGTCGCCGACTGCGCCGAAGAGGACTGCGTCGGCCTGCCTGGCGAGCGCGAGCGTCGCTTCCGGTAGCGGGTGTCCGTGCGCCTCGTAGGCGGCACCGCCGACCAGGGCGTGCTCGCTCTCGAAGCGCAGGTCGAGCGCACCCAGGACGCGCTCGGCCTGGGCGACGATCTCGGTGCCGATGCCGTCGCCCGGCAGGATTGCGATCTTCATCGACATGACAGCGGCGCGCGGATGATCTGCGCCATCAGCGGATCGTCGTCGCCAGCCATGGCTGCTTCAAGAGGCGCTCCGCTTCGAAGGCGCGGATCTTGTCGGCGTGGCGCAGGGTCAGGGCGACGTCGTCGAAGCCGCCGAGCAGGCAGTACTTGCGAAACGGCTCGACATCGAAGGCGAGTTCGCCGCCGTCGGGCAAGATCACGACCTGGCGCTCGAGGTCGATGCTCAGGCGATAGCCGACGAACGCGGCGACCTCATCGAACAGCTTGGCGACCTGCTGCTCGCCGACGACGATCGGCAGGATTCCGTTCTTGGAGCAGTTGTTGAAGAAGATGTCGGCGTAGCTCGGTGCGATCAGGGCGCGAAAGCCGTATTGCTGGAGCGCCCACGGCGCGTGCTCGCGCGAAGAGCCGCAGCCGAAGTTCTTGCGCGCCAGCAGGACCGACGCGCCTCGATAGCGCGGCTGGTTGAGGATGAAGTCCGGGTTGGGCCGGCGCGATTCCGGGTCCTGCCCCGGCTCGCCGGGGTCGAGATAGCGCCAGGCGTCGAACAGGTTCGGGCCGAAGCCCGAGCGTTTGATCGACTTCAGGAACTGCTTCGGGATGATCGCGTCGGTGTCGACATTCTCCCGGTCCATCGGTGCGACCAGGCCGGTGTGGATACGAAACGGCTCCATGCTCTCTACGACAAACGCCTGACGTCGACGAAATGACCCTCGATGGCCGCCGCAGCGGCCATCGCCGGGCTGACGAGGTGGGTGCGGCCGCCCGCACCCTGGCGACCTTCGAAGTTGCGGTTGCTCGTCGAGGCGCAGCGCTCGCCCGGCTCGAGCCGGTCGGCGTTCATCGCCAGGCACATCGAGCAGCCCGGCTCGCGCCATTCGAAGCCGGCGCTCTTGAAGACGATGTCGAGCCCTTCCCGCTCGGCCTGCTCTTTCACGAGGCCCGAGCCGGGGACGACCATCGCCAGCTTCACGTTCGCGGCGACGCGCGCGCCGAGCCTGCGCACCACCGCCGCCGCCTCGCGCAGGTCCTCGATGCGCGAGTTCGTGCACGAGCCGATGAAGACCTTGTCGATGCGGATGTCGCCGATCGGAACGTTGGGCTCGAGCGCCATGTAGTGGAGAGCGCGCTCCATCGCATCGCGCTTGCCCGGATCGCGTTCGCTCTCCGGGTCAGGAACGCGCTCGTCGACGGCGACCACCATCTCCGGCGACGTGCCCCAAGTGACCTGCGGGCGAACCTCGGACGCATCGAGCGTGACCACCGCGTCCCAGCGCGCGTCGGCGTCGGAGTGGAGCGTGCGCCAGTAGTTCTCGGCAAGCGCCCATTCGAGCCCGGCCGGGCTGTACGGCCGGCCGCGCAGGTAGGCGATCGTCGTCTCGTCGACGGCGATCAGGCCGGCGCGGGCGCCGGCCTCGATCGCCATGTTGCACACCGTCATGCGGCCTTCCATGCTGAGGGCGCGGATCGCACTGCCCGCGAACTCGATCGTGTAACCGGTGCCGCCGGCCGTGCCGATCTTGCCGATCACGGCCAGGACGATGTCCTTCGCGCTGCAGCCGCGGCCGAGCTTGCCGTCGACGCGGACGAGCATGTTCTTCGCCTTTCTCGCGAGCAGCGTCTGCGTCGCCAGCACGTGCTCGACCTCGCTCGTGCCGATGCCGTGCGCGAGCGCGCCGAAGGCGCCGTGCGTCGAGGTGTGCGAGTCGCCGCAGACGACCGTCGTGCCCGGCAGCGTCGCGCCTTGCTCGGGGCCGATGACGTGAACGATCCCCTGGCGGCGGTCGTTCATCTTGAACTGGGTGATGCCCAGCCGATCGCAGTTGGCATCGAGGGTGTCGACCTGCAGGCGGGAAATCGGGTCGGCGATGCCCTGAGAGCGGTCGGTCGTCGGCACGTTGTGGTCGCTGACCGCCAGGTTGGCCGAAAGACGCCAGACCTTGCGCCCGGCGAGCTCGAGCCCTTCGAATGCCTGCGGGCTCGTCACCTCATGGACGAGGTGACGGTCGATGTAGAGAACGGCGGTGCCGTCGTCTTCGGAGTGAACGACGTGGTCGTCCCAGATCTTGTCGTAGAGAGTGCGCGCCATGGCCGGATTCGAAACGTCCTCATGGACGCTTGCTGATTCTAGGCTCGCCACCGAGCCCGAGCCGCTCACGCCCGCCGGGGTGCCTTGCCGCAATCCGTCATCGGCACCGGCGATGCGGTCGACGAGAAAAAGGGCGCCGAAGCGCCCCTTTCCCCCCGCAGGATGGCGGCTCGCGCCGTCCTACCAGCCGATGTCTTTCAGCAGCGGCACCGTGATGTCCTTCGGCGGCACCAGCGTCGTCGTCAGGTCCGAATTGATGTTCGGCTCCATGAGCAGGTTCGGGAACGCACTCACATCCCAGTGCGACACCGACGACCCACTGGCCAACGGATTCGGCGTATATAGCAGCGGACGGCCGGCCGGATCGGCGCCGGCCTTGCGCGTGGCGTCGAACGCGAGCGACGCGACCACCGAGCCCGGACGCGAGCGCGAGCCGAACTTCACTGCATCGACCACGGCCTGCTTGAGCACCGCGCCATCGGCCTGGGAAACGCTGATCGCCGGAATCGTGATCGTCGGATCGGAACCGCCCAGCCCCGGCGCCGCGCCGGCTGCGTTGTTGACGATGATGACGCCGAACGCTCCCGCGTTCTGGGCATTCTTCGTCTTGACGGCGAAGCCACAGGAGCCGCGATCGATCAGGGCGATCTTGCCCATGACGGCCGCGACCACGGCCGGTGCGAACGGCAAGCAGCCCGCGCCGTTGACCGGATCAGCCGGGACGTTGGCGAGGATGCCGAAGGCGGACGGATTCGAGACCGGAGGACCGAAGGACGCCGTGTTGTAGTTGTAGAAACCGGCGACTCCCGGCACGGAGGTATCGATGCGAATCGAAGGGACGGGACCGAGCGTCGCGGCCGCCCCGGCGACGGCCTGGGGGCCGATCCAGACGAGCTTGAGCGGATTGATTGCCGACGCCTTGCGCTCCAGGCTCGTCATCGCCAGCCAGGTCTTGCCGGCGGTGTTGTCGAACATGAAGCCTTCCCAGACGCTCGGCAGGCCGCCGTTGGCGACGAACGCCGTGCCGTCGGCATTGAGGCGGTTGCCCGTCGATGTCTGCACCGTCAGGACCGAAAAGCCCAGGCCGTGGCCGAGCTCGTGCAGCAGCGTTTCCACGAAGTTCACCTTCGAGCCGGCGTTGCCGTCGAGACCGAGGTAGAAGGACGTGTTGTCGAGGCAGCCGACGTTGCCGAGATTGACGTTGAACTGCGTCTTGATGTCGACGGTGCCGTAGCCCGAGCCGTCGTCCGGGATCCCGGCCGAGAGGTTGACGCCGGCGAGCTTGTTCGCCAACGCCTGCGGATACCACGTGGTAGGCACGCCGTTCGGGAAGTCGTACCAGATGTTCCAGGCGCCGGCGCTGCCGAGAACCGCACTCGTGGCAGTGCAGGTCAGAGCCTCCCAGCCTGCGCTCACCGTGATGGGCACGGTGCTCTGGATGTTCGCTTCCCAGATGTCGGCGACGTAGCGATAAACCTTGAAGCGCTGCTCGCCCAACGTCGTTCCCGAATTGCCGCCGACCGGGGCGACGGGCGTCGGATCGTTGAAGCCGACGCCAGCCGGGTCGCGGCTCGTGATGATGATCGTCGCCGCCTGCGTGGCGAACGTGGCGGCCGCCAGGACCGCGACGCCGACCGAGGAGAGGAATCGTTGAATGGTCGTCATGGGGTCACTCCGTCGGGAGGGTGGCGGGCTTGAACTGGGGCGCCGACGTGACGAGCTTGGCCGTCGTCTCGCCGCCTTCGACGCAGAGCTCCACGAGCTTGCCGTCGGCGCGCTTGACGATCACCGAATAGCTCATGAAGTCGTCGGTCAGGCGGGCGCCGCGGGCGCCGCTCCAGTGCGAGCGCGACTCGGGTGCAGCGGCGGCTCGCCGTGCGTGCGCGCGACCGGCGTGGAGAGCCTGTGCCTCCTCGGACGTGGCGTGGCGAAGGCGACCGGTGTCGCCGTCGCGAACGACGATCTGGGCGTCGCCGCCTGACGCTTCGGCAACGGCGGCCGCGGGCGCGGCGGCCTGATTCGACTGGGCCATCGCCGACAAGGGCACCGCCAGCCCGACCGCTGCGGCGCAAAGGCCGAGCACGCCGGCATAGAACGGCTTCATGAATTCAAGCATGGGGTTCTCCTGAAAGAAGAAATGTGTTTGGCGCGGCGGCCGACCGGCCGCTCCGCTCAGCCGGCGACCTTGCGTCGGCGCGTCCACGCGCCGAGGCCGGCGAGGCCGAGACCGAACAGGGCCCAGGTCTCCGGCTCGGGGACCACGTTGACGTTGAACGAGTCGACACCGACGTAGTTGGAGGCATCGCCGACGCCGAGGTATTCGACGACCGCTCGACCCGTGGCTCCGACGCCTTGCGCTGCGAACGTGAAGCTGTAGAGAGTCCAGGCGCCGCTGATCTCCGTCGGCGCGCCAAGGGCGAAGGTGCCAGGAGTGGTGCCGGTACCGAGGCCGAACGCCAGGTGGTCGGCGAAATCGGGCTCGGCCACGGCACGCGCCCAGAAGCTCACGGTACCGCCGAGCGCCGTCGAGAACACCGGCGAAATGAGGTAGTTGGCGATCGTGCCGCCGGCGGCGGCGTTGTTGAAGTTGGCCGCGATGTAGGAACTCGGCGCCCCGGCCTGGGCGGCGAAGATGGTCTGGTCGCCCTGGAACCAATTCGTGGTTCCGATCGGCGTGCTCAGGTTCGTCTGCAGCCAACCGCTGCCAGGCAGCGTGGCGACGTTGTCGAAGCCCTCGTTGACGACGACGAGTTGGGAATACGCGGCGTTTGTCGCCACGATCGATAAGACCGCGGCAGCGGCACGACTGAACTTCATGGGATCCTCCAGATTGATCGACGTGACAGCAAATTCGGCCGGCGCTCGGGCGCTACCCGCGTTTTCCCGACGATCAGTCGGGAACCAATTGCTGGTTGGTGTGTCGTCGAGTCTGCCCGATCGCGATCCCCCGATCAAGAAATTTGGGGTGGAAGTTACCCTGCCTCAGCCGCGCTGACCAGTGGGCTTGACTTGGCGCTGGATCGCCCCCGTGTAGAGCTGGCGCGGCCGGCCGATCTTGTATTCCGGGTCGGCGATCATCTCGTTGAGTTGCGCTATCCAGCCGACGGTGCGCGCCAGCGCGAAGATCGCGGTGAACAGCGTCACCGGGATGCCAATCGCGCGCTGCACGATGCCCGAATAGAAGTCGACGTTCGGATAGAGCTTCCTCGCGACGAAGTACTCGTCCTCGAGAGCGATCTTCTCGAGCGCCATCGCCAGCTTGAAGATCGGATCGTCGTGCAGGCCGAGCGCGTCGAGGACCTCGTGGCAGGTTTCGCGCATGAGCTTGGCGCGCGGGTCGTAGTTCTTGTAGACGCGGTGGCCGAAGCCCATCAGCTTGATGCCCGAGTTCTTGTCCTTCACCTGGCGCACGAACTCGCCGATCTTCTCGACGCCGCCGGCCTTCTGCATTTCCTCGAGCATGTTGAGGGCGGCCTCGTTGGCGCCGCCGTGCGCCGGCCCCCAGAGACAGGCGACGCCGGCCGCGATCGCGGCAAACGGATTCGTTCCCGACGAGCCG
Organism: Caldimonas sp.; assembly: GCA_039932815.1. Lineage (GTDB taxonomy): Bacteria > Pseudomonadota > Gammaproteobacteria > Burkholderiales > Burkholderiaceae_C > Schlegelella_A. The sequence goes on from JBDTPG010000087.1 coordinate 6,802, forward strand.
CACAGGCGCACCGTCGACGTCGACGCGTTCTGCTCGTGGTCGGCATGGAGGATGAAGATGCGGTCCATCGCCCGCACCAGGACGTCGTTGGGCACGTAGTCCTCGCACGGCGTCGCGAACATCATGCGCATGAAGTTGCCGGCGTACGTCAGGTCGTTCTTCGGGTAGATGTAGGGCTCGCCGACGGTGTACTTGTAGGCCATCGACACCAGCGTCGGCATCTTGGCGATCAGGCGGATCGCCGAGATCGCGCGATGCTCCGGGTTATTGATGTCGGTCGAGTCGTGATAGAAGGCCGACAGCGCGCCCACCAGGCCGGTGAGGATGGCCATCGGATGCGCGTCGCGGCGAAAGCCGCGCAGGAAAAACTGCATCTGCTCGTTGACCATCGTGTGATGGGTGACGAGATGCGAGAACGACACTTTCTCCTTTTCGGTCGGCAGCTCGCCGTTGAGGAGCAGGTAGCAGGTCTCGAGGTAATCGCACTGCGTCGCGAGCTGCTCGATCGGATAGCCGCGATAGAGCAGCTCTCCCTTGTCGCCGTCGATGTAGGTGATCGTCGAATTGCAGGACGCGGTCGACAGGAACCCCGGGTCGTAGGTGAACTTGCCGGTCTGCGCGTAGAGCTTCCTGATGTCGATGACTTCCGGGCCGACCGTTCCCTTGTAGATCGGCATCTCCATGCTGGGGCTGCCGTCGGAGAACGAGAGGGTGGCTTTGACGTCGGACGGGATCATGGCGAAGTCCTCGAAAATGTGGGCTGACAAATGGTTCGGTTCTCGGGCGTTGTCTTGCGCGCCTTCAGCGCGTCACCCGAACGGCCTCGATGACTTCACGAACCTCGGGCCGGTCGAGGTTCGCGGGCGGCTTCTGACGGCCGAGAAAGATGTCGAGCAAATCGTTGTCGGCGAGCTCCATGAGCAGGCGCAAGCCCTCGGCGTCGGCTTCGCTGACGGGCTGGGGCCGGGCGAAGAAGCGCTCCAGGAGAAGATCGTTTTCCAGCAGGCCGCGCCGGCAGCGCCAGCGCAGCTTGCTCAGCGCTCGCTCGTCGACGCTGCGGCCGCGATCGACAAGCGAAACGTCTTCGCGCGCCGGCGGCGCGTCCGATGCGAGCGCCCCGGCCTCGCCCATCAGACCGCCCGCCTCACCATCAACTCCTTGATCTTGCCGATCGCGCGGGTCGGATTCAGCTGCTTCGGGCAGACGTCGATGCAGTTCATGATCGTGTGGCAGCGGAACAGGCGATACGGATCCTCGAGGTTGTCGAGCCGCTCGTTGGTGGCCTCGTCGCGGCTGTCGGCGATGAAACGATATGCCTGGAGCAAGCCGGCCGGGCCGACGAACTTGTCGGGGTTCCACCAGAAGCTCGGGCACGCCGTCGAGCAGCTCGCGCACAGGATGCACTCGTAGAGGCCGTTCAGCTCGTCGCGCTCTTCCGGCGACTGCAAGCGCTCCTTCTCGGGCGGCCGCGACTCGTTGACGAGGTACGGCTTGATCGAGTGGTACTGCTTGAAGAACTGCGTCATGTCGACGATCAGGTCGCGGATGACGGGCAGCCCGGGCAGCGGCTTCAGGACGATCGGATCCTTCAGCGTCCTCATGTTGGTGAGGCAGGCCAGGCCGTTCTTGCCGTTGATGTTCATCGCGTCCGAGCCGCACACGCCCTCGCGGCACGAGCGGCGAAAGCTCAGGCTCGGATCGATCGCCTTCAGCTTCATCAGGGCGTCGAGCAGCATCCGTTCGCTGCCGTCGAGCTCGACCTGCAGCGTCTGCAGCGTCGGCGCGGCGCCGCTGTCGGGGTCGTAGCGATAGATGCGGAAAGTGCGCAGCGTCGAAATTGCCGCGGCCGGCGTGACGCCGTCCGGATCGGACGCATCGGCGGCGCGGGTGACGGGTTCCTTTTCCATGGCCGGTCTGCTAGAAGGTTCGCACCTTCGGTGGTATCGATTCGACGGTTTGCGGCTTCAGGTTCACCGGCTTGTAGTCGAGCCGGTTGCCTTCGCTGAACCAGAGCGTGTGCTTCATCCACTCGGCGTCGTTGCGGCCGTTCGGTGCGACCGGGTCGTCGATCGGGCGCTCGTAGTCGGAGACGGTGTGCGCGCCGCGGCACTCGTGCCGGGCCGCCGCCGAGACCATGGTCGCGAGCGCCGACTCCATCAGGTTGTCGACCTCGAGCGCCTCGACGCGCGCCGTGTTGAAGATCTTCGACTTGTCGGCCAGGTGCATCGACCACGCGCGCTCGGCGATCGCCTGCACCTTGCCGACGCCCTCGTCCATCGAGGCCTGCGTGCGGAAGACGCCGGCATGGGCCTGCATCGTCTTCCTGAGGTCGTTGGCGATCGCCTGCGAATACTCGCCATCGGTGCTCGCGTCGAGCCGGGCCAGCCGCGCGGCGGTGAAGTCGTGCGCGTGGGCGGGCAGTGCGCGGTGCGCCTGGCCGGCGAGCTTGCTGCCGACGATGTGGTTGCCGGCGGCGCGACCGAAGACGAGCAGATCGAGCAAAGAATTGGTGCCGAGCCGATTGGCCCCGTGGACGCTGACGCAACTGCATTCGCCGACCGCGTAGAGGCCGGCGACGACGGCGCTGGGATTGCCGTCCTTGGGCGCGACGACCTGGCCGTGCACGTTGGTCGGCACGCCGCCCATCTGGTAGTGGATCGTCGGCACGACCGGGATCGGCTCGCGCGTGATGTCGACGTTGGCGAAGTTGTGGCCGATCTCGAGCACGCTCGGCAGGCGCTTTCGGATCGTGTCGGCGCCGAGGTGGGTCATGTCGAGGACGATGTAGTCCTTGTGCGGACCGCAGCCGCGACCTTCCTTGATCTCCTGATCCATGCAGCGCGAGACGAAGTCGCGCGGCGCCAGGTCCTTCAGCGTCGGCGCGTAACGCTCCATGAAGCGCTCGCCGAGGTTGTTGCGCAGGATCGCGCCCTCGCCCCGGCAGCCTTCGGTGAGCAGCACGCCGGCGCCATAGACCCCGGTCGGATGGAACTGCCAGAACTCCATGTCCTCGAGCGGCAGGCCGGCGCGCGCCGCCATGCCGAGGCCGTCGCCGGTGTTGATGAAGGCGTTGGTCGAAGCCGCGAAGATTCGCCCGGCACCGCCGGTCGCGAGCATCACCGCCTTGGCCTGCAGCACGTGCAGCTGGCCGGTCTCCATCTCGAGCGCGGTGACGCCGACGACCGCGCCCTCGGCGTCGCGGACGAGGTCGAGCGCCATCCACTCGACGAAGAAATTGGTGCGCGCCTTGACGTTTTGCTGGTAGAGCGTGTGCAGCATCGCGTGGCCGGTGCGGTCGGCCGCGGCGCAAGCGCGCTGCACGGGCTTCTCGCCGTAGTTCGCGGTGTGGCCGCCGAACGGGCGCTGGTAGATCGTGCCGTCGGGATTGCGGTCGAACGGCATGCCGAAGTGCTCGAGCTCGTAGACGACGTTCGGCGCCT
>JBDTPG010000088.1:0-10238 GCA_039932815.1 Caldimonas sp.
GCGCAGGTCGGGCAGGCGCAGGTCGGGTCGAGCGGCTGCTCGTCGGTCTTGTAGCGGGCGTTTCGGATGCGCAGGTCGCCGAAGCGGGTGAAGAGATGGCCGTTGCGCGCGTTCCTCGTCGGCATGACGCAGTCGAACATGTCGACGCCGGCGGCGACGCCATCGATCAGGTCCTCGGGCGTGCCGACGCCCATCAGGTAGCGCGGCTTCCCCGCCGGCAGCCGATGCGGTGTGTGGGCGACGATGCGCTGCATCTCCGCCTTCGGCTCGCCGACGCTGACACCGCCGATGGCGTAGCCGGGCAGGTCGAGCTCGGCGAGCGCCGACGCCGACTCCTCACGCAACGACTCGAACATCCCGCCCTGGACGATGCCGAACAGGGCGTTCGGGTTCTCGAGCCGCGCGAACTCGGCCCTGGAGCGCGCTGCCCAGCGCAGGCTCATCTCCATCGAGCGGCGCGCCTCGGCCTCGCCGGTGACGCGGCCCTCGATCTCGTAGGCGGTGCATTCGTCGAACTGCATGACGATGTCGCTGTCGAGGACGCGCTGGATCTGCATGCTGACCTCGGCGGTGAGGAGCAGCTTGTCGCCGTTGACCGGCGACTGGAAGGCGACGCCGAGCTCGCTCACCTTGGCGTTGGCACCGAGCGACCAGACCTGGAAGCCGCCACTGTCGGTGAGGAGGGGCCGCGTCCAGCCTTCGAAGCGGTGCAGGCCGCCGAAGCGGGCGATGACGTCGGTGCCGGGCCGCAGCCAGAGGTGGAACGTGTTGCCGAGGATGATCTCGGCGCCCATCGCCTCGAGCGAGGACGGCATCACGCCCTTGACACTGCCGTAGGTACCGACCGGCATGAACACCGGCGTCTCGACGACGCCGTGTCTCAGGCCCAGCCGGCCACGCCGCGCGAGCCCCTCGGTAGCGAGAACCTCGAAGGAAAGCATCATCGGATTGTCGCGGTGCCCGTCACGCCGGGCTCGCGGACGAGGACGAGGATCGTGCCCAGCCGGGCGGCACCTTGAGCGCGAGCCGTGGCAGACCGGCGCACTTCCCTTCGGTGGCGTACCCCGCCGCGGCGCGCGCCGTCGGCGCCGCGAGCCCGAGAACCAGCGCGCCCAGCGCGACCGCGGTTGGAACAACCGTCATGCCGCACCGCCGCGATCGCGCGCGAGCAGCATGGCGTCGCCGTAGCTGAAGAAGCGATAGCGCTCCCGGATCGCGTGCGCATACAGGGAGCGGATGCGCTCGTGGCCGGCGAACGCGGCCACGAGCATCAGCAGCGTGCTCTTCGGCAAGTGGAAATTGGTGAGCAGCAGGTCGACGACGCGAAACGGGAAGCCCGGCGTGATGAATAGATCGGTCTCGCCGTGCGCCGGCTGCAGCGCCTCGCCGTCCTGGCCGCGCAACGCTGCCGACTCGAGCGCACGCAGGCTGGTCGTGCCGACCGCGACGATGCGGCCGCCACGCTCGCGGGCCCGGGCGATCGCCGTCGCCGCGGCGGCGCCGACCTCGAAACGCTCGCTGTGCATCCTGTGCTCGCTGAGCGTGACGCTGCGGACCGGCTGGAACGTGCCGGCGCCGACGTGCAGCGTGATCGCGGTCCGCTCGATGCCGCGCGCGGCGAGCGCCGCGAGCAATCCGGTGTCGAAGTGGAGCGCCGCCGTCGGCGCCGCGACTGCGCCCGGCCGCTCGGCGAACACGGTCTGGTAGCGCTCGACGTCTTCACCTTCGTCGCCGCGTTCGATGTAGGGCGGCAGCGGCACGTGGCCGTGGCGCTCGAGCAGGGCCAGCGGCTCGGAGGGAAAGCGCAGGCGAAAGAGCGACGCGTCGTCGCCGGTGCGGCCGAGCACCTCGGCATCGAAGGCGCCGGCAAAGCGGATCACGGCGCCGGCCTTCGGCGACTTGCTCGCGCGCACCTGCGCGACGACGACGCCGTCGGCCTCGATGCGCTCGACCAGCGCCTCGACCGCGCCGCCGCTCGCCTTGGCGCCGAACAGGCGCGCCTTGATCACCGCCGTGTCGTTGACGACGAGCAGGTCGCCGGGGCGCAGCAGGTCGGGCAGGTCGCGGACGTGGCGGTCACGCGCGGCCTCGTCGCGGGCGTCGAGCAGGCGCGCCGCGCTGCGCTCGGCCGCGGGATGCTGGGCGATCAGATCGCGCGGCAGCGCGAAGTCGAAATCGCTCAGGGCCAGGGGTGTCGTCATCGGCAGGCAAAATTCTCCCATGGCCTCTCCCGTGCGGCGCAAAGCGAAGGCGTCCGCCGCGAAGACGGCAACGGCGCCGGCGGCGCCCGATCAGGCGCTCGCCAGGCTCGGCCTGGTGCGCGACATCGATCTCGCGCTGCACCTGCCGCTGCGCTACGAGGACGAGACGCGGATCGTGCCGATCGGCTCGCTGCACGACGGCGAGACCGGCCAGGTCGAGGGCGTCGTCGGCGATTCGCGCATCCAGTTCCGGCCGCGCCGCCAGCTCGTCGTCAAGATCGCCGACGACAGCGGCGACCTGGTGATGCGCTTCCTCCACTTCTATCCGTCGCAGCAGAAGACGCTCGCGGTCGGCAAGCGCGTGCGCGTGCGCGGCGAAGCGCGCGGCGGCTTCTTCGGCCTCGAGATGATTCATCCGGCGGTCAAGGTGGTAACGCCGGAGACGCCGCTGCCGACGGCGCTGACGCCGGTCTACCCGAGCACGGTGCAGCTGTCGCAGGCCGTTCTGCGCAAGGCCGTCGGCGCCGGCCGCGCGCGCGCCGACCTCGACGAAGACCTGCCTGCACGCATCGTGCCGGGCGGGCTGCCGACCCTGCGCGCCGCGCTCGACCGCTTGCACGAGCCCGCGCCGGGACTCGAAGCCGCTGCGCTGGAAGACCGCTCACATCCGGCCTGGCAGCGCCTCAAGTTCGACGAGCTGCTGGCGCAGCAGCTCTCGCAGCTGCTCGCCCAGCGCGAGCGCCAACGGCAACGCGCGCCGTCGCTGGCTGCCCAGGGCGGCGATCTTCACGGGCGATTCCTCGCCGCGCTGCCGTTCAGGCTCACCGGGGCGCAACAACGCGTCGCCGCCGAGATCGACGCCGACGTGACGCGCGCGGTGCCGATGCACCGGCTGCTGCAGGGCGACGTCGGCTCGGGCAAGACGGTGGTCGCGGCGCTCGCCGCGGCGCGCGCGATCGACGCCGGCTGGCAATGCGCGCTGATGGCGCCGACCGAGATCCTCGCCGAGCAGCACCTGAAGAAGCTGGTCGGCTGGCTCGCGCCGCTCGGCGTCACCGTCGCCTGGCTCACCGGCAGCAGGAAGGGCAGGAAGCGCGACGAGATGCTCGCGCAAGTCGCATCGGGCGAAGCCGGCCTCGTCGTGGGCACGCACGCGGTGATCGAGGAGCAGGTCCGGTTCAAGCGCCTGGGCCTGGCGATCATCGACGAGCAGCATCGCTTCGGCGTCACGCAGCGGCTGGCGCTGCGCGAGAAGCTGCACCAAGGCATTCCTCCCTCACCCGCGAGGGGGAGGGCTGGGGACGGGGCGGGCCCGTCCTGTCCCGGAGGGGATGAGGATCGGGCGAAGGCCGAACCTCATCTCCTCATGATGTCGGCGACGCCGATACCGCGCACGTTGGCGATGACGCTCTTCGCCGACCTCGACGTCAGCACCATCGACGAGCTCCCGCCGGGGCGAACGCCGGTCGTCACCAAGCTCTTCGCCGACACCCGCCGAAACGAAGTCGTTGCCCGGATTCGCGACGAGGCCGGGCGCGGCCGGCAGACGTACTGGGTCTGCCCGCTCGTCGACGAATCGGCGGCGCTCGACCTGAAGAACGCCACCGCGACGCACGCCGAGCTGTGCAAGGCGCTGCCCGGCAGGATGATCGGCCTGCTGCACGGCCGCATGCCGGCGGCCGAGAAGGCGGCGGCGATGTCGCTCTTCGCCGGCGGCCAGATCGCCGTCCTCGTCGCGACGACGGTGATCGAGGTCGGCGTCGACGTCGCCAACGCCTCGCTGATGGTCGTCGAGCATGCCGAGCGCTTCGGCCTCTCGCAACTGCACCAGCTGCGCGGCCGCGTCGGCCGCGGCACGACGGCGAGCGTGTGCGTGCTGCTCTTCAGCGCGCCGCTCTCGGATACCGCGAAGGCGCGCCTGAAGGCGATGCTCGAGACCGACGACGGCTTCGAGATCTCGCGCCGCGACCTCGCGATCCGCGGGCCGGGCGAGTTCCTCGGCGCACGACAGTCCGGCGCCGCCTTGCTGCGCTTCGCCGACCCGGTGACGGACGAAGCGCTCGTCGTCCAGGCGCGCAGCGCCGCCGAGCGGCTGCTGAGCGAAGATCCGGCCGCGGCCCAGCGCCACATCGACCGCTGGCTGGGCGGCCGGGCCCACTACCTGAACGCATAGCATCGCCCTTGCAGCCCGCCAGCCGGCAGGACACCCGCACCCCACGGAGGATCAGATGTCATTGATCGAACGCGTCCAATCCATCCTGCTCAGGCCCAAGCAGACCTGGCCCGTGATCGCCGCCGAGAGCACCGACGTGGCGACGATCTACAGCCGCTACGTCGTGATCCTGGCCGCCATCCCGGCGATCTGCGGCTTCATCGGCTGGACGCTTGTCGGCGCCGGCGCGTTCGGCGTCAACGTTCGCCTGCCGATCGGCACCGCGCTGATCCAGATGATCGTCGGCTACCTGCTCTCGCTCGGGGTCGTCTACGTGCTCGCGCTGATCGTCAACGCGCTCGCGCCGACATTCGCCGGCACGAAGGACATGGTTTCCGCGCTCAAGGTCGTGGCCTACGGCAGCACGGCAGGCTTCATCGGCGGCGTCTTCAGCCTGCTGCCATCGCTCTCGTTGCTGGGCCTGATCGCGTCGATCTATTCGATCTACCTGATCTACACCGGCCTGCCGGTGCTGATGCGCTGCCCGCCCGAGAAGGCCGGCGCCTACACCGCCGTCGTCATCGTCTGCGGGATCCTCGCGATGATCGTCATCGGCGCGGTGTCGTCGCTGTTCGTCAACCGCGGGCCGATGGGATTCGGTGCGACGACGGTCGGCGCGCCCGCCCTTCCCGGCGCGGCCGGCGGCGGCGACGTCCAGATCAAGGCGCCCGACGGTACGACGGTGACGATCAATCCCTCCGCCATGGCCGACATGGCCAAGCGCATGGAAGAGGCGGGCAAGCGCATGGAGTCGGCGCAGAAGTCGGGCGACACCACTGCCGCAGGCAAGGCGATGGGCGAGATCCTCGGCGCGGCTACCGGCGGCGGCAACGTCGCGCCGATCGCCGCCGCCGACCTGAAGGCGATGCTGCCGGAATCGATCGGTGACATGAAGCGCACCTCGATCGAAGCGCAGGGCGGCGAAGCGATGGGGATCGCCGGCTCCGGCGCCAAGGCGGCGTACGCCGCCGGAGAGCGACGCGTCGAGCTGTCGATCACCGACACCGGCGGCCTCGCCGGGCTGGCGACGATGGCCGGGATGGCGAACATGACGATGGACAAGGAGACCGACGGCAAGGTCGAGAAGGTCTACAAGGACGGCGCGCGCACCGTCCACGAGGAGTACCGCAAGGACGGCAGCCACGGCGAGATGGCCGTCATCCTCGCCAACGGCGTCGTCGTCGCGGCGGAGGGGTCGCGCGTCGACATCGCGACCTTGAAGAACATGGTGAAGAGCATCGACCTCGCCAAGCTGGAAGCGACCAAGCGCGTCGCCAAGCGCTGATCGCACCGACGCGCATGACGCTCACCGAGCTTCGCTACGTCGTCGCGGTGGCGCGCGAGAAGCACTTCGGGCGCGCCGCCGAGGCGTGCTTCGTGTCGCAGCCGACGCTCTCGGTCTCGATCAAGAAGCTCGAGGAAGAGCTCGACGTGCGCATCTTCGAACGCGGCGCCAACGAGGTCAGCGTGACGCCGATCGGCGAGGAGATCGTTCGCCAGGCGCAGGCCGTGATCGAGCAGGCGGCGCAGATCAAGGAGACCGCCAAGCGCAGGAAGGATCCGCTCAGCGGGCCGCTCTCGCTCGGCGTGATCTACACGATCGGGCCCTACCTGCTGCCCGAGCTCGTTCGCCAGGCGATCGAGCGGGTGCCGCAGATGCCGCTCGTGCTGCAGGAGAACTTCACCGCCAAGCTGCTCGAGCTGCTGCGCTCGGGCGAGCTCGATTGCGCCATCATGGCCGAGCCGTTCCCCGACACGGGGCTGGCGATCGCGGCGCTCTACGATGAGCCGTTCATGGTCGCGGTGCCGAAGGCGCATCCGCTCGCCAAGCGCAAGGCGATCAGCGCCGACGAGCTCAAGCAGGAGAAGATGCTGCTGCTCGGCACCGGCCACTGCTTTCGCGACCACGTGCTCGAGGTCTGCCCGGAGTACGCGCAGTTCTCGCCGGTGGATTCCGAAGGCATCCGGAAGACCTTCGAGGGATCGTCGCTCGAGACGATCAAGTACATGGTCGCCTCGGGCATGGGCGTGACCGTCGTGCCCCAGCTCTCGGTGCCCGCCGAGGAGCAGACGCACATCGCCTACGTGCCGTTCACCAAGCCGGCGCCGACGCGCCGCGTCGTCCTGGCCTGGCGGCGCAGCTTCACGCGCTACGAGGCGATCGCCGCACTGCGCAATGCGATCTACGCGTGCGAGCTGAAAGGCGTCAAGCGCCTGACGGACTGAGCCGCGCGCGCGGCCTCACGCTCACTCGGCCACCGGTGCGAGCCTGACGTCGAAGCGCGCGGAGCGATACGGCAGTTTCATCTCGCGCCCGTCGACGGCGCGGCCGGGCGGGTGGGCCGCGAAATCGACGACCAGGCTGTCGCGCTTGCCGAAGACGGCGTCGTCGTCGATGTGCGGGCTGCCGGCGACGAAGAGGTGCGTCGTCAGCGTCACGTGGCCCGGCGCGGAAACCTGCAGGTGGAGGTGGCCCGGCCGCCAGATGCTGCGCCCGCTGGCTCGCATCATCGTGCCGACCGGGCCGTCGTCGGGCACCGGGTAGTGCGCCGGCCGGACCGACCAGAAGCGGTAGCGGCCGTCGGCGTCGCTGCGAAACCGGCCGCGCGCCTTCATTGTCGGCTCGGCGGCGAGCTGGACGTCGTAGCTGCCGTCGCCATCGCATGACCAGACGTCGAGCAGCGCGGCTGCGATCGGCTCGCCGTCGCAGCCGGTGACGCGGCCGCTGTAGAGCGTCGGCTCTCCGGGGATGCCGGCGCCGATGTCGCTGCCGAGGTCGAGCTCGGGCGCACCGGCCCGGTAGAATGGGCCCTCGACCGTCGCCTCGGTCGCGTTCGAGGCGCTGCCGCTCGCGCGCGCCTGGGCGAGGGCGACGACCATCATCGACACGCCGAGCGTGTCGGAGAGGAGGATGAACTCCGGCCGCTTCTCGGTCGAGAACTGGCCGGTCGCGGTCAGGAACTCGATCCCGGCGAGCCATTCCGCGGGCGCCAGGTCGACCTCGCGGGCGAACGCGTGAAGGTGCCTGACGAGCGCGGTCATGATCTCGCGCAGGCGCGGATCGGGCGCGTTCGCGAACGCCGCGACGACATCGTTCGTGAGCTGGTCCTGGTTGTAGGTCGACATGGCGATTCCTTGAAGGATCGCGGCGCCTGCGCGTCGTGCGACCCGGGTTCGATGATCGCGCAACCAGGTCGCCACCCTATCGCGCCCCTTGGGAAAAGCAATTCACGGGGCGCAGGATCGGCGTAGCCTTCGACCACCTCCCCTTCATCGGATTCGCCATGGCCACCTCAGCCCCCCGCATCAACATCGGCATCGACGAGGCCGACCGCGCGTCCATCGTCGGCGGCCTGTCCAAGCTGCTTGCCGACACCTACACGCTCTACCTGACGACGCACAACTTCCACTGGAACGTCACCGGGCCGATGTTCAACACGCTGCACCTGATGTTCATGGCGCAGTACACCGAGCTCTGGAACGCCGTCGATCCGGTCGCCGAGCGCATCCGGTCGCTCGGCCACCCGGCGCCCGGCTCGTACGCACAGTTCGCTCGCCTCAGTTCGATCAAGGATGTCCCCGAGACGCCGCCCAAGGCGCTCGAGATGGTCGCGATCCTGGTCCAGGGCCACGAGGCGGTCGCACGGACGGCGCGCGAGATGTTCCCGATGGTCGAGAAGGCGGGCGACGAGCCGACCGCCGACCTGCTGACGCAACGCCTCGCCATCCACGAGCAGACCGCCTGGATGCTGCGCAGCCTGCTCGAGTAGCGCTTCGCCCGCCGCCGCGCGCGGCGTCACGATCAGAGCAGCTCGTCGATGTGCTTCGGCCAGCTGCTCTTGAGCAGCCGAGACAAGGCCCGGTCGGCGAGCATCTTGCCGCCGGTCTGGCAGCGCGCGCAGTAGTTGGTCTCGTTGCTGGCGTGGACGATGCGCTGCACCGGCGCGCCGCAGTCGGGACACGGCAGGCCGAAGCGGCCGTGCACCGCCATCGCCGGGTGGAAGGCGGTGACCTTCTGCGGCCAGTCGCCCGCCTCGCGCGAGAGTCGCGCCGTCCATTCGGCGAGCGTCGCCTTCGTCGCGTCGAGGAGTCGATCGATCGTCGCCGCATCGAGCGATCGCGTCAGCGCCAGCGGCGAGAGGCGCGCGCGGTGCAGGATCTCGTCGGAGTACGCGTTGCCGATGCCGCTGAAGAGGCGCGGATCGGTGAGCGCGCGCTTGACGGTGTGGTTCTCGGCGACGAGGCGCGCCGCGAGCGCGTCGCGAGTCGCCGTCATGACGTCGATGCCGCCGGCATCGAGCGCGGTCAGGGCGTCGCGGCCGGCGACGACGTGCAGCGACGCACGCCGCTGCTTGCCGGCCTCGGTGAGCGCGAGCGTGCCGGCGTCGAATTCGAAGAAGGCGAGCGCGTTCGGCGCAGTCTTCTTGCCCGGCGCCAGCCAGCGCAGGCGGCCCGCGATCATGAGGTGGACGACGACGAACAAATCACCGGCGAAGGCGAGGACGATCCGCTTGCCGAGACGCTCGACGCCGGCGACGACCAGGCCCTCGACGGCAGCGATCGGCGGCGTCACCGAGCGCAGCAGGAAGGGATGCGCGATGCGGACGCGCTCGAGGCGATGGCCGACGACCTTGGCGGCAAGGCGCTCGAGGTAGACGCTGACGTCGGGCAGCTCGGGCATCGCGTCAGTGTGCCAGCCGACATCCGGCGCAAGGCGACCTGCGGCGCGCCGCGTCGATGCGCCGCGGAACGGGCCCGCTCAGGGCGGGGGGCGGGGCGTGTAGGTCGCCGACGGGCATTTGCCGTTCGGCTGCTCGTTGTAGATCGACGCCGCGGCGCGCTTGCGCACCGCCGTGCTCCCCGACCCCTGGGTCGCGATGACGTCGATGTTGACGGTCGAGTAGTCGGTCAAGGTGGCATTCGCCTGCGCCGAGAGGCCGCAGGTCTGGCTGGTCGTGTTCCAGACGCCCTTCCTCGAATTCGCGGTGCCGATCCGTTCCCACGCGCCGGCGGTGCACGCGGTGTTGGAGCAGCGATAGCCCCAGGCCGCGACCGCCACTCGCGCGCTCGCGCAATTGGCCTGCGTCAGCGGCGCGTCGCCCCATTTGCCGACGAGCCAGAGGTACTTGCGCTTGCGCTTGAAGTCGCCCAGCGGCCCGAAGGCGACCGTGTAGCCGCCGCAGGTGCCGCCGCCGTAGTTGCCGTTGGGGGACGTCGCCTGGAATGTCTGGGTGTTGGAGCACTGTGACTCTTCGTCGGCCACCGGGCTCGACGGGAACGCCTCGGCGTTCTGCGGTGCCGAGCACAGGCCGTAGGTGGCGACGTGCGGTGCCGTTCCGGCGGCAACCGGGGTTTCGCTGGAGGAGAGCGTGGAGCTCGGTGCGCCGCTCGCGACGAGATGAACGACGAGTGCTCCCCAGAAGACGATGCCGATCCGCATGAGTCCGCCTCCGTCAACCCGGTTTCGGGCGGCGTCGATCCTACTCGCCGCCGCGGTTGTCCGGACAACGCCGGGCATCCGGCAATTGCGCCGGGCGGGCGTTGCCGCTACATCTGCAGGCTGCACCAAAGGGAGAGACCCATGATGAATCGCACTGCCCTGGGCTTCTTGCGCGCCCTCGTGATCGGCGTCGGCGCGCTCGCCGCGACCGTCGCCTTCGCGCAGACGCGCCAGTTCAGCTTCGCCTACGACCAGCCGCCGACGACCGCGTACGGCATCGCCGCCAACATCTTCGACGCCAAGCTGAAGGAGCTCTCGGGCGGCAAGATGAGCATCAACCAGTTCCCCGGCGCCCAGCTCGGCCAGGAGCCGCAGATGCTGCAGA
>JBDTPG010000089.1:0-10014 GCA_039932815.1 Caldimonas sp.
GGCGAGCACCACGCCGGCGACCTGCCCGCGCTGAAGGCCGACGGCGCCGGCACCGCGACGCTCGACAGCCGGGTGCGCGGCCTCGCCGCCGGGCCCAACGAGTTCGCGGGCAAGGCGCTCGTCGTCCACCTCGCCGCCGACGACTACACGACCCAGCCGACCGGCAACTCGGGTGCGCGAATCGCCTGCGGCGTGATCAGCGCGACGCCGCCGCGGGACGCGGGCGGGCAGGTGCTGCCGCTGCCGCGGGACATGTAGCCGTCCCGTCTTCCGTGCCTTCCTCGCCGCTTGCCGGGTCGCGCCGGGCCGAGCTGGCGTGTCGCCTCGGTGTCGGCGCCGCGCTGTTCGTCGCCGCGGCGTGGCTGTTCGGCGCGATCGCCGAAGACGTCGCCACCAGCGATCGTCTGACCGTCCTCGACGTCGTCCTCGCGCGCTGGCTGCGCGCGCATGCGACGCCGGAAACGACGCGCTGGATGATCCTGATCACGGACCTGCACTCGACGGTCGCGGTGTCGTGCTATCTCGCCGTCGCCGCGGCGGCGCTCGCCTGGCGGCGCCGTTGGCGCTACCTCGCGACCGTGGTGGTCGGCATGGCCGGCGGCCTGACGCTCAACGTCCTGATGAAGCTCGCTTTCCACCGCGCCCGCCCGGTCCTCGACGATCCGCTGCTGACGCTTGCGAGCTACAGCTTTCCGAGCGGCCACGTCGCCGGCACCACGGTCATGTACGGGCTGGTCGTCGCCTGGGTCTTCACGCGGACACGACGGCCGCTCGCTCGCACCGCCGCCATGACCGCGGCCGCGGCTGCGATCGCGCTGGTCGCGTTCACGCGGATGTACCTCGGGGTTCATTACCTGAGCGACGTCGCGGCCGCGTTCGCCGAAGGCGTCGCCTGGCTCGCCCTGTGTCTCAGCGCGTTGACGGCGTTCTGGCGCCGCGCGCCGCTCCCGACCGCGGAAAGGGCGGCCGGCGGTTCAGCCAGTGGCGCGAAGGCATGACCCGCGACGCGATCGTCATCGTCAACGCCGGCTCCGGCGGCGGCAACGACCGGGCCCTGGTCGAGCGCCTCGCGACGCTGTTCGAGCCGACCGGGCTCGACGCCGCGATCGAGCTCGCGCACGGCGGCGACGAGATCGCGGCGGCGGTCAGGAAGGCCATCGCCGCGCGGCCACGGATGATCGTCGCCGGCGGCGGCGACGGCACGGTCAGCACGGTGGCCGGGGCGCTGGTCGACACCGACATCGTCTTCGGCGTCCTGCCGCTCGGAACCCTCAACCATTTCGCCAAGGACCTCGGTATCCCGCTCGAGCTGGCCGACGCGGTCGCGCTTCTGGCCGACATGCAGCCGACACGCATCGACGTCGGCGAAGTCAACGGCCGCGTCTTCGTCAACAACTCGAGCCTGGGCCTCTACCCCGACCTCGTGCGCGACCGCGAACGCCAGCAGAAGCGCCTGGGCCGGGGCAAGTGGCTGGCGTTCGCGTGGTCGGCCGTCGCGGTGCTGCGCCGCTTCCCGTTCCTCGGCGTGAACCTGGTCGTCGACGGCAAGGAAGCGCTGCGGCGGACGCCGTTCGTCTTCATCGGCAACAACGAGTACCGGATGGAAGGCTTTGCCATCGGCGAACGGACCGGTCTGCAGGACGGCAGGCTGAGCCTCTACGTCGCGCAGCGGCCCGGCCGCTGGCGCCTGCTCCAGCTCGCCTTCCGCGCCCTCACCGGGCACCTGCGCCAGGCGCGCGACTTCGACGCCGTCCTCGCGACCGAGATCGCCATCCAAAGCCGGAAGAAGCGTCTGCGGGTCGCCACCGACGGCGAGGTCACTGTCATGACGCCGCCACTGCGCTACCGGGTGCGCCCGGGCAGCCTGCTCGTCGCCGGGCCTCGGGACGGCGCCCCCGACTGAGGACTTTCGATGCGAACCCTCGTCCACCTCTCCGATCTCCACTTCGGCCGCGTCGACGCCGAGCTGCTCGATCCGCTCGTCGCCGCGGTGGCCGCGGCGACGCCGGATCTCGTCGTCGTCTCGGGCGACCTGACCCAGCGCGCGCGCCAGCGCGAGTTCGAGCAAGCGCGCGCCTTTCTCGATCGCCTGCCCGCGCCGCGGCTGGTCGTTCCCGGCAACCACGACGTGCCGCTCTACCGCGTCTGGGAGCGCTTCCTCAGCCCGCTCGGCAAGTTCCGCCGCATCATCGAGCCCGACCTCGAGCCGTCGTTCGTGGACGGCGAGATCGCCGTCGTCGGCATCAACACGGCGCGCTCGCTCACCTTCAAGGACGGACGCATCAACGAGGAGCAGATGGCGGCGATCAAGCGCCGCTTCGATCCGCTTGGCGACTCGGTGCTCAAGGTCGTCGTCACCCACCATCCGTTCGACCTGCCCGACCAGGCCGGCGACGTCGATCTCGTCGGCCGCGCCAAGGAGGCGATGGAAGTGTTCTCGCGCTGCGGCGTCGACCTGCTCCTGTCGGGCCACTTCCACGTCAGCGAGGCCGGGTCGACAGCCGCGCGGCACGAGATCGCGGGCTACTCGGCGCTCGTCGTCCAGGCCGGCACGGCGACCTCGACACGCGCGCGCGGCGAGGAGAACTCGTTCAACGTCCTGCGCGTACGCAGCGACCAGATCGTCGTCGAGCGCATGTCGTGGCGTGAAGGCGCCAAGGCCTTCGAGCTGGCGCAGGCCGAACGCTTCGCTCGCGAGGGCGCGCGCTGGATCGAGCGCTGAGCGCTGCTCAGCGCGCCGCTTCCTGGTCCTGGAGCAGGCGCCACATGACCTTGCCCGAGCCCGACTTCGGCAGGACGTCGACGAACTCGACGATCCTGGGCACCTTGTAGGCGGCCATGTTCTCGCGCGCCCAGGCGATGATGTCCTCGGCGCTGGTCTTGCCCTTGGCATCGGCGCGCAGGACGACGATGGCCTTCACGGTCTCGCCGCGATAGGCGTCGCGCGCCGAGATGATGCAGGCCTCCTGCACCGCCGGATGCTTGTAGAGAAGCATCTCGACCTCCGCGGGCCAGACCTTGAAGCCGCTCGCGTTGATCATCCGCTTGAGCCGGTCGGTGATGAAGAAGTAGCCCTCCTCGTCCATCCGGCCGAGGTCGCCGGTGCGAAAGAAGCTGCGCCCGTCGAACTGCACGAATGCCGCCTCGGTCGCCTCCGGATGCTTCCAGTAGCCGGTGAAAACCATCGGCCCGCGGGTGATGATCTCGCCCACCTCGCCGGCCGGCAGCTCCTCGAGCGTGAGCGGATCGACGACGCGCGAATCGACCGCGAATATCGGCATGCCCAGGCACTGCAGCTTGGCGCGCTCGGGCGGATTGGCGTGGCTCGGGGCCGCCGTCTCGGTGAGACCGTAGCCTTCGGCGAAGGTCAGTCCGAACTCCTTCTGCAACCGCTCGGCGACCGCGAACGGCATCGCCGCGCCGCCGCCGCTGATGCTGCGCAGGCTCGACAGGTCGAAGCTCTTGTAGTTGGGGCTGCCGAAGAGATCGATCACCATCGTCGGAATGCAGACCCAGTGCGAGATGCGATGCTGAGAGATGAGCCGCCCTGCGAGCTCGCGATCCCAGCGCGGCATGAGGACGACTGTGCAGCCCGAGTAGACCGAGCCGAGCACGCTGTAGAGCATGCCGGTGATGTGGAACATCGGCACGACGCCGAGGACGACCGGCTCGGGCCCGCCGCCGAAGCTCCACGAGCCGCCGACAGCGTTGTGCATCAGCGTGCGGTGGGTGTGCATGCACCCCTTCGGCAAGCCGGTGGTTCCCGACGTGTACGGAAGGAGCGCAAGGTCGTCGGGACCAGCCCGGTGCGGCCCAGGTTCGAGCTTTTGCGCGAGCGCATCGGTCCAGCGGATGCAGCCCGCCGGCAACGGCGGATCGGCGCGCAGCCAGGCGTCCATGGCCGCGGGTGGCGCATCGGCTTCGGCGATCGCCCCTGCGGGCATGGCGTCGACGTAGCGCGTCGCGACGATGGCACGCACGCGCTCGTTTTCCGGCAGCGCCGCGTTGGCGGTCTCGACGATCGCCGCCAGGTCGGCACTGCAGATCACGACCTTGGTATCCGGGTCGCTGATGTAGTGCTTGAATTCCTCGGCGCGGTTCATCGGATTGACCGGCACCACGACGGCGTTGGCGCGCAGCACCGCGTACAGCGCGACCGGGAACTGCGGGCAGTTCTGCATGAAGACCGCGACGCGATCGCCGACCTCGACGCCGGCCTGCTGCAGCCACCCTGCAAGCGCGACAGCGTCGTCGCGCATCTGCCGGTAGCTGAGGGCGCGGCCGAAGAACAGGTAGGCGGCGCGGTCCGGGAAGCGCGTCGCGGCAACCTCGAGGTTGAACCAGAGCGACGTTTCCGGTGCGATCACCGCGCGCGGCAGCCGCCTCGGCCAGACCGCCAGGTGCGGCCGGTCGGCGGGAACCTCGAAATCGGATGGCGTCGCCACGGGTGCTCCTGTCGCGCGAGAAGGGAGCACCGGTATAGCCGAGCGCCGCGCCGCTTTCCACGGCACCTTCCCGGGGGCCACGGTCGGCCCCGATTTCAGCGCGTCACTGCTGGCCGCGCCGGTTCTTTCGCGCCAGGACGTCGGCGCAGTCGGGCGAGGATCGGAAGCGCGGCTCTTCGCATCGCTCGTCCATGCAGATGGCCCTCGAGAAGAACGACTGCTTGCCGCACACCTGCGAGATCGATTCATTCGCCTCGTTCGGCAGCGTGGCAGGTCGCTGCAGGCCTGGGTACTCGCGCGCCGTCGTCGCGGTGGGCGCGCGCGCGCGGTCGCTGTTTCCGGTTCCCGCGGGGGCCTGCGAATTCAGCGGGTCGAGCGGCCGGGTCGTTCCGGTCGGGCCGATCGATGCGAGGGACGGATCCTCGCCGACGCGCGGCACCGGCTTGCCCGGCGGGCGCACGCGAGCCGCGCTCGCGGCGCTGCCGTCGAACACGGGCGTGCGGTCGCCTGTGGTCGCGCGCGGGGCCGTGTCGGTGATGGCGGCGACAGCGGGCGTCGGCAGCGCCGACTTGGCGTCCTTGGTGGGCGTGGAGGACGGCGCCGGGTCGGCGGCCTCGATGATGATCGGCGTTCCCGGCACGCTCGGCGGCATCACGGCGGTGGCGGGGGATGCGACGTTCGCTGGCGCGGACGACGCCACACCGGCCTGCTCCACCAACACCGCGCGCCGTGCCGAGAACTGCCACGCCGCCAGGGCGGCGACGGCGACGAACAGACCGCCGCTCACCACGACGAGCCACGGCTTCGACGCGCCGCTGCGCCGCGCCGCGGGCATCGCCTGGGCGGCGGCCCGCGGCGGCGCCTTGGCCGGCAGCGGCATGGTGGCGCCCGGCCGGGTATGCGGCGCCGAGGGGCCCGGCGGCAGGGTCGGCGGGCGCGACGCGGCCCACGACGCGGGCTGCGAAGGCGGGCCTTCGCGACGCTGCTGCGGCTGCGACGGCGCTGCCGGCGCGGCGAGCGGCGCCCCGCCTGACGGCGGACCGTTGCGGGCCGCCGTTCGCGCCGACGTGGGCTCGACCGGCCTTGCCGGCGCGGCCGGGGTCTGCTCCGGCACCCGTTGCGTCGGCTTGTCGATGGGTGCCGGGCGCGCCGTCGGCATCGGCGCGGTCGGGCTGAAGCTGGTCGGCTGGGACGCCGACGGTGGGGCGACGCGCGCCGTCGGCAGGTGCGTCGGCAGGTACGCGGTGTTGACGCAGGTCGCTTCGGCCGGCTTCTCGATCTGCGGCCCATCGGCAGGCGCGAGCGCGCCCGGCACCGTGATGCCGGGCCGGCCACGCGGCGGGACTTCGGCGCGGCCATCGAGCACCGCGCGCAGCTGCTCGCCGCTTTGCGGCCGCTGGTTGGGGCGGATCGCGAGCATCCACGACATCGCCTCGAGGAAGCGCGGCGAGACGCCCGGAACGATTCGGCTCTCGATCGCATCGCCGTCGTCCTGGACGGCGCGCGCGGTCGCCGGTGCCGGCGGGACGCCGAAGCAGAGGTAGTGGACGACCGCGCCGAGCGCGTAGATGTCGGTCCACGGCCCCTGGCGCAGCTGCGTCATCTCGGCGTATTGCTCGATCGGCGCGTAGCTCGGCTTCAGGATCGCGGTGAGCGACTGCGTGCGGTCGCTGATGACGCGGCGCGCGGCGCCGAAATCGAGCAGCACCGGCGGGCCGTCGCGCGGCAGCAGGATGTTGTCGGGGGCGATGTCGCGGTGGTAGACGCCTTCCCGGTGCAGCAGCTCGAGCGCCGACAGGATCGGGTTCAGGACGCTGCGGATCCAGGCCTCGTCGGGGGCGTGCGCCATGCCGCGCCGCGCGTCGCGCAGCGTCACTCCCTGCAGGAACGGCATCACCATGTAGGCGGTGGCGTTGTCTTCCCAGAATCGATAGACCTTGACGAGCGAGGGATGGTCGAAACGGGCCAGCAGGCGCGCCTCGTTGATGAAGGAGCGCAGGCCGATCGCGTAGGTCTCGGCGAACGAGCTCGAGCGCACCGTGATCTGCGGGCCGGCGCCGCGCGCCGCCAGCGACGCCGGCATGTATTCCTTGAGGGCGACCTCGCGCTCGAG
Source organism: Caldimonas sp. (assembly GCA_039932815.1). Classification (GTDB taxonomy): domain Bacteria; phylum Pseudomonadota; class Gammaproteobacteria; order Burkholderiales; family Burkholderiaceae_C; genus Schlegelella_A. Next base: position 6,559 of record JBDTPG010000089.1, read on the forward strand.
CGAGTGGTCGCGCGCCAGGTAGACGATGCCGAAGCCGCCTACGCCGAGGACTCGCAGGATCTCGAACTCTCCGAACCTCGTCCCGGGCGGTAAAGCGTCGTGGTCGGTTCCCGACGAGGGGACCGAGGGCTTGCTGAGAGTAGGTGGGTGAGTGCTCATCGATCGCGCGCCAGACGGCCACGGCCCCGAAGGGACCGCGAGCTTACCGCAGGCCCCACCCCGGAGCCACCCTCGGCCGGGGGGCGAGTTCCTGAACGGCGTCAGGGGTTGAAAATAGTGCTCTTCTGCAGCGATCGCATCCTTAAACCGTGCGAAGACCCATGGCCACCATCCTCCAGCATCTCCCCGTCGGCGAACGCGTCGGCATCGCCTTCTCGGGCGGGCTCGACACCAGTGCCGCGCTGCACTGGATGCGCAACAAGGGAGCGGTTCCGTACGCCTACACCGCCGACCTCGGCCAGCCCGACGAGCCCGACTACGACGACATCCCGCGTCGGGCCCTCCAGTACGGCGCGGAAAAGGCGCGCCTGATCGATTGCCGGGCCCAGCTCGCCGCCGAGGGCCTCGCCGCGCTGCAATGCGGCGCGTTCCACATCTCTACCGCCGGCGTGACCTACTTCAACACGACCCCGCTCGGCAGAGCCGTCACCGGGACGATGCTGGTTTCGGCGATGAAGGAGGACGGCGTCGACATCTGGGGCGATGGCAGCACCTACAAGGGCAATGACATCGAGCGCTTCTACCGCTACGGCCTGCTCGCCAATCCGGCCCTCAGGATCTACAAGCCGTGGCTCGACCAGGCCTTCATCGACGAGCTCGGCGGCCGCGCCGAGATGTCGGCGTTCATGGCCGCCGCCGGCTTCGCCTACAAGATGTCGGCCGAGAAGGCGTACTCGACCGACTCCAACATGCTCGGCGCGACCCACGAGGCCAAGGACCTCGAGCAGCTGGCGAGCGGCATGACGATCGTCCAGCCGATCATGGGCGTCGCGTTCTGGAAAGACGAGGTCGCCGTCAAGCGCGAATCGGTCACCGTCCGCTTCGACGAGGGGCGGCCGGTGGCGCTCAACGGCGTCGCCCACCCCGACCTCGTGGCGCTGCTGCTCGAGGCCAACCGCATCGGCGGCCGGCACGGCCTGGGCATGAGCGACCAGATCGAGAACCGCATCATCGAGGCGAAGAGCCGCGGCATCTACGAGGCGCCCGGCCTGGCGCTGCTCTTCATCGCCTACGAGCGGCTCGTCACCGGCATCCACAACGAGGACACGATCGAGCAGTACCGCGACCATGGCCGCCGCCTCGGCCGGCTCCTCTACCAGGGCCGCTGGTTCGACCCGCAGGCGATCATGCTGCGCGAGACCGCAGAGCGCTGGGTCGCCCGCGCCATCACCGGCGAGGTGACGCTCGAGCTGCGCCGCGGCAACGACTACTCGATCCTGAACACCGAGTCGCCCAACCTCAGCTACAAGCCCGAGCGGCTGACGATGGAAAAGGGCGCGTCGAGCTTCTCGCCGCAGGATCGCATCGGCCAGCTGACGATGCGAAACCTCGACATCGCCGACACGCGGGAGAAGCTCCTCGCCTACGCCAAGGCCGGACTGCTCAGCGCCGGGCCGGGGTCGTCGCTGCCGCGACTGAAAGGCGAGTCCGAGGCGGAGTGACCCTCAGTCGCCGCCTCCGCCGCAGCCCCCACCGTCTCCGCCGCCATCGCCGCCTCCGTCGGCACCGCCGAGGTCGCCGGCATCGCCTGAGAACGAAGCGTCGGTGAAATCGTCGCCGTAACTGATGTCGACGCCGCCCTCGCCCGACGTCGCCGTCGGTCGCGGCCGAGGCGAGTAGACGACGCCGCCCGGAACGCCGAGCTTGTTGTCGAGCGCGAACATCAACGGCAGGCGCGACGGCTTCCTCGGGTTGATCGCCTCGTCCTTGCAGGCGAAGAACCAGGCGCGACGGAGGCCGTCGTTGGCCTTGGCATCGCTGCCCAGGCGCTCGGCCGAGACGTGATGCAGGAATCGGCCGAGGGTGCGATCGCACCATTCGGCATACGACCGCGTGTCGAGGATGAAGGCGTGCCAGTAGGCGTCGACGATCTTCGACGGCATCGCGACGTACTGGCCGTTGCTGCGCGAGCAGGCCATGAAAAACTGGCGAAATCCGCGCTCGACGAGATCGGCATCCTTCGCCGCCAGCGCCGGGAACTCTTCGCGGAGCTTGCGCTTGGGCAGGACGGGCAGCGCTCCTTCGCGAATGGCCATGCGCTGACGCGAGCCGACCCACGCCGCCAGCAGTGCCGACGACACGAGGATGAAGAACAGGGTGCCCAGCCAGCCGACGCGAAACGACCGCCCGGTCAAGAGAGCGCCGCCGATCCAGGCGAGCCAGCCCAGCACCGCCAGCCAGGTGACCAGCCTGGCGTGGCGCGCCAGCCAGCGCAGCGGCTGCCGCTTCAAACGACCACCGGCTCGTGCTCGAGGCGAATGCCGAACCGACCGTAGACGCTTTCCTGGATTGCCCGCGACAGCGTCATCACCTCCGAGCCGATGGCGGCGCCGCGGTTGACGAGAACGAGCGCCTGGCGCTCGTAGACGCCGGCCTGGCCGACCGACTTGCCCTTCCAGCCGCAGGCATCGATCATCCACGCGGCGGCGAGCTTGACGCTGCCGTCGGGCATCGGGTAGTGAACGATCTCGGGGTCACGGCCGATGATGTCGCGGCACTGCTCGGGCGTGACAACGGGATTCTTGAAGAAGCTGCCGGCGTTGCCGATGGCCGCCGGATCGGGCAGCTTGGCACGGCGGATTGCGACCACCCAGTCGAAGATCTGGCGCGCGTCGGGAGAGTCGATGCCGGACTCGGCCATCTTCTTCTGCAACTCGAGGTAACCGAGCACCGGCTGCCAGGGCCGGGGGAGGCGGAAGCGCACGCGCGTGATCAGGCTGCGGCCGGCGAGCGAGTGCTTGAAGACGCTGTCGCGGTATCCGAAGGCGCAGATCCCGGGCCCGAGCGTGACGCTGCGGCCGGTGACGAGGTCGACGGCGTCGAGCGACTCGAAGCGCTCCCGCAGCTCGACCCCGTAGGCGCCGATGTTCTGCACCGGCGCGGCACCGACGGTGCCGGGGATGAGGGCCAGGTTCTCGAGCCCGGGGCAGCCCTGGTCGAGGGTGAACTCGACGAACTCGTGCCAGCTCTCGCCGGCGCCGGCCTCGACGATCACCGCGTCGGGCCGCTCCTCGACGACGCGCATGCCGCGCACCTCGACCTTGAGCACGACCTGCGGCATGTCGCGCGTGAGGATGATGTTGCTGCCGCCGCCGAGGATGAACTTGGGCGCGCGGCCGAGCGCCTTGTCGTCGACGACGCGGCGCACGTCGGCGTCGCTGGTGATGCGCACGAGCGTCTTCGCGACCGCCGGCAGGCCGAACGTGTTGTAGGGTTTGAGGTTGACCCCCGCATCGA
>JBDTPG010000090.1:0-10013 GCA_039932815.1 Caldimonas sp.
GGCCGAGCTCCTGCGCCAGGCGCAGCAGGCCGAAGTAGTTGATGTCCATCTCGGCGCGGGCGGCATCGGTGCCGCGCCGCGCCGCGATGCCGAAGGCGCGGTGCACCTCGGCGTTGTTGACGACGATGTCGACCTTGCCGCCGATCTCGCCGGCGAGCTCGGCGACCGATCTGCCGTCGGTCAGGTCGAGCGGCACCAGCGTCACCGGCTTCAGGGCGGTGATGTCGTCGAGGCCGGGCAGCTTCTTCCACGGCTCGGCGTGGCCGACCCAGACGATCTCGGCACCGGCCTCGACGAGCGCCTTGACGAGCGCCTGCCCGACCTCGGTCTTGCCGTCGGTGACGAGGATCTTCCGGAACCGGGGGTCGCTGGTCATCTCGCGCAGCATCTTGTCGTCGGCCATGTGCTCTTTCTCCTCGGGCGGAAATCCGATCAGGACCGCGGCGCCGGCGCGGTCGAGGCGCGCGCCGACGTGGACGCGAACGGCAGGTGCTGGCGCGGCAGCGGCGGCGGCGAATGCGGGGGGCGATGCCACGTCGCCATGCAGATGCACGATCACGCTCGGCCCGGCGTCGAGGCGGACGAGGCCGAGCCGCCAGGGCAGCCGCTCGCGATAGAACGGGTCGTTGCTGTGGTGGAGGACGGTCTCGCTCAGCAGCTCGCCGCCGCCGCCTTGCATCGTCCACTTCAGCTGCGCGGACAGGCAGCGATGGCAGGCGTCGCGCGGCGGGTATTGAACTGCCCGGCAGCGCTGGCACACCTGGAGCTCGAAGCGGCCCTCGGCCGCCGCCGCCGTCATGCCGAGGGCGGTGCGGCCGCGGGCGAACGGCGGCAGGTTCATCTGCCGCGTGCGCAGCACCGGGTTCTTCCTGCGCGGTTTCATGAGCGGCATCGTCATGGCGCCGCCCTCGCCAGGATCACGGCGCCGGTGCACAGGCACCGGTCGTAGGTGACCATGCCGAAGCCGGAGACGAGACCCAGCTGCGCGTTCGCCACCGCGCGATCGCCGGCCGCGCCGGTGAGCTGGCGGATCGCCTCCGTCATGCCGAGAAAGCCGCCGGCGCAGCCGGCCTGTCCCACGGAAAGTTGGCCGCCGCTGGTGTTGTTGGGAAAGTCGCCGTCGTGCGTGAGCCCATGTGCGCGAACGAACGCCGGTCCCTCGCCCTTGGCGCAGAAGCCCAGGTCCTCGAACTGCATCATGACGACGACCGGATAGTCGTCGTAGGTTTCGACGAAGTCGATCGCCTCGGGACGCACGCCGGCCTGCGCGTAGAGGTCGTCGCGGTCGACGGCCCAGCCGCCGCGAAGCGGCACCGGATCGTCGGCGAAGGCGTTGTGGCGCTCGATCGCGCCGCGCACGAGCACGTGGGCAAGGCCGAGGTCTTGCGCGCGCCCTTCGCTCATCACCAGGAACGCTTCGGCGCCGGCGCACGGCATGACGCAGTCGAACAGGTGGATCGGCTCGGCGATCGGCCGCGCGTCGAGGTACTGCGCGAGCGTCAGCGGCGTCTTGAAGAGCGCGCCGGGATTCTTCAGTGCGTTGGCGCGCTGGGCGACGGCGATGCGCCCGAAGTCCTCGCGCGCGGCGCCGTATTCACGCATGTAGGCGGCGGTGATGAACGCGAAGATCGAGTTCGGCCCGCCCGAGCCGTACGGATAGCTCGCGTCGCGTGCGAAGTGCGAGAAACCGCCGAGCATCTGCCGGAACGACTCGACGTGGTTGGCGTCGGCGGCGACGCAGGCGACGACGTCGGCATCGCCCGCCTGCACCGCCCGCGCGGCGCGGCGCAGCGCCATCACGCCCGAGGCGCCGCCGGTCGGGATGTGGTCGAGCCAGCGCGGGCTGAGGCCCAGGTGCTGGGTCACGCCGACGGCGGTGTCGGGGGCGAGCGAAAAGCTGCTGACGGTGAGGCCGTCGATCGCTTCCTTGGCGAGCCCCGAACGCTCGACCAGCGCTTCGACCGCCCGGCCGATGAACCAGTGCGCACCGTGCGTCGAGTAGCGGACGTAGGGCACGGTCACCGGCACGGCGACGGCGACGCCTTCGTAGGACCGGCGCGCCGAACGCGGCGAAGGCGAGGTCACGTCACCGCTTTGCGGCGCCGCTTCATCGCGCGCGTGTCGATGCAGTTCGGCGCGCCGGGGAGATTGCGCGCCAGCTCGCGCAGCTCGCTGCGCTGGATCTTCTGCGACACCGTCAACGGCAGCGCATCGACGAAGGCGATGTAGCCCGGCGCCTTGAAGTACGAGAGCCGCTCGAGCGCGTGGCGGACGATGCTGGTCGCGAGCCGCTCGTGCGGCGGCGTGTTCGGCGCCTTGCGCAGGACGATGCAGGCGAGCACCTCGTCGCCGCGCACCGGGTCGGGCGTCGCCGTGACGCCGCTGGCGGCGACCGCGGGATGCTGGTTGAGGACGCTCTCGACCTCGATCGCCGAGATGTTCTCGCCGCTGCGCCGGATCACGTTCTTGCGCCGGTCGACGAAGTGGAAGTCGCCCTCGGCGCCGCGCCGGACGACGTCGCCGGTGTGGAACCAGCCGTCGGCCCACGCCTCCTCGGTCGCTTCGTCGTCCTTCAGGTAGCCGATGAAGAAGTCGCGGCGCGGGTCGGCGCCGGCGGCGCGGACGAGCAGCTCGCCCGGGACGTCGACGCCGGCATCGGCGCCCTTGTCGGTGACGATGCGCGTCTGGAGGTTCGCCGGCGCGCGCCCGAAGCAGTTCGTGCCGACGTGGCGCGGCTCGCGGTGCGCCATGATGCAGCCCGCCGCACCGGTCTCGGTCATCGCCCACGCCTCGAGGAGCGGGAAGCCGAAGCGCTCCTCGAACGGTGCGTGATGGCGCGCGTCGACGCCGGCGCCGAAGCCGAAGCGCACCTTGTGCTCGCGGTCGTGCTCGCTCGGCGGCGCGCCGATCAGCATCGCCGGCATCACGCCCAGGTAGTGGACGACGGTCGCGCGGCTGTCGCGGACGCTCTGCCACCAGGTGTCCGGGTGGAAACGGTCGAGCTGGACGATGCAGCCGCCGGAGAGGATCGCCGCCATCGACGAGAACGCGAGCGCGTTCATGTGGCTGAGCGGCAGCGGCGTGATGAAGCGGTCGATGTCCGGAACCACCTCGGCGAGGTCGTGCAGGCCGAGGTACCACTCGCCGGCGCGCAGGAAGTAGGCGTTGGCCAGGCGGCAGCCCTTCGGCCGGCCGGTCGTTCCCGAGGTGTAGAGCAAGGCGCACTCGGTGTTGCGGCCGATCGGCTCGCGCGCCAGGCGCGCCGGCGATCGCGCCGCCGGGATCCGGCCGGCGACCTCGGGACGGATCGTGTCGAGCGTCGTTCCCGCCTCGACCGCGGCGGCGCGGAGCGCGCCTTCGCGCGACGGCAGCGTCACCGCCAGGCTGATCTCGCTGTGGCCGATCAGGTAGGTCCATTCGGCCGCGCGCATGTCGGCGTGGATCGGCACGATGCTGATGCCGAGCGCGTTGAGCGCGAGCCAGTGGGTGAAGAACGCCGGCCGGTTCTCGAGCAGCAGGCCGACGCGGTGGCCGTGGCCGTAGCCGGCCTGGGCGTAGGCGGCGCGCAGCCGCTCGACTTCGCCGGCCACCTCGCGCCAGCTGCGCGGCCCCGGGTCGATGCCGTAGGCGGCGGCGGTGACGGATTCGACGCACAGGAATTCGGCGTCGCCGCGGCGCGCGGCGACCCGGCGAAAGGCCTCGTAGACGGTGGCGATGGGTGCATTCATATGAAAAGCTGGACGGCGGGCAGCGCGGCCTCGCCGTTGAGGAGGTCGACGCGCTTCAGCTGCAGGCGGAGCGCCGCACCGGCGCCGACGAGGTGATGGAACGCGGTGCCGACGAACGACTGGATCTCGTCGCCTTGCGCCTCGGTGTAGTGGAACGGCGTGCGCAGCACGAAGCGCCGGGCTTCGTCGTCGCGCGTCTCGATCGTCGGCACCTGCAGCACGTGCAGGGCGCGGCTCGGCGGCTGTTGCGAGTACGCGCGCGGGCTCTTCAGCCGCTCGACGCGGAGCGTGCGCAGCAGCTTGTCCTCGTGCAGGTGCGAGTTGTGGTGGATGCCGTCGGTCTGCTCGGGGGTCAGCGGCACCCAGTAGATGCCGTCGTCGGTCCAGAGGTCGAGCCAGTCGTCGTAGCGCTTGTCGTCGAGCAGTCGCGCTTCGCGGACGACGAAGTCGATCAGCTCGCGTTCGCTGGGCCCGGCACTGCTCATTCGTCGCTCGCGCTCACATCGTCGCCGTCATGTGCTGCGCCCAGGCGCGGTACTGGTTGCGCATCGAGATCTCGCTCGTGCCGGTGGCGGTGACCTCGGCGGCGCCGATCTCGGCGGGATCGAAGTCGCGCATCAGGCTCACCCACGGATTGCCGCTCGCCCGAAGCCCTTTCTGGATCGCCCGGTAGGCGTGCAGGTCGTCGTGGCCGACGACCGAGAACGGCGAGTTGATGAGGCGGTTGTAGGTGACGGTGCGCGCGAGCAGCGCTTCGGGGGCGCCCTTCAGGCGGAAGGTCCAGCTCTCGATCACCGTCTTGTCGACGGCGATCGGCCGGACGACGCGGATCGACTGGATCGCGCCCTTGATCGTCAGGCTCGGGTAGTAGACCGTGTTGTGGCGCGCCACCTTCATGATCTCGGCACTGCGTTCGGCGCCGTACGCGGCGTGCATCGCCTCCTCGTAGCCGGCGATTCCCGAGTAGCCGCTGTGGATCGAGAAGTGCACGCCCGAGTAGCTGTGGCCGTTGGCGAAGACGCGAACGCCCATGTCCTCGTAGAACTTGTAGTCGGAGACGAAGGGGACGAACTGCTCGATCGCCATCGGCCGCGGCTTGTCGGCGGGCTCGTTCTTCCACATCGCCTTCGCGGTGCCCGCCGACGACTCGTGCACGACCATCGGGTGCATGGTGTCGTTCAGGTTCTCGATGAACATCTTCCAGTTGCACGCGTGCAGGAAGCGCAGGCACCCGCCCGTGATCTCGAGCTCGCCCTCGGGCGAGCGGTCGGCGAGGTTGTCGATCGAGGTCAGCGAGGCGCCGAAATAGCTCGCGAAGTCGGGGCCGGTGTCGCTCAGTCGGCAGAAGATGAAGCCGCGGTAGCGTTCGACGTGGGCGACCGGCACGAGCCCCTTCGAGGCTTCGCATTCGGCCAGGCGCGTGCCCTCGTAGCCGCTCTTCAACGGAATCGCGCGCAGGCTGCCGTCGGTGTTGTAGGCCCAGGCGTGGTACGGGCAGCGGAAGAACTTGCCGGTGTTGCCCGAAGGCGCGCTGACGACGCGCGCGCCCTTGTGCGCGCAGCGGTTCATCAGGACGCGGACGCTGCCGTCGTCGTGGCGCACCGCGATCAGCGGCCGGCCGGCGATCTCGAGCGTCAGGTAGTCGCCGGCATTCGGCAGCTGGCTCTCGTGGCCCACGTAGCTCCAGGTGTTGGCGAAGAAATGCTCCTGTTCGAGCGCGAAGATCTCCTCGTCGATGTAGAGATCGCGGTGGACGCGGTCGGGCTCGACCAGGGCACGGATCGCGTCGGGTCGGCCGCGGTAGCGCGTGCCGGAGCCGGCGGCCGTCGTCGTCGATGCACCCGTCGCCATCACGCCAGCGCGTGCCGCCTCAGCGCCGCGGCGAGACCGTCGCCCATCTCGTCGGCGAGCGCGGCCTCGCGCAGCTCGGCGAGCGTCGCCGCCGGCACCGCCGCGCCGGCGCGGCCGACGACGCCCATCAGCACGGCGAAGTTGCGCCAGCCGCGCTCGTGCGTGTCGCCGTAGCCCTTGACCAGCCGCTGGCATTGCGCGATCTCGACGGCGAGCGCCGGATCGGTCGCCGCGACGCGGGCGATCTCGGCGAGCCACGCTTCGATGCGCTCGCTCTCGATCGCGAAGCGCAGGCTGCCGCGGCGAAAGCGGCGCAGCCCGGCGATGGCGTAGAGGAGGAGGAATCCCGAGAGCGAGCTCGTCGTCACGACCCTGCCCTTCGCCGTCCAGCGCTCGACCACGCGGCGCGCCCAGCCCGGCCGCTCGAGCCAGCGGCCGAGGCCCGCAGGCAGCGTCTCGCAGATCTCCTGCAGGCGCGGATGGAGGTACTCGTCGATCGCGAGGATCTGGTTCGCATCGGCGCGCACCTCGCCGTGGACGCGCTCGAAGCGCGTCGCCCGCGTCTTCAGCGCGGCGACGCGGATCGTGTCCTCGTACGTCATCCAAAGCGCGAGGTGGCGCGCGGTCTCGGCGAGGAGATGCGGCGCTGCGGCCGGCGCGGCGGCGCGAACTCGGTCGAGGCGATCGAGATAGAGCCGCGCATGGTCGACGTCCTGCCAGTCGATCGTCCGCCGCACGCCTTCGACGACGATCTCGTGCGCCTCCGTCGGAAAGCCCGAACGCACGCGCTCGACGAGCGCGGCGACCGCCGGGTCGCGCGGTCGCGGCGCCGCGGCGGGGGCGACCGCCGCCACCGACGCGGTCGCCGTCGAGGGCGCGGCGAGTTCGGAACCGTCGGACACGCTCGCCGCGCGCGCACTGGCCGGCGTCGCGTCGCTTCCGAGCGCGCTCGCGAAGCCGGCATCGAAGGCGCGCCGGCTGGCGGCGACGCCGACGCCGCCGCGCGCGATCGTTTCCTCGAAGGCCGGCCGCGCGAACGGCAGCGCGCCGCTGCCGGCAAGCGCACCGAAGAGCACGGCGCTGATGACGCTGCCCGACTCGTCGGCGATGGCCGCCATGTCGAAGGCGACCCAGCGCGAAGCGGCGCCCCGCGCGATCGCGGCGAGCGCGCCGGCGTCGACGCGGCCGTCGCCGAGCGCGGTCTTCTCGCCGATCGACCAGACCCGGTGCGTCGAGGCGATCAGCGTCGTGCGGTCGGGCGTGACCAGGCCGCGCTGGACGGCGCGCGCCGCTTCCATCAGCTCGGAGGCGAGGACGATGTCGACGTCGCCCGGCATCGGCATCAGCGCGAGCACCGGCGCCAGGCCGGCGGCTTCGGCATCCGCGCGCGGAAACAGCTCGACGTAGTAGATCGTCGCGCCGGTGCGTTGCGCGACACCGGGCACCGAGGTGGCCTGCGCGAGGTAGCCGTGCTGCTCGGCGAGCTCGACGATCCAGTCGGAGAGCACGCCGCCGCCCTCGCCGCCGATGGCGAGGATCGCGATCTTGATCGGCACGGCGCTCATGGCGAGGTCAGAACGCGAAGCGCGCGCGCCGGCGCGCGTCGCGCCGCTGCAGCGCGCCGATGACGGCGTGGCGCAGCCTCGACACGAAGCGATCCCACGCGGTCGGGTTGCTGACGATGCGCGCCTTGTAGAACGACGGGCACAGCACCGCGGCGTGCGAAACCTCGCCGCAGACGCCGCAGCCGACGCAGCTGTCGAGCACCGTCGCCACCGGATCCGTGCGCAGCGGATCGGGGTTGGCCTTGATCGAGAGCGACGGGCAGCCCGACAGGCGGATGCACGAGTGGTCGCCGGTGCAGGTGTCGCTGTCGACGCCGAAGCGCTCGCGCACGACGCGCTCGCCACGCGCGACCGCCGCCTTGACGAGCGGCTTCTCGCGCCGTTGCCGGTTGAGCATGCATTCCGACTGCGCGACCAGCACCTTGGGGCCGGCCGCTTTCGTCGTCAGCGCGTCGCGGAGCGCGTCGCGCATCGCCGAGACGTCGAAGGTGTGGGTGACGGTCTTCACCCACTCGACGCCGACGCCGCGCACCGCCCGCTCGATCGCGTGGCCGGTGCTGCGCGAGGCGTGCGCCGCGCGCGACGACAGCAGCTCCTGGCCGCCGGTGGCCGAGGTGTAGTTGTTGTCGACGACGATGGTCAGGTTGTCGCTGCGGTTGAAGACCGCGTTGGCGATGCCGCTGGTCAGGCCGTTGTGCCAGAAGCCGCCGTCGCCCATGACGCTGATCGCACGCTTGCCGGGCAGCGCCTCGCCGGCGCCGCGCGCGACCGGCGCGCTGAACGCCGACGCGCCGGCGGTGCCGAGGCCGTAGCCCATCGTCGTGTTGCCGAGATGGAACGGCGGCAGGATGGAGAACAGGTGGCAGCCGATGTCGGCGCTCATGTGGTGCGCGCCGAGCTCGCGCTCGACCAGCTTGATCGCGCTGAAGATCGGCCGCTCCGGGCAGCCGGTGCAGAAGCCCGGCGGACGCGCGTGCACGTGCGCGGCCAGCGTCGCCGGCGCGAGGGTCGGGAGCGGGACGACGTCGGTCGCCGGCGCCAGCTCGCCGTAGCGCTCGAGGAAGGCGCGCACGCCGTCGCGGACGACACCGAGGGTGTATTCGCCGGCACGCGGAAGCAGGTCCTTGCCGTGCAGCGCGGTCGCCGAGTCGCCGTGGCGGAGCACCGTCGCGAGCGTCTGCTCGATGAAGTTCGGCTGCCCTTCCTCGACCATCAGCACGGCGCGCTTGCCGGCGGCGAAGCGCAGCACCTCGCTCTCGATCACCGGATAGGCGACGTTCATCACGTAGATCGGCACCTGCGAGCGGCCGTAGACGTCGGCCAGGCCGAGCCGCTCGAGCGAGCGCAGCACGGTGTTGCAAAGGCCGCCCTGGACGACGATGCCGATGTCGCCGGCGGCGCTGCCCTCGGCATCGATGAACTCGTTGAGCTGCCGCTCCTCGATGAAGCGCACCGCCGCCGGCCAGCGCTCCTCGACTTTCTCGCGCTCGTGCGCGTAGCTCATCGGCGGCAGCGTGATGCGATTCAGGTCGCGCGCCGGCGTCGCCATCGCCTGGGCGAGCGTGAACGGCGGGCGCCGGTTCGCCGACGCCGTGAAGCTGCCGTGCACGTGGCAGGCGCGGATGCGCAGCTCGATCATCACGGGCGTGCGGCTCGCCTCCGAAAGCTCGAAGGCGGCCTTCACCGCGGCGACGATCGACGGCAGGTTGGGCCGCGGGTCGAGCAGCCAGATCTGCGACTTCATCGCGAAGGCGTGGCTGCGCTCCTGCATGATCGACGAGCCTTCGCCGTAGTCCTCGCCGACGATGACGACGGCGCCGCCGGTGACGCCGCCCGAGGCCAGGTTGGCGAGCGCGTCGGAGGCGACGTTGACGCCGACCGGACCCTTGAACGTGACCGCGCCGCGCAGCGGGTAGTTGACCGACGCCGCCAGCGTCGCCGCCGCGGTCGCCTCGCTGGCGCTGTTCTCGAAGCGGATGCCGTGCTCGACGAGGATGTCCTCGGCGTCGGCGAGAACGTCCATCAGGTGCGAGATCGGGGCGCCCTGGTAGCCGGCGACGTAGGCGACGCCGGACTCGAGGAGCGCCTTGGTCACGGCGAGGATGCCCTCGCCGCGGAACACCTCGCCGGCGCCGAGACGCAGCTTGGTGACCTCTTCGGCGAACGATCGCTCAGCCATGCGGGGCCTGGCTCCGGGACGAATCGCTGTAGGGCAGCATGCCCTCCGATCTTAGGGCCTGCGATCGCGCCCCGAGCCGCGGCGCGGCGCCTGGAAACGAACCTTACCGGGCGCCGGCGGTGAGCTCGGCCTGAACCAAGTCGGCCAGGTCGCGCAACAGGGTGAGCTGGCGCTCGTCGAGCTGGCGCGGCCGGCCGTCGATCAGGCAGAGCGAGCCGACCCGGCTGCCGTCGGGCGCGGAGAGCGGCGCGCCGGCATAGAAGCGCACGCGCGGCGGCCCGGCGACGACCGGGTTGTCGGCGAAGCGCGCATCCTGCAGCGCGTCGGGAACCTGCAGCACTGCGCTGTCGAGGATGGTGTGAGCGCAGAACGCGGTCTCGCGCGGCGTCTCGACGACGTCGAAGCCGTGGCGCGACTTGAACCACTGCCGGTCGCCATCGATCAGGCTGACCAGGACGATCGGCACGTCGAACAGGCCGGCCGCTATCCGCGTGTAGCGGTCGAACCTTTCTTCCGGCGCCGTGTCGAGAATGCGCAAGGCGTGCAGCGCGGCGAGGCGGCGCGCCTCGTCCTGCGGCAGCGGCGCCGGCGCCCAGCGACAGGCCTCGCGCAGCACCCAGCGCTGCATTCGCGTCCTGGCATAGGTTTCCTTGAACGGCCAGAGCAGCCAGTCGGTCACGCCGGCGCGGA
>JBDTPG010000091.1:0-9803 GCA_039932815.1 Caldimonas sp.
CTGTTCGGCCGCGTCCACGACCTGAGCGAAGCGGCGCTGGCGCAGTACTTCGCGATCGCGGAGAACCGCAAGGCGGCGCAGATCAGTCTCGTCGCGTCGGTCGCCAACGCCTACCTGAACCTGCTCGCCGACGACGCGCTATTGCGCGTCACGCGGCAGACCCTCGAGACGCGCGAGGAATCGACCCGGCTGACCAAGCTGCGCTTCGACAACGGCGCGTCGTCGGAGCTCGACTTCCGCCAGGCCGAGTCCCTGCTCGAAGGCGCGCGCGTCGCGCTGGCCCAGTCGCTGCGCCAGCGCTCCTTCGACGAGAACGCGCTGCAGCTGCTGGTCGGCCAGACGCTCCCCGCCGATCTGCCGCCATCGCTGCCGCTCGGCCAGCAGCAGATCCCGGGCGACCTGCCCGCCGGCGTTCCTTCGGACCTGCTCGTGCGCCGCCCGGACGTGCGCGCCTCGGAGCAGCAGCTCCTCGCCGCCAATGCCAACATCGGCGCCGCGCGCGCGGCGTTCTTCCCACGCATCTCGCTCACCGCCAACCTCGGCAGCGCGAGCACCGAGCTGTCGGGCCTGTTCAAGAGCGGCTCGTTCGCCTTCACCGGCACGGCGCAGCTGCTGCAGCCGATCTTCGACGCCGGCCGCAACCGCGCCAACCTCGACGTCGCGCGCGTCAACCGCGACATTGCCGTGGCCCAGTACGAGCGTTCGATCCAGAGCGCGTTCCGCGAAGTCGCCGACGCGCTCGCCGGCCGGGCGACGCTCGGCGAACAGCTGCGCGCGCAGGCGGCGCAGACCAACGCGCTCGCCATCACGTACCGCCTCGCCGACCTGCGCTACCGCGCCGGCGCCGCGAGCTACCTCGATTCGCTCGACGCGCAGCGCCAGCTCTTCATCGCCCAGCAGGCGCTGGTGCAGACGCAGGCGCTGCAGCTGCAGAACCTGGTGACGCTCTACCGCGTCCTCGGCGGCGGCTGGCGCGAGAGCGCCGAGCTCGCGGCCGGCACGACGCCGGCAGTGCCGCCGCCGCGCTGACGCCCGCGAGATGCGCCGCTACTCGTGGCGGCGCGATCGAGCCGCTCAGCGCGTGGTGGCCGCCGCCATCACGACGGCCGCGGCCTCCGGGTAGGCGTATCCGGCAATGAGGTATACGCTTGCAAACGAAATGAGAACCGAGCAGACCAGGGCGACGACGCGCGTCTTGATCGATGTGTTCATCAGTCTCTCCATCGAGTGTGCACCGAGGTGCGTTGGGGGCGAGATGAACTGTCTCAGTGCAACTCCGTTCAGTCTTGAAGCGGCCTGAAACGTGGCCTGAAGGATCTTGAAGGACGCGGGTGGGCCTATGGGCGATTCCTCGGTGCTGAAATTCGGCCGTTTCGAGCTGCAGCGTCGGCAGCGCCGGCTGCTCCAGGACGGCACGCCGGTGGTCCTCGGCACCCGGGCGTTTGACCTGCTGCTGGCGCTCGTCGAGCGGCGCGACCAGATCGTGACCAAGGCGGAGCTGCTCGACCTTGTATGGCCCGGCCTGGTGGTCGAGGAAAACAATCTGCAGGTGCAGATCAGCACGCTGCGCAGGCTGCTCGGCGCGCCGGTGATCACCACCGTCGCCGGGCGCGGCTACCAGTTCACCGCCGCGCTCGCCGGCGACCAGGAAGCCGGTTCAGCGTCGAAGCAGCGTCTCGCCGCGATCATGGCGGCCGATGTGGTGGGATATTCCCGTCTGATGGCCGTCGACGAAGGCGCCACCGTGGCAGCGCTCGTCGCGGCACGCGGGGTGTTCAGGGAACAGATCGAATCCAGGCATGGACGAGTCGTCGACATGGCGGGCGACTCGGTGCTGGCCGTGTTCGAGACGGCCGCCGGCGCCGTCCTGGCCGCGTTGGCCGTGCAGGACGATCTCGCTGTCTCGATGCGCGGCACGCCCGAAGAACAGCGCATGCGGTTTCGCATCGGTGTTCACCTCGGCGACGTGATCGAGAAAGACGACGGCACGATCTATGGGGACGGCGTGAATATCGCCGCGCGGCTCGAGGAGCTCGCCTCGCCCGGCGCCATCGCGGTCTCGGACGCGGTGCGCGGCGCCGTTCAGAACAAGGTAACGGCGCATTACGTCGATCGCGGCGAGCAGAGAGTCAAGAACATCGCTGCGCCGGTGCGTGCCTTTGCAGTATCCGGCCAGGGCGATGGCGCCGGCAACGCGTCCGGCGCCTCCGGCGTGATCGACATGTCGCTCCCGCAGAAGCCGTCGATCGCCGTGCTGCCGTTCGCCAACCTGAGCGGCGACCCGGAGCAACGGTTCTTCGCCGACGGCTTCGTCGAAGACCTCATCACGGCGCTGTCGCGCGTTCGTGCGCTATTCGTGATCGCCCGGAACTCCAGCTTCGCCTACGAGGGCAAGGCGGTCGATGTCAGAACGGTCGGGAGCGAGCTCGGGGTTCGCTACGTCCTCGAAGGCAGCGTCCGCCGTATCGCGAACCGCATTCGTATCACGGCGCAGCTCATCGACGCCGCCGCCGGCGTGCACCTCTGGTCGGAGAAATACGATCGCGATCTGACCGACCTGTTCGTCCTTCAGGACGAGATTACGCGCGACATCGTCGGCGTCGTCGCGCCGCAAATGCTGGATGCGGAGATGCGGCGCGCGCGGCGCAAAGATCCGCAAAGCCTGGACGCCTGGGAGGCGGCCGTTCGCGCGCAGTGGCACCTGGCGCAGGTCAACCGCGAGGACAACACCGAGTCGCTGCGCCTGGCGACCCGGTCGGCCGAGCTCGATCCGGGAGACACTGCCGGCCTCAACATCGCCGCGTTCGCCCACATCTACGACGCCGTCTTTGGCTGGAGCGCCTCGGCCGGCCAGTCGTTCATGGCCGGCAACGAGGTGGCGCGCAAGGCCGTGTCGATCGATTCCCGTGACGAGGTGTCGCAGACGGCCCTCGGCAGCACCGAGCTCTTTCTCGGCCAGCATGACAGCGCTTTGGCGCGGCTGCGCGGCGCCGTGGCACTCAACCCGAGCTTCTCCTGGGCGCACGGCAATCTCGGCTTGGCCCTGACCTTGGCGGGCAAGGGCGACGAAGCGGTGGCTTCGCTCAAGGAGGCGTTGCGGCTGAGTCCGATCGACCCGTTCGCTTTCCTTTGGATCTATCTCCTTGGCTTTGCCGAGTTCCTGCTGGGACGCGACCAGCAGGCGCTCGATCTCGCCGAGCGATCGCTGCGCGACCGGCCGAGTTTTCCCGGCCCGCATCGAATTCGCGCCGCGTGCCTGAGTCAGATGGGCCGCATCGACGAAGCCAGAAGGTCGATCGAGCAGTATCTGCGGCTCGCGCCGAATGCGACGCTCAGGAACTTGAGAGCGCAAGTGCCGCTCAGGCACGATGCAGACTACGAGCGGTATGCAAACGCCCTGAGACAGGCCGGCATGCCGGAGTGAGGCGGCGCGATCGACGATCCGGAGCGGCGGCGCGGCATCGAACCCGACGCTCGCGTCGCCCTGGACTAGACCTCGACGACCGGTGCGAGCGCATCGAACTCGGCGTTGCGCTTTTCCTTCCAGGCCGCGATCGCCGTCGCCATCTCGCCGGTGTCGAAGATCGCGCTCTGCAGCAGCGCCATCTGCTGCAGCGCCGACGCCGTCGAGTGGTCGCGCGCGTGGTTGAGGGCGAGCTTGCTGCCCGCGATCGCGAGCGGCGATTTCGAGGCGATCGTTCGCGCCAGCGCGAGCGCTCGCTCGACCGTCGCGCCGGCGTCGGGCAGGACGGCGTTGACCAGCCCGACCGCGAGCGCGCGTTCCGCACCGACACGCTCCCCGGTGTACGCCATCTCGCGCGCGATGCCTTGCGGAACGATCTTCGGCAAGCGCTGCAGCACGCCGAGGTCTGCGGTCATCCCGATCGAGATCTCCTGGACGACGAAAAACGCGTCGGTGCTGCAGACACGGATGTCGCACGCCGTCACCAGGTCGAGGGCGCCGCCGATGCAACCGCCCTGGATCGCGCAGACGATCGGGAAGCGCGCTTCGTCGAGGGCGGTGAAGCAGTCGATGAGACGGCGCAGCGATTCCTGGAAAGCGAGGCGCTCCCTCGCCGTCGTCGCCGCCAGCGCCGGAAAATTGCCGGCGAAGACGTCGAGCGACATGCCGGCCGAGAAGTGCTTGCCGGTCGAAGAGATCACCAGCGCCCGCGTCGCGCCCTCGGCGTCGAGGCGGCGCACCGCGTCGCGCAGCGCGGGAAAGAAGGCTGGCGTCATGGTGTTCATGCGCTCGGGCCGGTTGAGCTGCAGGTGGGCGACGCCGTTCTCGTGCGAGAGTGCGAAGAATTCGGTGCGGTCGGTCATGGCGTGAGGAGGTGCGATGGAGCGAACGGTTCGAGCTCGTGACGGGTTGGCGCTGGTGCGCCGCGACTGGCGGTCCGCCGATGCCAGGGGGACGATTGTCGTCGTCCACGGGCTCGGCGAGCACGTTGGCCGCTACGCGCACGTCGCGGCGCGCCTGAACGCGAGCCGCTGGAACGTCGTCGGCTACGACCAGCGCGGCCACGGCGCCAGCCCGGGCGCGCGCGGCCGGATCGCGGCCGGCGACGACCTGCTCGCCGACCTGGCGGCGGTGATCGACGATGTCCGTGCCGAGACCGGCGGACCGCTCGTCCTCCTCGGCCACAGCCTCGGCGGCCTCGTCGCCGCGCGCTTCGTCGCCGGCGCGCTCGAATCGCCGCCGCCGGGATGGCAGCGGCAGGTCGACGCGCTCGTGCTTTCGTCGCCGGCGCTCGACATCGGCATGACCGCGGCCAGGCGCGCCCTGCTGGCGACGCTGGAGATGCTGACGCCCCACCTCGGCCTCGGGAACGGGCTCGATGCGACCGGGATCTCACGCGACCCCGCCGTCGTCGCCGCCTACCGCGCCGATCCGCTCGTCCACGACCGGATCGCGCCGCGCCTGGTCCGTTTCCTCGCCGACGCCGGCCCGGCGGTGCGTGCTTTGGCACCGCGCTGGCGCGTGCCGACGCTGCTGCTCTACGCCGGCAGCGATCGCCTGGTCGTCCCGGCCGGCAGCGCGGCCTTCGCCGCGGCGGCACCGACGTCGGTGGTGACGGCGCGCCCGTTCGCCTCGCTCTTCCACGAGATCTTCAACGAGCCCGAGCAGGACGAGGTCTTGGCCATCCTGACCGCGTGGCTCGATACACTGAACCTTTCGCCGACGATCAGGAGCCAAAGGTGAACGCACGCGACCCGCTGCAACCGATCCAGAAGGACGAAGCCGAGGCGCTCGGCCGCTTCGCCGAGCGCGTCTGGGACGACGAGATCGTCCCGCAGATCACCAGGTACATCGAGGTGCCGGCCAAGAGCCCGATGTTCGATCCCGAGTGGAAGGAGCACGGCTTCATCGACCGCGTCGTCCGCGACGCCGCGGCGTGGGTGGAGCGCCAGCAGGTGCAGGGCCTGAAGCTCGAGGTGATCCGCCTCGAAGGCCGCACGCCGGTGATCTTCTTCGACGTGCCGGCGACGCGCCCCGGCGGCAACGACGCCGGCGCGGAAACGATCTGCCTCTACGGCCACCTCGACAAGCAGCCCGAGTTCAACGGCTGGAAGAGCGGCTTCGGCCCCTGGACACCGCGCTACGAGAACGGCCTGCTCTACGGCCGCGGCGGCGCCGACGACGGCTACGCGATCTACGCCGCGGTGACGGCGATCAAGTCGCTCGACCTGCAGGGCATCGCCCGGCCGCGCTGCGTCGGCCTGATCGAGACCTGCGAGGAAAGTGGCTCGTTCGACCTGCCCGTCTACGTCGATGCACTGCGCGACCGGCTCGGCTCGATCGGCCTGGTCGTCTGCCTCGACAGCGGCGCCGGCAACTACGACCAGCTCTGGCTCACGACCAGCCTGCGCGGCAACGTCACCGGCACGCTCAAGGTCGAGATCCTCACCGAAGGCGTCCACTCCGGCGACGCCAGCGGCCTGGTGCCGTCGAGCTTTCGCATCCTGCGCCAGGTGCTCGACCGCCTCGAGGATTCGAACACCGGTCGGCTCCTGCCCGAGAGCTTTCACTGCCCGATCCCGGCCGAGCGGGTCGAGCAGGCGAAGGCGACCGCCAAGATCCTCGGCGACGAGGTCTGGAAGCGTTTTCCGTGGGCGTGCGGCGCCGACGGCGGGCCGACGCTGCCGACGACGACCGATCCGGTCGAAGCGCTCGTCAATCGCACCTGGAAGCCGACGCTGTCGGTCACCGGCGTCGACGGTCTGCCGGCGATGAAGGACGCCGGCAACGTGCTGCGCCCGTACACCGCGTTCAAGCTCAGCCTGCGCACGCCGCCGCTCGTCGACGGCAACGCCGCGGCGCAGGCGCTGAAGACGCTGCTCGAGGACAACGCGCCGTACAACGCCAAGGTCACGTTCTGCACCGACGGCCGCGCCGGCCACGAGAGCGATGCCTCGGGCGCCACCGGCTGGAACGCGCCCAGCCTCGCGCCGTGGCTCGAGAACGCATTGCACTCGGCATCGCAGGCGCAGTTCGGCGCGCCCTGCGGCTTCATCGGCCAGGGCGGGACGATCCCGCTGATGGCGATGCTGCAGCGGAGCTTTCCGAAGGCGCAGATGATGGTCTGCGGCGTCCTCGGGCCGAAGAGCAACGCCCACGGTCCGAACGAGTTCCTCCACGTCCCCTATGGCAAGAAGCTGACCGCGGCGGTGGCGCAGGTGATGGCGGCCTGCGCCTAGTCACTCGCGCGGCGGCACGGCAGCGCCGAGCATCGCCAGCGCGACCGCTTCGGCGGTCTCGATGCCGTCGACCGCCGCCGACATGATCCCGCCGGCGTAGCCCGCGCCTTCACCGGCCGGATAGAGGCCGCGCACGTTGACGCCTTCGCGCGCCTTGCCGCGCGTCACCCGCAGCGGCGCCGAGGTCCGCGTCTCGACGCCGGTCAGCACGGCATCGGCCATCGCGAAGCCGGGGATCTGGCGCTCGAAGGCCGGCAGCGCTTCGCGGATGGCAGCGATCGCGTAGTCGGGCAGCGCGGGCCGGTCGGCGCTGGCGAGATCGACGCATTCGACGCCGGGCTGGTACGAGGGCAGCACACTGCCGAACGCCGAAGACGCCTGGCCGCGCAGGAAGTCGCCGACGCGCTGGCCCGGCGCGCGATAGCCGCCGCCGCCGAGCTCGAACGCACGCGACTCCCAGATGCGCTGGAAGGCGATGCCGTCGAGCGCGCCGACGCGATCAGCGCCAGTACCGCCTCCGCTCGACGGCAGCGCATAGTCGGCCGGCGCGATGGCGACGACGATGCCGGCGTTGGCGTTGCGCTCGTTGCGCGAGTACTGGCTCATGCCGTTGGTGACGACGCGTTCGGGCTCCGAGGTCGCGGCGACGACGGTGCCGCCCGGGCACATGCAGAAGCTGTAGACGGCGCGGCCGTTCTTCGCGTGATGGACGAGGCGGTAGTCGGCCGCGCCGAGGAGCGGATGGCCGGCGCTCGGGCCGAAGCGGGCCTTGTCGACGAGCGATTGCGGGTGCTCGATGCGAAAGCCGATCGAGAACGGCTTCGGCTCGAGATGGACACCGCGCTCGAGCAGCATCGCGAAGGTGTCGCGTGCGCTGTGGCCCGGGGCGATGACGACGTGCTCGGCCGCGATCTCCTCGCGCCGTTCGGTCGCGCCGTCATCGCCGGTCGCCGTGCTCGCGACGACGACGCCGCGCACCGCGCCGCCCTCGATGCGCAGGTCGACGACGCGCGCGCCGAAGCGCACCTCGCCGCCGAGCCGCTCGATCTGGTGGCGCATGCGCTCGACGACGCCGACCAGGCGGAACGTGCCGATGTGCGGCTTGGCGACGAAGCGGATCTCCTCGGGCGCGCCGGCGGCGACGAATTCCTCGATGACCTTCCGCGTCAGGTGGCGCGGATCGCTGATCTGGCTCCACAGCTTGCCGTCGGAAAAAGTGCCGGCGCCGCCTTCGCCGAACTGGACGTTCGATTCCGGGTCGAGGACGCCGCGCCGCCACAGGCCCCAGGTGTCGCGCGTGCGCTCGCGCACGGCGCGGCCGCGCTCGAGGACGAGAGGGCGAAGGCCCATCTGGGCCAGCACCAGGGCGGCGAAGATGCCGCACGGGCCGAAGCCGATCACGATCGGCCGCGGTCGCCCGCTCGACGCGAAGTCCGCCGGCGCATGGGCGACGAAGCGATAGGTGGTGTCGGGCGCCAAGCGCACGTGCGGATCGCCGGCGTGGCGCGCGAGAACGGACGCTTCGTCGGCGACGTCGCAATCGATCGTGTAGACGAGGACGATCGCCGTCTTCTTGCGCGCGTCGTAGCCGCGCCGGGAGATCGTGAACGCGCGCAGCGCCGCGGCGTCGTCGCCGAGCCGGGCGACGATCGCTTCGCGCAACGCCGCGTCGCCGTGTTCGAGCGGCAGGCGGAGCTCGGTCAGGCGCAACATTTCGCGGGCGCGGGAGGCGTCGCTCAGCGGCGCGCGAGCTCGTCGACGGCGTGGGCCAAGCGCTCGAGGTCTTCGTCGTCGTTGTACACCTGCGCCGAGACGCGCGCCCAGAGCGCCCCGTCGCGCGCCAGCACCGCGATCTCGATGCCGTGGTCGAACCACAGCGCGTCGCGCACGCCCTGCGCGTCGGCGCCGTCGAACCGTCGCGGCAGGGGCACTGCGGCCATGCAGCCGATCATCGATTCGGGTGTCTGCCAGGGTCGTTGCCAGCGGTCGGCGAGGCGGACGGCGCCGTTCCACGCGAGCGCGTGGTTGTGGGCGCGCATCGCCTCCGCGCCGAGCTCTTGCTCGAGGAAATCGATCGCCGCGGGCGCGCAGAGCCAGGGCGTCGGATCGCGCGTCCCGGTCCAGTCGAACTCCTGCAGCCAGTCGGCGTTCGTGATCCCCCACGAGATCACTGCCGGATGGAGCCCCTCGCGACGATCCTGCGCCGCCCACAGCACGCCGCAGCCGCGCGGCGCGAAGGCCCACTTGTGCAGGTTGGCCGAGTACCAGTCGACGCCCAGCTCTTCGATGCGGACGTCGATCGCGCCCGGTGCGTGCGCGCCGTCGACGAGCACGGCGACGCCGTGCGAGCGGCATGCGGCGGCGAGCGCTGCGACCGGCAGGAGCAGCGCGGTCTCGGAGGTCACGTGGTCGAGCACCGCCAGGCGAGTCCGCGGCCCGAGCGCGCGCTCGAGCGATGCGACGCAATGACCCGGGTCGGCGATCGGCACCGGCCACGCCACGGTCTTGACGACCGCGCCGCGCTCGGCGGCGAGGAAGGCGACGGCGCGCGCGACGCCGCCGTAGGCATGGTCCGTGACGACGATCTCGTCGCCCGGCGCCAGGGCGAGCGAGCGCAGCACCGCGTTGACGCCCGAGCTCGCGTTGTCGACGAACGCCAGCGCGTCACCAGCGCAGCCGAGGAATGCGCCGACGCGCGACGCGGCCGCGCGCAGGCGCGACGGCGCGCCGGGGTCGGCGGGCAACGCCGACGTCGAGGCGCGCAGATGGGCAAGCTCGCGCAGCATGAAGCGCGCCGGATGGCGCTCGATCTCGTCGAGCAGCGCGACACGCGCCTGCATCACCGCCTTCGGCGTGACGCCGACCGTGCCGTGGTTCAGGTAGACACCGCCCGGCTCGAGCGGGAACCGTGCGAGAAACGGGCGGCCGAAGCGGGGCGTGGACATCGGGTCCTCAGTGGAACGCTTCGATCGTCGTCGCACCCATCAGCGGCTCGAGCAGTCGGCCGAGCGGGCGCAGGGTCGAGTAGCGCGACGCCACCTTGTGGGCGTAGGCGAAGAAGCGCGGCAGGTCGGCGCTGTAGGCCGGCTTGTCGTCGCGGT
>JBDTPG010000092.1:0-9704 GCA_039932815.1 Caldimonas sp.
CGGCGCTGTATTTCGGCGCGATCAGCACCTCGACGAACTGCTTGGCGACGTGCTCCGCGCAGGCGCGGTCGACCTCGCCGTTGAAGGCGATGATGCCGCCGAACGCCGATGTCGGATCGGTCTTCAGCGCCTTCGCGTACGCCGCCGCCGCGCCGTCGGCGACGGCGACGCCGCACGGGTTGGCGTGCTTGACGATCACGCACGCCGGCGCGGCGAAGCTCTTCACGCATTCCCACGCCGCGTCGGCGTCGGCGATGTTGTTGTACGAGAGCTCCTTGCCCTGCAGCTGCCTGGCGGTGACGAGCGAGCCCGGCGCCGGCGCGAGGTCGCGGTAGAAGGCGGCGCGCTGGTGCGGGTTCTCGCCGTAGCGCAGGTCCTGCAGCTTGACGAAGCGGCCGTTCGCCTGCGCCGGGAACTCGTGCCGCTCGGGAACGCCGTCGCTCGGGCCGGCGAGCGACGAGAGGTAGTCGCTGATCGCGCCGTCGTACTGGGCGATGCGGTCGAAGGCGGCGACGGCGAGCGCGAAGCGCGTCGCCTTGGCGACCTTGCCGTCGCGCTTGAGCTCGGCGACGACGCCAGCGTACTGCGACGCATCGGTCAGCACCGCGACATCGTTCCAGTTCTTCGCTGCCGATCTCACCATCGCCGGGCCGCCGATGTCGATGTTCTCGATCGCCTCGGCAAGCGTGCAGCCGGCCTTCGCGACCGTCGCCTCGAACGGGTAGAGGTTGACGACGAGAAGGTCGATGGTCGAGATGCCGTGGCGGTCGATCGCCCCCATGTGCTCGGCGCTGTCGCGGCGGGCGAGCAGGCCACCGTGGATCGTCGGGTGCAGCGTCTTGACCCTGCCATCGAGCATCTCGGGAAAGCCGGTGTGATCGGCGACCTCGGTGACCGCGAGGCCCGCACTCGCGAGCAGCCTGGCCGTGCCGCCGGTCGAGAGCAGCTTGACGCCGAGGCCGGCCAGCTCGCGCGCGAGCTCGACGATGCCGGTCTTGTCGGAGACGGATATCAGCGCCTGCATCGCGGTCTCCCGGAGTGTTCGCGAGCGCGCGCGCTCACTTGATCAGCTTGTGCTCGACGAGCTTCCGGCGCAAGGTGTTTCGGTTGATGCCGAGCCACTCGGCAGCCCGGCTCTGGTTGCCGCCGGCTTCCTTCATCACGACCTCGAACAGCGGCCGCTCGACGACGCGCAGGATCATCTCGTACATCGCCGTCGGCTCGACGCCGCGCAGGTCCCGGAAGTAGCCCTCCAGGCTCTCGCGGACGCACTCCTCGATGTGCTTCTTGTTGGTGGTGGGCATGCGTTCAGTGGAGCAAGGAAGCGACTTCGCCCCGCGCCACGTCGGCAAGCGGCATGCGCGGCATGGCGTCGGCGAGGCGATCGAACCAGGCGCCGACCGCGCGCGCCTGCGCGTCGCACGACTCGATCGCGTTCATCTCGCCGCGAAACGCCTCGCCGCCCGGCAGGTCCCTGAGGGTCCAGCCGATGTGCTTCCTGGCACTGCGGACGCCGGCGAACTCGCCGTAGAGGTGGTAATGGTCGTCGAGGTGCTCGAGCAGCCAGCCCTTGACGTCGGCCACGCGGGGCGGCGTCGCCGCCTCGCCGGTGGCGAGGTGGTGCGCAATGTCGGCGAAGATCCACGGCCGCCCCTGCGCGGCTCGGCCGATCATGATCGCGTCGGCGCCGGTCGCGGCGAAGACTGCGCGCGCCTTCGCCGGCGAATCGATGTCGCCGTTGGCGACGACCGGGATCGCGACGGCACGCTTGACAGCGGCGACCGTCTCGTATTCCGCGTTGCCCTTGTAGCCCTGCTCGCGCGTGCGGCCGTGAACGGCGACCATGGCGACGCCGGCGTCCTCGGCGGCGCGGGCGATCCGCACCGCGTTCTTCTCGCTCTCGCACCAGCCGGTACGCATCTTCAACGTCACCGGCACGCCGTGCGGCGCGCACGCGGCAACCACCGCCTCGACGATCGCCAGCGCGAGCGGCTCGTCTTTCATCAGCGCCGATCCGGCCCACTGGTTGCAGACCTTCTTGGCCGGGCAGCCCATGTTGATGTCGATGATCTGCGCGCCGCGGGCGACGTTGTAGGCAGCCGCCTCGGCCATCATCGCCGCGTCGGTGCCGGCGATCTGGACCGCGATCGGGTCGGTCTCGCCGGCGTGATCGGCGCGCCGGCTTGTCTTCAGCGTCGCCCACAGGTCCTTGCGCGAGGTCACCATCTCGCTCACCGCGTAGCCGGCGCCGAGGCGCTTGCACAGCTGCCGGAACGGCCGGTCGGTGACGCCCGCCATCGGCGCGGCAAACAGCCGGTTCGCCAGCGTGATGTGGCCGATTCGCATGAGAGGGCGGGAGGTGGCTGCTGAAAAACGAGGCAGCAGTATAGCGGCGGCTTTTCGCGGTTTTCCGCAGTGCGAACCCCCATGTTCGGGGGCTCGATAATCGATTCGATGGATGCATGGATGAATGCGCTCATGACGGCGCTCGCATTGCCCCAAGTGGGCCTGTCGACCGTCTTCTTCATCGCTTTCATCGCTTCCACGCTGGTCCCGCTCGGCTCCGAGCCGGCGGTGTTCGCCCTGGTCAAGCTCAATCCCGAGATGTTCTGGCCGGCGATCGGCGCTGCCACCGTCGGCGCCACGCTCGGCGGCGCGCTGACCTGGTGGATGGGCTACGGCGCCGAACGCGCCTACGAGCACATGACGCACAAGCACCGCGACGGCCGCGCCCTGCGCTGGCTGCGCCGCTTCGGCCCGAAGGCGTGTCTGCTGTCGTGGCTGCCGATCGTCGGCGATCCGCTCTGCGCCGTCGCCGGCTGGCTGCGCCTGCCGTTCTGGCCTTGCCTCGTCTACATGCTGATCGGCAAGTTCGCGCGCTACTTCGGCATGACCGCCGGATTGATCTGGTTCTTCCCCGGCCAATACGTCCACTGAAGCCGGAAAGACGAAGAGGACGCCGAAGCGTCCTCTTGCGGGGAGATCGCGAGGATCAGGCCGCCGACTTGCGCGTCGCGCGCTTGGCCGCCGTCTTCCTGGTCGCCTTCTTCGCACCGGCGCCGGCGCTGGCCGTGGCCTTGCGCGCCGCCGACTTGGCGCCGCCCGCGACCTGCGCGGAGAGGGCATCGATCCGCGCCATCAGCGCCTCGATGTCCTTCGACGACGGCACGCCGAGCTTCTTCATCGCCTTGGCGGTGCGCTCCTCGAAGATCGACTCGAGCTTGTCCCACTGCTTGCCGGCCTTGGCGGTAACGTCTTCGGCCATGCTGGTCATCTTGTTCGAGACGTCGCCGAAGCGCTCTTCGGCCGCGGTCTGCGTCTTCTTCTGCAGCGACACGCCTTCCTTGACGAGCGCATCGAACACCTGGCGGCCTTCGGCCTGCGCCTTCGCGAACGCGCCCATGCCGGCGAGCCAGATCTGCTGCGCCGATTCCTTGACCGAGCCAGCGAGCGCGCTGTCGAACAGGCGGGCGCCCGAAGCGCTCTTCTTGTCGGCCATCGCCTTGAGTTTCTTGACCATCTTTGTTCTCCTGAGTGGTTGCGGGCTGCACTGCAGCGCAAGAGCCAATGTATTCAGATGCTCTGGGGAGGGCACACTAAGTCGATAGTGCGGCGCCTCTAAAGGGTGTCGCTTCGCGCCTCGGCCGCGCCAGTCGGGTTTGCCCCTCGCGCCGGGCGCGCTCGCCTGCACAAGAATCCGCTCAACGCCGGCGCGAGGTGCGCACGGCGGCCAGGGGAGTCAGGCATGCGCTATTTCGTCACCGGAGCCACGGGCTTCATCGGCAAGCGACTCGTCAAGGCCTTGCTGGCCCGGCGCGGCGCCGTCGTCCATTTCCTGCTGCGCCCCGAGAGCGAGGGCAAGGTCGCGGCCCTGCTCGAATACTGGGGTCAAGAGAAAGGCAGCAAGCGGGTCGTTCCGGTGGTCGGCGACCTGACCGCGAAGAAGCTCGGCGTTTCGGCCGACGCCATCAAGAAGCTGAAGGGCGAGGTCGACCACGTCTATCACCTGGCCGCCGTCTACGACCTCTCGGCCGACGCCGAGTCGCAGATCGCCACCAACATCGAAGGCACGCGCGCGGTCGTCGAGTTCGCCAAGGCGATCGATGCCGGCCATCTCCACCACGTCAGCTCGATCGCGGCAGCGGGCCTCTACGAAGGCGTCTTTCGCGAGGACATGTTCGACGAAGCGGAGGGCCTCGACCACCCGTACTTCATGACCAAGCACGAGAGCGAGAAGATCGTTCGCACCGAATCGAAGGTGCCGTGGACGGTGTACCGGCCGGCGCTCGTGGTGGGCGACTCGCAGACCGGCGAGATGGACAAGATCGACGGTCCGTACTACTTCTTCAAGCTGATCCAGCGCATGCGCCAGCTGCTGCCGCCGTGGATGCCGTCGATCGGCCTCGAGGGCGGGCGCATCAACATCGTCCCGGTCGATTTCGTCGTCGCCGCGCTCGACCACATCAGCCACCTGAAGACCGACCTCGACAAGCGCTGCTTTCACCTCGTCGATCCGCTCGGCTACCGCGTCGGCGACGTCCTCGACATCATCAGCAAGGCGGCACACGCGCCGAAGATGAACCTGTTCGTCAACGCGGCGCTGCTCGGCTTCATCCCGAAGAGCATCAAGAAGGGAATGATGGCGCTGGCGCCGGTGCGCCGGGTCAAGGCGGCGGTGCTGAAGGACCTCGGCCTGCCCGAGGACATGCTGACCTTCGTCAACTTCCCGACCCGCTACGACTGCCGCGAGACGCTCGCCGCGCTGAAGGGCTCGGGCATCTCGTGCCCGAAGCTCGACGACTACGCCTGGCGCTTGTGGGACTACTGGGAGCGCCACCTCGATCCGGCGCTGATGATCGACCGCTCGCTGCGCGGCACCGTCGGCGGCAAGGTCGTCCTCGTCACCGGCGGCTCGTCGGGCATCGGCCTGGCGGCGGCGTGCAAGTTCGCCGAAGCGGGCGCGATCACCATCATCTGCGCACGCGACGAGGCCAAGCTGGTCGAGGCCAGGCGCGAGATCCTCGAGAAGGCCGGCAAGGGCGCCAACGTCGAGACGTTCTCGGCCGACATCGCCGACGAGGCGAGCTGCAAGGCGCTGGTCGACTGGCTGAACGAGAAGCACGGCGGCGTCGACTTCCTGATCAACAACGCCGGCCGCTCGATCCGCCGCGCGATCGAGGCGAGCTACGAGCGCTTCCACGACTTCGAGCGGACGATGCAGCTCAACTACTTCGGCTGCCTGCGCGTGACGATGGGCTTCCTGCCCGGGATGGTCGCCAAGAAGAAGGGCCACATCGTCAACATCAGCTCGATCGGCGTGCTGACCAACGCGCCGCGCTTCTCGGCCTACGTGGCGTCGAAGGCGGCGCTCGACGCGTGGACGCGCTGCGCCTCGAGCGAATACGCCGACATGGGCATCACCTTCACGACGATCAACATGCCGCTGGTGCGCACGCCGATGATCGGCCCGACCAGGATCTACGACAACGTGCCGGTGCTGGCGCCTGAGGATGCGGCGAACATGATCGCCGAGGCCTGCGTGGACAAGCCGGTGCGGATCGCGACGCGGCTGGGCATCACCGGCGAGCTGATGCACGCGCTGGTGCCGCGCGTCGCCCAGATCGTCATGAACTCGACGTTCCGGATGTTCCCCGACAGCGCGGCGGCCAAGGGCGACAAGGACAAGAAGTACCAGCCGTCGGCCGAGGCGGTGGCGATGGCGCAGATGATGCGCGGCATCCATTTCTGACCCAGCTCGACGGCGCTGGACGCGCGTCGGCCGGGTGGGGCTCGTTCGACGGATCACCGCGCCCGCAGGGCGCGGCGTCCGTCAACTCGCCCGGGGCTGGTCGGCGGGGCCGACTTCGCTGTTCTCTACTGCGACTTGGCGCGGGCCATGACCAGGGCGGGCTCGGCGCGGTACTGCTGCGGGAAGACCGCTTTCAGGTTGGCGATCTTGGGCAGGTCGAAGCGGGCGATGTAGCCGGACTCGGGGTGCAGCGTCAGATAGTCCTGGTGATAGCCCTCGGCGGCGTAGAACGCCGTGAGCGGGACGACCTGGGTGACGATCTTCTTCGGATACGACTTGGCGGCGTCGAGCTGGGCGATGTACTTCTCGGTCGTTTCCTTCTGCGCTGGGTCTGAATAGAACACCGCCGAGCGGTACTGCGGGCCACTGTCGGGGTCCTGGCGGTTGAGCTGCGTCGGGTCGTGCGCGACCGAGAAATAGATCTGCAGCAGCGTGCCGTAGCTCACCTTCTTCGGGTCGTAGGTGATCTTCACGGCCTCGGCGTGGCCGGTGAGGCCGCTGCCGACGAGCTCGTAGACGGCCGTCTTCTCGGTGCCGCCGGAATAGCCCGAGACCGCCTGGACGACGCCGTTGACACGCTGGAAGACGCCTTGCACGCCCCAGAAGCAGCCGCCCGCGAACACCGCGGTCTGCGTGCCGGTGGCGCTCGCGGTCGTGTCGACAGCGGGGGGCGCGATCTTGACCGCGGCCTCGCCGGCGCTGCCGAAGCGCGGCGCGAAGGCGCCGACGGCAAGCGCGGCGAGGAGGCCGGCGAACAGCGCGGTCCGGCGCGGCGTCGAGCGGGGGCTGGAAGAGATGCGGGTCATGGTCGCTCCATCAAATGTCGCTTGGTCTGCGCCAGGCGGTCGATGATTACAGAGATCGACTCGGGACGTCGCCGCGCCGATCCAAGAACCCTTCACGGCGCCGGCGGCGCACCGTCGCCCAGCCAGGCGCCATCGGCACGCAGCGCCGACTGGAGCGCCGCCGCCGGCACGTCGCGCAGGGCAACCGCGGTACCGGCGAGAGCCGCCACCGTTCCCGCGGCCTGGCCCATGACGAAGCAGCCCCCCGAGACGCGTGCCGCCGACTGGCCGTCGTGCGTCATCGACGCGCAGCGGCCGGCGACGAGCAGGTTCGTCGGGACGCCGTCGCCATCGAGACGTGGCAGGAGCATCCGCAGCGGCAGCTGATTGAAGCCACGCGATTCCGGAATCGGCGGCCAGCGCCACTCGACGTCGCCGGCGACGTGCATCTCGAGCGGCCAGCCGTTGACGCCGATCGAATCGGCAAAGCTGGCGCAGGCGATGACGTCGTCGCCGCTCAGCACGTACTCGCCGGCGAGGCGGCGCGTTTCGCGAATGCCGACCTGCGGCGCGATTTCGAGCAGGTAAGCGTTTTCGAAGCCGGGAACGCGGGCGCGCAGGAAACGGAGGTAGTCGGTCACCTGGCGGCGCCCATCGACTTCGGCCGCGGAGAGCGACCTCGCGTCGGTGCCGTCGACGGCCGAGCCGTCGGCGTTCTTCAGCTGCGTGACGTTGACGCGCCACTCGCCGCCATGGCGTTGCGGCCGGACGATCGCGCCGCGCCGCGGGAAGCGGAACGCGCCGGCGGCTTCGGCCTCGTCCATCAGCACCGGGATCGTTCGCCACGCCTCGCCGGCACGCGCGTCGTCGACATGGCCGACGCGAAACATCAGGGTCGGGAACAGCAGCGGGCCGGCGGGCTGCATCGGCGCACCGGCAAAGTGGGCGAGGTCGCCGTCACCCGAACAATCGATGAAGCTCGTCGCCCGGATCGCGAAGCGCCCCGACTTCGTCTCGACGAGGACGGCGTCGATCCGACCGCCGGCCGCGGCGACGCCGACCGCGACGGCATGGAACAGCAGCTCGACGCCCGCGCCCGCGACCATCGCATCGGCGGCGCACTTGAACGCGGCGTTGTCGTAGGCCTGGGCCAGGATCTTGCCGAAGACGAGATGCGGCTCGTTGAGGCCGTCGAGGGCGCGCAGGCGGTCGAGCAGCTCGTCGACCACGCCGCGCACGACCCGACGGTGCGTGCCGTGGACGTTCGCGTGCAGACCGCAGAAGTTGGTGACGCCGGCCGCCGTTCCCATGCCGCCGAGAAAGCCATAGCGTTCGATGAGCAGCGTGCGCGCGCCTCGCCGCGCCGCTGCCGTCGCTGCAGCGATGCCGGCCGGCCCGCCACCGAGGACGGCGACATCGTACTCGCCGAACACCGGCGTCGTGCGCGCCGGCTCCTGCAGCGTCATCGCTAGTCGAGAGTGATCTTGTTCTTCTGGATGATCGGCCGCCAGCGCTCGATGTCGGCGTTCAGCCAGCTGCGTGCCTCGGCCGGCGTGTCGGCGACCACCTCCATGTAGAGCGGCTTCAGCTTTTCCTTCACGTCGGGCTGGTTGAGGATCTGCACGATCTCGTCGTGGATCCTGGCGATGATCGGCTCGGGCGTCTTCGCGGGCACGGCAAAGCCCATCCACGCGTCGGCCTTCACGTCTTTGAGGCCCGCCTCCTCGAGCGTCGGCAGATCGGGCAGCGCGCTCGATCGCTTGCCGGTGGCGACGGCGAGCGCCTTGATCTTGCCGGCCTTGACCTGCGCCATCACGGCGGCCGCCGGCAGGACGGCGATGTCGGCATTGCCCGAGAGCAGCGCCGTCACGGCAGGGCCGCTGCCGGCATAGGGCACGTGCACGACCTGCGTCCCGCTGCGCGAGGCGAGCGCCTCCATCGCAAGGTGCGAGATGCTGCCCGCGCCCATCGAGGCGTAGTTGTACTTGCCGGGGTTCTTTCTCATCAGCGCGATCAGCTCTTCGGTGCTGTTGACGCTGAGCGTTGCCGGCACGACGAGCACGCTCGGCTGCGTTGCCGCGATGCTGACGAGCTCGAGGTCTTTTGCCGGGTCGTACGGCAGCTTCTTGAAGAGCAGCGCGTTGACGCCAAGCGGGCCGGCGATGCTGATGCCGAGCGTCTGGCCGTCGGGTGCGGCCTTGGCGATCGCGTCGGTGCCGAGGTTGCCGGCGGCCCCCGTCTTGTTCTCGACGATCGCCGGTTGGCCGGTGCGCTTGGCGAGGCCGTCGGCGACGATGCGCGCCATGATGTCGGGTGTCGAGCCCGGGCCGTACGGCACGATGATGCGCAATGGACCCTTCGGCCAGTCGGCGGCGCTCGCCGTCTGGGCCGACGCGGCGCCGCAGGCGCCGGCGAGCGCGAGCGCCAGCAGGGCTGGACGGGAAAAGAAAAGAGCAGCTGATCGCATGGGTTCTGTCTCCTTCGAAGGGTACGATTCTGGCCGCATTCGCATCCCTGCACGAGCACCGCGCCCATGAACGCCGAGCCTCCCGCCGCCCTCGACGCCCCCGACCTCTCGCACGTCTCGCCGCGCGACAAGGCCGAGATCCTCGCCCAGGCGTTGCCCTACATCCGCAAGTTCCACGGCAAGACGATCGTCATCAAGTACGGCGGCAACGCGATGACCGACCCGGCGCTGCAGCAGGATTTCGCCGAGGACGTGGTCCTCCTGAAGCTGGTCGGCATGAATCCGGTCGTCGTCCACGGCGGCGGCCCGCAGATCGAGGAGGCGCTGGCCAAGATCGGCAAGAAGGGCCAGTTCATCCAGGGCATGCGCGTCACCGACGACGAGACGATGGAGGTCGTCGAGTGGGTGCTCGCCGGCCAGGTGCAGCAGGACATCGTCGGCCTGATCAACGTCGCCGGCGGCAAGGCGGTCGGCCTCACTGGCCGCGACGGTGGCCTGATCCGCGCCAAGAAGCTGCGCATGGTGGACCTCAACGACCCGAGCAAGGAGCACGACGTCGGCGCGGTCGGCGAGATCGAGTCGATCGATCCGAGCGTCGTCAAGGCGCTCCAGGACGACGCCTTCATCCCGGTCATTTCGCCGC
>JBDTPG010000093.1:0-9682 GCA_039932815.1 Caldimonas sp.
GCCTTCTTCCCGGAGGTCGGCATCGCGACGCTCGAGCTGCTCGAGCGCCTCGGCTGCAGCGTCGACTACCCGCTCGACCAGACCTGCTGCGGCCAGCCGATGGCCAACAGCGGCTGTCACAGCGATGCCCACGACACCGAAGCGCTGTTCGCCCGGAACTTCGCCGGCTACGACCACATCGTCACGCCGTCGGGAAGCTGCGCCCATCACGTCCGTGACCAGATGACGGCGATCGAGCAGACGCCGGCCGTGCAGGCGGTGCGACGCAACACGCGCGAGCTGGTCGAGTTCCTGCACGACGTGCTCGAGGTGCGCGAATTCCCGTGGGCCGAGTTCCCGCACAAGGTCGGGCTGCACATCGGCTGCGCGACGCTGCGCGGCCTGCGCGAGGCGTCGACGTCCGAGATCGTCGAGCCGAAGTTCAACAAGCCGGCCCGGCTGCTCGGTGCCGTCAAGGGGCTGGAGCTCGTTCGCCCGGAGCGGCCCGACGAATGCTGCGGCTTCGGCGGCACCTTCTCGGTGTTCGAGGAACCCGTCTCGGCCAAGATGGGCCAGGACAAGGTCGCCGACCACCAGCAGGCGGGCGCCGAATACATCGTCTCGCCCGACATGTCGTGCGTGATGCACCAGCAGGGCTGCGCCCAGCGCGCCAAGCTGCCGCTGAAGTTCATCCATATCGCCCAGGTCCTCAACGGGGCGCGCGCCTGAGCGCCGCAAGAGCCATGGCCCGCGTCGACCACGCCGAAGCGTCCTCGAAGTTCATCGAGGCGAAGGACCACGCCGACTTCCACGACAAGCGGCTCTGGGACCTGCGCAAGAAGCGCGATGTCGAGAGCGAGGCGATGCCCGAGTGGGAGACGCTGCGCTCGCTCGCCTCGGCGATCAAGGAACACACGCTCACCCACCTCGGCGATTACCTCGAGGAGTTCGAGAAGAACGCCGTCGCCAACGGCATGGTCGTCCACTGGGCCCGGGACGGCGCCGAGCACAACCAGATCGTCCACGAGATCCTGAAGTCGCACGGCGCGACGATCCTGGTCAAGAGCAAGTCGATGCTGACCGACGAATGCGAGATGCGGCCGTTCCTCGAGAACCGCGGCATCGAGATCGTCGAGACCGACCTCGGCGAGCGGATCCAGCAGCTCGACGACGAGCCGCCGAGCCACATCGTCGTGCCGGCGGTGCACAAGCTGCGCGGCGACGTCGCCGAGGTGTTCGGCCGCACGATTGGCACCGACCCCAACAACAGCGACATTCCTTATCTCGCCGAAAGCCAGCGCCGCCACACCCGGCCGTACTACCTGAAGGCGCACGCCGGCATGACCGGTGCCAACTTCGCGATCGCCGAGACCGGCAGCTTCGTCGTCTGCACCAACGAAGGCAATGCCGACCTCGGCGCCAACCTGCCGAACCTGCACATCGCCTCGATCGGCATCGAGAAGCTCCTTCCGAGAATCGAGCACCTCGGCGTCTTCATCCGCATGCTGTCGCGCAGCGCGCTCGGCTCGCCGATCACCCAGATCACCTCGCATTTCCGCGCGCCCCGGCCCGGCACCGAGATGCACGTCGTCCTGGTCGACAACGGCCGCTCCGAGCGGCTCGGCATGGAGGACTTCTGGTACTCGCTCAAGTGCATCCGCTGCGGCGCGTGCATGAACACCTGCCCGGTCTATCGGCGCAGCGGCGGCCTGAGCTACGGCTCGACGTACTCGGGACCGATCGGCGTGATCATCGATCCGACCTTCAACCTCAGGAAGTTCAGCTCGTTGCCGTTCGCCTCGACCCTCAACGGCAGCTGCACGAGCGTGTGCCCGGTCAAGATCAACATCCACGAGCAGATCTACAAGTGGCGCCAGATCATCGCCGAGCGGCACCAGCTGCCGATGGTCAAGAAGGAGGCGATGCGAGCCGCCGGCAAGGTGCTCTCGAGCCCGCGGCTCTACCGCGCCGCCGTCGAGGCGGCGGCGGCCGGGATCGAGCACCTGCCGCGCTTCATGGTCTACAACCCGTTCAACGCCTGGGGCCGCCAGCGCGAGGTGCCGTCTGCGCCGGCGTCGACGTTTCGCCAGTGGTACGTGAAGAACCGGGGCGGCGAGGGATGAGCAGCCGCGAGCTCATCCTGGCACGGGTCCGGCGCAATCAGCCGCCGTGGCGCGAGCTGCCGACGATTCCGGAATTCGCGCGCGCGCCGGGCGACCTGCTCGCCGCGTTCGCCGCCGCGCTGGCGCGGATGGGCGGCCGGATGGCCGAAGCGCCAACGGGCGAGTCGCTCTACGCGTGCATCCGCAGCCTCCACCCGCAGGCGCGGGTCATCTGCTCGGCCGCGCCCGAGGTGGACGGCACGCGCGCCATCTCGTCGATAGCAAGCCCCGCCGAGCTCGACGACGTCGACGTCGGCGTCGTGCGCGCGGTCTTCGGCGTCGCCGAGACCGGCTCGGTGTGGCTGAGCGAGCGCGAGTTCGTCGTCAATGCGCTCGGATTCCTGCCGCAGCACCTGGTCGTCCTGCTCGATCCGAAGGCGATCGTCGCCAACCTGCACGACGCCTACCGCGATCGGGGCTTTTTCGAGGCGCGCTATGCGGTCTTCATGACCGGCCCGTCGGCGACTGCCGACATCGAGGGCGTGCTCATCCGCGGCGCGCAAGGCATCCGAACGCTCACCGTCATCCCGGTCGCGCCCGCCGCGAACGGGGCCGTCAACGAGAGGAGAACCCCATGATCTGGCAGCAGCAATACAACCCGTTCGCGAGCATGGCGATCTCGACGACGCTGGCGGCGATCCCGGTCGTCGTCATGCTCGTCGGGCTCGGCTTCCTGCACCTGAAGGCGCACCTCGCCGCCGGCGCGGGGTTGGTGGCGGCGCTGGTCGTCGCCGTCTTCGCTTACGGCATGCCCGCCGAGCTCGCCGGCAAGGCCGCCATGCTCGGCGGCCTCACGGGCCTGCTGCCGATCGGCTGGATCGTCCTCAACATCATCTTCCTGCACCAGCTCGCCGACAAGAGCGGCGCCTGCAAGGTGCAGGAGGACTCGATCGCCAACATCACCCAGGACCGGCGCCTGCAGCTGCTGCTGATCGCGTTCTCGTACGGCGCGTTCTTCGAAGGCGCGGCCGGTTTCGGCACGCCGGTCGCGGTGACGGCCGCGATCCTGATCGGCCTCGGCTTCTCGCCGCTCGCGGCCTCGGGGCTGTCGCTGATCGCGAACACCGCGCCGGTTGCCTACGGCGCGCTCGGCACGCCGATCATCACCATGGCCAAGGTGCACGGCTACGACCTGATGGCGCTCTCGGCGATGGTCGGACGAATCCTGCCGCTGTTCTCGCTGATCGTTCCGTTCTGGCTGATCTGGACCTTCGCCGGCAGGAAGGCGATGCTCGAGATCTGGCCGGCGATCCTCGTCTCGGGTCTCAGCTTCGCGATCCCGCAATTCCTGGTCTCGAACTACATCGGCCCCGAGCTCGTCGACGTCATCGCCTCGATCAGCTCGATGCTCTGCCTGATCCTTTTCCTGCAGGTCTGGCGGCCGAAGACGATCTGGACCTCGACCTCGCTCGGGCGGCGCGAGGATCGGCTCGCGCCCAGCGCGCCGGCTCCGGGGCTCGCCGGCGCATTGCTCGGCGGCGGCGGCATGCCACCGCTCGCCGTCGCCGGCGCGGGCGCGCCGATGAGCGCGCGCCAGGTCGAGTCGCCGGTACATGGCGGCCTGGGTTCGCCCGCCACCGGCGCCGGCCCGGCCGGCGCGCCGGCGGTCAAGGTCTTCGCCCAGCATCCGCGCGGCGTCGTCATCCGCGCCTGGCTGCCGTGGCTGATCCTGAGCGTGTTCGTCTTCGCCTGGGGCCTGCCTCCGGTCAAGAGCGCGCTGAACGGAATCTTCGCGCCGGCGTTTCCCATCGGCGGGCTCCACAACGCGATCGAGAAGATGCCGCCGGTCGTGACCAAGGCGACCAAGGAAGGCGCCGTCTACACCTTCAACCT
Organism: Caldimonas sp.; assembly: GCA_039932815.1. Taxonomy (GTDB): domain Bacteria; phylum Pseudomonadota; class Gammaproteobacteria; order Burkholderiales; family Burkholderiaceae_C; genus Schlegelella_A. The sequence goes on from JBDTPG010000093.1 coordinate 3,975, forward strand.
GCTCTCGGCGACGGGCACCGGCATCCTGCTTTCGGCGATCATCGGCGGCCTGTTCATGAAGTACAGCCCGGTGCGCCTGCTGCAGGAGTACGGGCGCACGATCTGGAAGGTGCGCTACTCGCTGCTGACGATCGTCCTGATGCTCGGCCTGGGCACGCTGACGCGCTACTCCGGCCTCGACACGACGCTCGGCCTCGCCTTCGCCAACACCGGCGTCTTCTATCCGTTCTTCGGCACGCTGATGGGCTGGCTCGGCGTCGCGCTGACCGGCTCCGACACCGCGTCGAACGTCCTCTTCGGCGGCATGCAGCGCGTCGCCGCCGACCAGCTCGGCCTGAGCCCCAACCTGATGGGCGCGGCCAACAGCGCCGGCGGCGTCATGGGCAAGATGATCGATGCCCAGTCGATCGTCGTCGCCTCGACCGCGACCGGCTGGTTCAATCACGAAGGCGACATCCTGCGCTTCGTCTTCTTCCACTCGCTGGCGCTGGCCGCGCTGGTCGGTCTCTTCGTGACGCTCCAGGCCTACGTCTATCCGTTCACGGCGATGGTGATCCGGTGACCTGGCGCGGTCGGCGCCGCCGAGGCGCTGCCGTGAGGCGGCACCTCGCGGCGGCGGCGCTCGCGGCGGCGCTGCCGGTCGCGCAGGGCCAGTCGATCAGCGCGTTCGGCCTGATCGACGTCGCCGTCGAGCACGTGACTCGCGTCGGCTCGCCGCCGCGCAACCTCAACCGGATGCCGAGCGCGACCGGCTCGCTGCCGTCGCGAATCGGCTTTCGCGGCAGCGAGGACCTCGGCGACGGCTTGCGCGCGGTGTTCGTCATCGAACAGGGCTTCGCGCCGGACCAGGGCACGTTCAACCAGGGCGGTCGTGCATGGGGACGCCAGGCGCTCGTCGGCTTCACCGGCCCGTGGGGATCGCTGACGATCGGCCGCCAGTACACGATGCTGTACTGGTCGATCCTCGACGCCGACATCCTCGGCACCAACATCTACGGCTCGGGCTCGCTCGACGCCTACATCCCGAACGCGCGCGCCGACAACGCGATCGTCTATCGCGGCACGTTCTCGGGCGTGACGATCGGCGCGAGCTACAGCGTCGGCCGCGACGCGGCCAGCGCCGGCAATCCGGCGGCGACCCACTGCGCCGGCGAATCGACCGACCGCCGCGAATGCCGCGAGTGGTCGGCGCTCGCCAAGTACGACGGCGCGGCCTGGGGCGCGGCGATCGCCATCGACGAGATCCGCGGCGGGCCGGGGGCCTTCGCCGGGCTGACGAGCAGCGCCCTGAAGGACACGCGGCTGTCGATCAACGGCTATGTCGACTTCACCAACGTCCGCCTGGCCGGCGGCGTGATCCGGCGCGACAACGAGGCCAACGCGGCGGTGCCGCGCAGCGACCTCTGGTATGTCGGCACGGGTTACGCCGCGACGCCGCTGGTCAAGCTCGAATTCGAACTGTTCCGGCTCGACTCGCCCGATCACGATCGGCGCGCGACGCTCGCCGCGACGCGAGCGACCTACAGCCTGTCCAAGCGCAGCGCGCTGTACGCAACGGCGGGCCGCATCCTCAACGGCAGCGCGCTGGCGATCTCGGTCAGCGGCGGCGCGGCAGGGAGCAATCCGCTGCCGGGCAGCGCGCAGAGCGGTCTGGCCGCGGGCTTTCGGCATTCTTTCTAGCGTCGCGCGAGGCCGGCCGCCACGCTCTCGGCACGGCGCCGGCACCTTGCGGCAGGTCAATGCCGCAGCTTCTTCGGCCCCGGAGAATCCGAGCCAGTCCCATCGGATTCGTCGTCGCTTCCTGCGTCGACAGCCCGTGAAATCGCGGTGGCCGATGCAGGAGAAAACCATGACCCAGACCTCGCAGCATCTTTCGGCTCATCCGTTCGTCGCCGACTTCAGCCCCGAGCACAAGGCGCGACTGGCCGGCCTCGCGACGCAGGTCCGTTTCGCCGCCAACGACGTGATCTTTCGCGAGGGCGACGACTACTCGGTGCTGTACCTGCTCGAAGAAGGCATGGTTGCGCTGGAGCTCGAGGTGCCGGGCCACCTGCTGAGGGTGCAGACGCTGTACGGCGGCGATGTCTTCGACTGGTCGGCGCTGCTGCCGCACGCCGGCAAGCACTTCCAGGCGCGCGCCCTCGAGCCGGTGACCGCGCTGGCGTTCGAAGGCGGGGAGCTTCTCGCGAGCTTCAGGAGCGACCCGGAATTCGGCCTCGTCTTCATGCTTCGCTTGATGGGAGTGGTCTCGGAGCGCCTGCGCGCGACGCGCATGCAGCTGCTCGACATGTATTCGCCCGTCGCCAAGCGGGCAGGGGCCTGAACGTGCGCCAGCGTACAGACGTCACGGCAGGCGCTGCCTATCGTCAGCGATGCAGGGCATTTCGAAGACGCGCCTCGTTAGTAGCGCTCTGGGCGCGCAAGCGCGAGCCGGGGATCGCCACGAGCCGCGGGTAGCCGGGCGGGCGATGAGGGCGGGCGGCGCGATCGTATCGGCGTTGCGGGAGCCGGCGATCGCCGACTACGCCCGTGAACGCGAAGGCACGGTCGGCGCGTCGGTCGTCCGGCCGCTTCGCCCCGCCCCCGCCAAGGTGCCGTGCTCGCAATGCAAGATGCGCGGGCAATGCCTTGCCGCCGATCTGAGCGATGCGGATCTCGTTCTCGTCGACAACGCGTTGGTCGCAGGCCTTCGCAAGGTCGCCCGCGGGACGCCGCTGTTTCGTGCCGGCGATCCCTTCGACACGCTGTTCCCGATCTGGACGGGGTTCTTCAAGACCGTCGTCGGCTCCGACCAGGGGCTCGAGCAGGTCACGGGGTTCCACATGGTCGGCGAGCTGCTCGGCCTCGGCGGAATCGACACCGGCCGACACGAGGTCGACGCGATCGCGCTGGAGGACTCGCAGGTCTGCGTCGTTCCCTACGCCGGCCTGGGCACTCTGCTGCGCCAGTCGTCGACCCTGCAAAGACACTTCCACCGCGTCATGAGCCGCGAGATCGCGGCCGACCATCTGGCGATGCTGCAGCTCGGCAGCATGCACGCCGAGGAGCGCCTCGCCGCGTTCCTGCTCAACCTCATGCAGCGCCTGCAGGCGCGCGGCTTTTCGGAGTCGTCGGTGCTGCTGCGAATGAGCCGCGAGGAGATCGGCAGCTACCTCGGCCTGAAGCTCGAAACGGTCAGTCGGACGTTCTCGAAGTTCCAGGCGACCGGTCTCCTGTCGGTCCAGCAACGCGCAATTCATGTCACCGACCTGATCGGCCTGCAGCAGGTGCTCGCGCCGCCGCAGTCCGATGCCGGGTGATGGCCTGCCTGGAAGTCAACGCCCTCCGGTGCGCGGCCGTTCTCGGCAGATGAGCATTCCCGAAGCGGCCGTCGTCGAGCGCGGCGAGACCTCGCGGGCGTGCTTCGGCGTCGCCTGCGGCTGGCGGAGCCGATGCGCGCGGTACGCTGCCGTCGACGGCTCGAACGTCGATCCGCAGACGCTGGTCACCTGCGCGATGGACGAGACCTTTCCGATGTTCATCGACCGCTCGCCGCCGGGAGCGATGAAGGGGCGCGTCCGGGGTCGCTGAATTCGCCGGCCGCTCCGCAGGCCTCGCTGGCCAATGGCGTCGATGCGGCCGAGAATGCGCGGCCTGTCGACGCCCGCGTGGCGACGGCCGAAGCGCGAGCACCGCTTCGCATTCCGGAGCGGCTCGCCGCAGGGAGACTCGATGACCCGCAAGCCGCGCCTCGCGACCTTCGCTCTCGCCGTGGCCCTCGTGGTCGCACCCGTTCGCAGCGACGCCATCGCTCCCGTGCTCCTCGTCATGTTGCGCCAGATCGCGCAGGACGTTGCCAAGTCGATGCTGAAGGACATGCTGCTGTCCGGCCTCGAAGGCATGGGCTGCAAGGGGATCGCGCTGGCCAACGCGATCCAGGCGCTCGACCTGCGGAGAAGCATCGGCGGCGGGGCCGGCGGGCTTGCTTCGATGGGGCGCGGCCTGCCCCAGATGCCACCCGGAATGACGGGCATGCCGGCGATGCCTGGAATGCCTGCGATGCCGGGCATCCCGACGCTGCCGCCGGGTGCCGCGGCGCTCGCCGGCGTGCCGTCGATGGCCGGTCCGGGAGGCGCCGGCGCGATCCCGCCGGAGATGGCAGCCAAGATGAGCGCCTTGATGCCGGGAATGGGGCAGTTGCCCGCCGGCCTCGGGCCGGATCAGATGGCGATGATGGCGCGCATCCAGCAGGCGATGGGCGAGCCGCTGTCGCCCGCCGAGACGGTGGCGACCATCGACGAGCTCGCCGATCTCGGCTTCCTGCCGAAGCCGATCCAGACCGAGCTGAAGGAATGCATGGTCTTCCTGCCGACCAGCATCGGCGCGCTCGGCATGGGCATGGGCATGCTGCGGCCGATCATTCCGCAACTGCGCGAAGCGCGCGAGCAGATGCATGCGCTCTCGCCGGCCGAGCAGGACGAGGTCGCCGACGCGCTGGTCCAGGAGCTCGCGCCGCTGCCGGCGAGCCAGCGCGCCGAGTTCGTGTCGGCGCTCGACGGCGGCTTCTTCCCGGAACGGGTCCGGGACGTCGTCAAGGCGCGCCTCGCGCCGAAGTGACCGTCGGCTCACGGCGCGCCCGCGCGGCGTTCAACCGCGCAGTGCGAGCAGACGCCAGCCGATCGACAGCGACGCCGCGACGATCACGAGCAAGGTGAGCGCGGCGCCCGCCTGACGCGGCGGCGTGGGCCCGAGCGATCGGCTGAGACCCCAGGCGTTGGCGAGGCGGGCGACGAGCAGCGCGATACCCAGCGCGTGAACGATCGGCGCGGCGGTCCCCGTCCATTCCGCGAGGACGATCAGCAGCAGCGCGAGCGGCACCTGCTCGGCGAAGTTGGCGTGGGCGCGGATCGCCTGCGCGAGCGCGGCGTCGTCGCCGGCGCCGGCCTGGATGCCGGTGCGGACGCGCCCGGCGATGACGCGCGCCGTCAGGAAAGTCGCGAACAGGCCGAAGAGGGCGGCATAGAGCGCGGCGACGAGGGGAGGTGACATCGACATGGCGATCCTTGGAGGCGGCCCGAACACCGGGTCATCTCGATGACGCGCCAGCCGGCGCCGATTCGACCGCCCCCGCGACGATCTTTTCGCGCCGATGGCTTCGGCCAGAATCGAGGCGATGCAGCGCCGCGCCGATCGCCTCGTCCTCACGTGCGAGCATGCGGGCAACGTCGTCCCCGAGCGCTACCGGCCGCTCTTCGCCGGGCACGAGCACCTGCTGCCGACGCATCGCGGCTGGGATCCGGGCGCCTTGCTGCTGGCGCGCGAGATGGCCGAGCGCTTCCGTGCGCCGCTCTACTTCGACGAGACGACGCGGTTGCTCGCCGACCTCAACCGTTCGGTCGGCAATCCCGAGCTGCACTCGGAAGCGACGCGCCACCTGACGCTGCGCGAGCGGCGCGAGCTTCTCGACGAGTACTACCACCCGCACCGCAAGCGCGTCGACGCGGCGATGGCAGAGGCGGTGGCCACGAGCGAGCGCGTCGTCCACATCGCCTCGCACAGCTTCACGCCCGAGCTCAACGGTCACGTGCGGACCGCCGACATCGGCATGCTGTACGACCCGGGCCGCCCGGGCGAGGTCGCGTTCGCGACGGCGTGGATCGATGCGCTGCGGCGTGCCGACCCGTCGCTCAGGCTGCGCCGCAACTATCCCTACATCGGCAGGAGCGACG
>JBDTPG010000094.1:0-9455 GCA_039932815.1 Caldimonas sp.
AATCCGACCTGCTGCCCGACGAGCCGCCGAATCCCTGGCGCGGCATCGGTCCGAATGGCCAGGGTGGCAAAGGCATGATGGGCGGCGTTCCCTATGGCCGTCCGATGGCGATGACCGATGCGGACGGCCGCGACGGTCTCCAGCTCGACCAGACGACCGTGCAGATCGGGCCCTACCTGCAGACGTGGCCGTGCGGGTTGGTGCTCGAGCTGGTGCTGCAAGGCGATGTCGTGCAGCGTGCAAGGGTCGTTCGGCCTCCCTACGGTCCAACGAAGGGCGCTCCCGACGGCGTCTCCAACCGACTGCGCGGTGCGGCACGACTGCTCAAGCTGCTTCAACTCGACGGGTTGACCGAACGATGTCGTCGGGCTGCGGCAGCCCACGAGCGGCACGAGGCCGTCGACATCGCGGCGTTGCGAGCCGCCGTTCGTCGCAGCGGCGCCTTTGCCGCCCTGCCGCCGCGGCTCGGCTCTTGTCGCCTGGAAGGAACGGAAACCGACGTTCGTTCGCGACTGCGCGCCTGGCTCGACGACGGCGAGGAGCAGCCGGAAGGCGCGACGACCGAACCGAAGTCGAGGCTGTCCGGCCTGCTGAGCGGGCTTGAATGGAACGAGGCGATGCTCGTCATCAATAGCTTCACGCCGCACCAGTTGCGCGGCATGGCGCCGCGCGAAAAGGTGGCCGACGCAGGCGACGAACCGGAAAGGAAGCACGCTGCCATGGAGCATGCGCATTGACTGCGGCGACGGCCGCAGCGGCACTCCTGCTGATGCTCGGCGGCGCCTGGCTGGTCGCCGTGTTCGACAGAATCGCGGCCGCGCTCGTCGCCCGTAGGCCCATCGTCTCGCCCTGGCTCGCGCCCCTGCAGAGCGGGGCCGCGCATCTGGCGCGCCGCCCGAACCGGACCGAGCATCCCGACGGCCTGAACTGGGCGCTTGCCCCGGCCCTCTACCTCGCCCTTGCCTTCGTCGGCGTGGCGCTCGTGCCCTTATCCACGACGGGCGCCATCGCCGATCTTCCGGCCGGCATCGTCCTCTGGGGCGCGGTCGAATCGCTGACCGTCGTCGCCGTGTTCCTGCACGGCTGGTCCGCGAACGCGCTGTTTCCGCTCCTCGGCGCCTATCGCTATGTCGCCATCGGATTGCCGGTGATGCTGATCAGCATGTTCGTCTTGATCGCGGCCGCCCTGCCGGCGCAGTCGCTCGCGCTCGGGGCGATCGTGCAGTCGCAGGCCGGCCTCTGGAACGTCGTTCGGCAGCCGCTCGGACTGCCGCTCTTCCTGCTGCTCGGCCTGTCGCTCACCCTGCGGGGCCCGTTCAACTACGCCGACTCGGCCGATCTCGCGGGCGGCACCGACGCGGAGCGATCGGGGCCGCCCCGCGCGCTCTGGCAATGGGCCCGGCTGAGCATGGCGGTCTCGTTCTCGGCGATGGCGGCGACGTTGTTTCTCGGCGGGCCGCTCGGCCCGGCGTGGGGGACTGTCGAACTCGGTCCGCTGTGGCTGGCGGCGAAAACTGCTGTCGTGCTCGCTCTGCTGGTCGCGGCCAGCCATCTGCTCGCCCGCATGCCGCCTTCGCGCATGCTCACGCTGCTGTGGACCGTCCTGCTGCCGTTGTCGTTCGTCGGCCTGGTCGCCGCCGGGATCGAGGCAGCGTGGTGAGCGGCATCGACCTCGCCTTCTGGGCGATGTCGATCGTCGCCGTCGCCAGCGGCTGGCGCGTCTTTCGCACCGATTCCATGGTGCGCGCGTCGTTCCTGTTGCTGCTTTCATTCACGGCCGTCGCCGGCATCATGCTGCTGCTCGCCGCGCCCTACCTCGGCGTCGCCATCGTCTTCATGATGGCTGCCGAGATGATGGTGATGGCGCTCTTCATGGTGATGTTCATGATGAACCCGGCCGGCCTCAACCCGATGAGCATGGTGCATCAGCAGCCGCTCGCCATCGGCGCCGGCGTGGTCGCGTTTTTGGGCCTGTCCGCCGCGGTGCTGACGAGCCCGCTGCCCGACCTGCCGGTGCCGGCGGACCACCGCGCCATCCACGACCTCGGCATCGAAATGCTTGGCGGCTCGATGCTGATCTTCGAATCAGCTGGCGTCGCTTTGCTCTCCGCGATGATCGGCGCAGTCATCCTTTCGAGCCGCAGCGGTCGCTTCGGCGCCGCTGACGAAGGATCGCGTCCACCGGCGCTGTCCGAAGGCGGTCCACCTGCGGGCGTCGTGCCGGAGAAGAAGAAGACTCACGGCATGGGGCACGAGATGAAGCACGGCATGGCCCACGATGCTGCAGACGGCGGCCACGGGGCTCACGGATCATGACCTTGCAGGCTCTCCTCGTCGTCGCTTCCGCGCTCATCGGGCTGGGCCTGTACGGAGCGCTCTCGCAGCAGTCCTTCGTCATGCTGATGATGGGCTTCGAGCTGGTCCTGAACGGAGTGCTGCTCATGACCGTGGCCTTCTGGTCGCTCGGCACCGCCGGTGCGCCGAAGGGCCAACTGCTCGCCATTCTCGTGATGGCCGTCATGGCGCTCGAGATGGCGATCGGGTTCGCGCTGGTCACAGCGGTCTATCGCAAGCGCCAGGCCGATACCACCGAAGCGCTCGACACGCTCAAGCACTGATGCTCTGGCTCCTCGCACTGCTGCCCGCGATGACGGGTGCCGTCCTGCTGGCGACGGGGTCGCACCGTCGCCGAGTGCTCGCGCTGATGGCAGGTCTCGGCCTGGTCGCGACGCTGGCCCTCGTGCCGATCGCTGTGTCGGCCGGCTGGACCGGCAGCCTGCGGTGGAGCGCGACGCTCGCCTTGCAGGCCGCCGTCACGCCGCTCTCGGCGCTGGTCGCCGCGCTCGTACCGGCCGTCGCTCTGCCGGTCTTGGTCTACGCGGCCTATCGCGAACGTGAGGCGGGCCTGGTCCGCCTGCTGAACCTGCTGCTCCTCTTCTGCGGCGCGATGGAGCTGCTCGTCATCGCCGACGATTGGCTCACGTTGCTGATCGGCTGGGAGATGGTCGGCGCGTGCTCCTGGGCCCTGATCGCGCACGAATGGCGCGACGCCGCGAACCCGAGCGCGGCACGCTACGCCTTCGTCGCCACCCGCGTCGGCGACCTCGGCCTTTTCCTGGCCGCGATGAGCGCCTACGCAGGAAGCGGTTCGTTCGCCTTTGATGACCTGGCGCGCCTCGACGCGCAGCATCTCGCCGTCGTGGCCTTCGGTGTCGTGCTGTCGGCCGCGGCCAAGTCGGGGCAGATCCCATTCTCGCCCTGGCTGTTTCGCGCCATGGCGGGCCCGGCGTCGGCCTCGGCGCTGCTGCATGCGGCGACGATGGTGGCCGCCGGCGCGTACTTGCTTGCCCGGCTGCAGCCCATGCTTGCGTCAGTGGGCGGGTTCGGCGTCGCTGTCATGGCCATCGGCACCGCGACTGCACTCGCCGCAGGGGTCGTGGCCCTGGTGCAGCCCGACATCAAGAAGGTGCTGGCCGCGTCGACCTCGGCTCACTTCGGCCTGATGTTCGTGGCGGTCGGGGCGGGCTTCCCCGGCATCGCCGTGCTGCATCTCGTCGCGCACGGCTTCTTCAAGGCGCTGCTGTTCCTGTCCGCCGGCATCGCAATCGACCGAAGCGGCGGCCATGAGCTGAGCGCGATGCGACTGGGCCGCGCCTTGCCGGTCGTGGCGATCCTGGCTGCCGTCGGCGCCGTCGCCCTCGCCGGCCTGCCGCCGCTCGGCGCGGCGTGGACGAAGGAAGCCATCGCGGCGGCGGCGGCCGCAGCCGGACCGTTGTGGTCCGCAGGGGTCATCGCGGCGAGCGGCTTGAGCGCCGCCTACGCCGTGCGCTGGATCACGCTGTCGTATGGCCGGGGCGAGGCCACTCCGAACAAGGACATCTTCACACTGGCGCCCGCGGTGACAGCATCCCTCGGCTGGCTCGCCGTCGCAAGCGTGTTGCTGTCGGCGCTCTGGTTACCCGGTGTCGGCGAATCGCTGGCCGGGGCGCTTTCCATCGTTCTTCCGCGCGAGTCGACAACGCTCGTGGGTGCTGCGATCGTGGCGCTCGCCGTTGGCGCATGGACCGGGCGCTGGATCGCCGTTCGCATGCCGACGCTCGGGCGTGGCGATCTCGCCGCCCCCGTGGCCGACTGGTGGCGCCTCCCCGCCCTGATTGACCTCGTCGTGTCGACACCGACGGCCGAGCTGGCCCGCGCACTGGCACGGGTCGACGATTCCATCATCGATGCGATCCCGCGCGCGATCGGCCGGGCCGGCAGGTGGCTGGCCGCGCCACTGGCATGGGCAGACGGCCGCGTCGTCGATCGTGGCGTCGTGCTGACGAAAGCCTTTGTCGGCTGGCTGTCGCGCGCAACGAGCCACATCGGCGAGCTCGTCGCCGACGGCATTGCCTTGGGCCCCGCCCGGCTCGTTTCCCTCGGCGGACACGACGCGCAACGACTGCAGACCGGCTTGTCGCACCACGCCTTCGCGGTGCTGCTGCTCGGCGCCGTCGCGCTCGGTGTTCTGCTCTTCGCCGCCGGGGCCCGATAACCACGCCAAGAAAAAAGCGACATGCTGACCCTGACCATCCTCATTCCTCTCGCCGGCGCCTTGCTGCTTGCGCTGCTGCCCGGGCTGTCGGATCTCGCCGCCCGCCGGCTCGCGGTCGCCGTCGCTGCACTGCCGCTCCTCCTCCTTCTCGCCGTGTGGTGGGATTTCGACACGAAGGCCGGCGCCGCGACCTTTCAGCAGGTCGCCGAGCTGCCGTGGATTCCGTCGCTCGGCGTCGCCTGGCGGGTCGGTGTCGACGGCATCGGCCTCGCGGTGGCGCTGATGAGTGCCCTGCTCTTCGTCGCCGCCGTCGCCTGGCCGGCGCAGGCGAAGGAATCGCCGCGCGCGTACTACGCCTGGTTTCTTTTCCTCGAGGGCGTCTCGTTGGGCGTCTTCCTCGCGCTGGACCTGCTGCTCTTCTACGTCTTCTTCGACCTGAGCCTCGTCGGCATGTATTTCCTGATCGGCCGCTGGGGCCACGGCGACGCCAGGGCAGCGGCGACCAAATTCTTCGTCTACACGCTGGCCGGCTCGCTCGCCATCCTGCTCGCCATCATCGGCCTCGCGCTGGCCACGTCGCCACTGACGTTCGACATGCGCGAGCTGATCGCCCGCCAGCCACTCGGCGGCATGGACGTTCGATCGGCGCTCGTGCTGCTCGGCTTCGTCGTCGGTTTCGCGATCAAGACGCCATTGTTTCCGTTCCACACCTGGCTGCCGCCGGCGCACGTCGACGCGCCGGGTCCGGTCTCGGCAATCCTCGCCGGCGTGCTGCTGAAGATGGGTGTCTATGGCCTGATCCGCATCCCGCTGTCGATGATGAGCGCCGCCTTCGCACGCTACGCCTTCGTGCTCGCCGTCGTCGCCGTCATCTCGATCCTCTGGGGCGCGCTGGTGGCGCTCGGGCAGACCAATCTCAAGCGCCGGATCGCGTACACGTCGGTCAATCACATGGGGTACGCCGTGCTCGGCGTGGCCGTTGCTGGTGCGCTCGTCGGCGGCGACGCCGCCGGCGCGCGCCACCTCGCGCTGACGGGAGCCGTTGTCGAGATGGTGGCGCACGGCCTCATCACCGGCGCGCTCTTCCTCGTCGCCGGCGCCTTCTGGCAGCGGGCGGAGCAATACGACCTCGATGCCTTCGGCGGATTGGCGGGCGTCGCGCCGCGCCTGACGGTGGCGACGACGCTGGCAGCCTTCGCCAGCCTCGGCCTGCCCGGGCTTGCCGGCTTCGTCGCCGAGTTCCAGATATTCGCCGGCACGTTCGCCGTCTATCCCTGGCTGGCGGCAGTTGGCCTGATCGGCATCGTCATTACCGCGGCGCTCTTCTTGCAGACGATCCAGCGCCTCTTCATGGGCGACCTGCCGAAGCGCTGGGCCCACTTTCCCGACTTGAACCGCATCGAGACCGCGACGCTCGGCGTGCTGCTCGCGCTCGTCGTGGCCATCGGTCTCTATCCACGATGGCTGCTGGCGTTGATCGACGGCGCTTCGTCCAGCCTGCTGCGAACGCCCTGACATGCAGGCCGGCGACGTCCTGCCGGAGATCGCGGTGCTCGTCGCCGCCGTGCTCGGGGTGCTGCTCGCGTCGTTTCTGCCGCAACGGCGCCAATGGCTTTGCGCAGTGCTCGCCCTGGCGGGCATCGCGATCGGTGCTGCCCTCTGTGCGCTCCAACTCTTGCAGCCGCCTCGGTTGACTTTCTCGGGCACATGGGCGATCGATGACACCGGCATCTGGGCGCGCATCATGATCCTCGCCGCCAGCGCCGTGTCGGTGCTGTGCACCCCCGCCTGGCTGCGCGACGACCGGCGTCACGGCGAGTACTACAGCGTGCTGCTGCTGTCCACGCTCGGCGCGATGATGATGGCGGCTGCCAGCGACACGCTGCAACTGGTGACCGGCATGCTGCTGGCCTCGATCACCGGCTTCGTGATGGCCGGCTATCACCGCGACTGGGCCATCTCGGTGGAAGCCGGCATGAAGTACTTTCTGCTTGGCGCCTTCGCGAACAGCCTGCTGATGGTCGGCGTGGCACTGCTCTACGGCCTGCTCGGCACGAGCAGCTATGCGGCGATGGCGATCGCGACCGTCGCGGCCCCCCACTCGCCGCTGCTGCTGCTTGCGCTCGCCCTCGTCGTGGTCGGCGTGGGCTTCAAGCTCGGAGCAGCGCCGGCACACGCGTGGCTTCCCGACGTTGCCCAGGGCGCGCCGGCTCCTGCGGCCGCCTTCCTCACCGTCGTCCCGAAGATCGGTGCGGCGGTCGCTTTGGCTCGCCTATTGAGCACGTTCGATGCCGCAACGGGCTGGCACACCTTGATCGAGGCGATGGCGATCGCCACGATGACGCTCGGCAATCTGGCTGCCCTCTGGCAGAAGGACCTGCGCCGGCTGCTCGGCTGGTCGGCGGTTTCGCAATCGGGCTACGTGCTGATGGCGGTCACGGTCGTCGGACTGAGCCGCAGCGCGCTGCCGGCCTTGCTGCTGTTTCTGGCGAGCTATGCGGCAGCCAACCTGACTGCGTTTGCCGTGGTCACGCAGCTTCGCGGCCGCACCTCGCTCGGCGATTTCGCCGGGCTCGCGCGGACGCGACCTTGGGCGGCCGCGGTGTTGACACTGAGTCTGCTGTCGCTTGCCGGCATTCCTCCGCTGGCCGGTTTCGCCGGCAAGCTGATGCTGTTCGTCGCCACGATCGACGCCGGCTACACGGCGCTGGCCATCTTCGCGGTGCTCAACACCGTGGTGTCGCTCTTCTACTACCTGCGCGTCCTGGCACCGATGTACTTCTCGAAACCCGAAGGAACGGTGGAACAACTCGGCGGCAGCGTCGGCGCCGCGGTCTCGTTCGCAGCCCTGGCCGTCGTGGGCATCGGGCTCGGCGCCGGGGCCTTGCTGGCGCGATTCGACACAGTGACGCTGCTGCCATGAACGGACCGATCCTGCTGTCCATCCTCTGCTGCCCGCAATGCGGGCATTGCAAGGAAGAGACGATGCCGACCGACGCGTGCCAGTTCTTCTACCAGTGCGAAGCCTGCGGCACCTTGTTGCGCCCTCTGGCAGGCGATTGCTGCGTGTTCTGCTCCTACGGAACGACAGCCTGCCCGCCAAAGCAGATCGACGGCGCCCCGGCATCTCGCGTCACAGCGCTCAGCCATTGTGCTGATGGGTACAAGGTAACCACGGCCGACGGCAAGACCCGCACGTTCTGGGAGTTCAACATGCGCTTCAAGACCGACGGCAGCGCCGACGGGCCAGCCCTCGGCCACCCCGTGATCGTGGGCAACGGCATCCGCGGCGACCGTACCGCGGTCGTATTCTCGCGTCTCGAAGAGATCTCCACTTTCATCAAGAAGCAGTGCCCATGAGCGCAGCGCCGGCCCGTCCCATGCAAGCGAGCGTCCCCTCACGGGGCCGGCCGCGGTCCGCCGCGGACGAGCGGCTTTGATGAGCGACGAGCGATTCACTCGTCGGACGTCGGCGCCAGCCGTCGAAGCAAGCGCGCCAACCGCGCCGCTGCACGCACCGCGCATTTCGCGCCGTTCGGCGATTGCCGCCGTTGCCGGCCTTGCAGCGCTGATTGCCGGATGGGGCTTCTATCGCGCCAACGCTGCCAAGAGCAGTCCCGACCTCACTTCTTTCAATCTGCATCCAACGCCGCGAGACGCAGGGTCGCTCCGGTTCAGCGACGAGAACGGCGTGCCGAAGAGCCTCGCCGATTTCCGCGGCCGAGTCGTGCTGCTCAACGTGTGGGCCACATGGTGCCCGCCCTGCCGAGAGGAGATGCCTACCCTCGACCGGCTGCAGGCGAGCCTCGGCGGGCCCGATTTCGAGGTGCTCTCGGTGTCGATCGACGCCGAAGGCCTGCCCGTCGTGCGCACGTTCTTCAAGCAGATCGGAATCAATCATCTGCATCCCTACATCGACTCGTTCCGCGAGGTCGGCACGCTCGGCGCGACGGGTATTCCGCTCACGCTGCTGATCGACCGCGAGGGTCGAGAAGTGGGCCGCAAGCTCGGGCCCGCAACCTGGGACGACCCGAAGGTCGTGCAGACGATTCGCGGCTACCTGCCTATCAATAGAGAATCATGAACAGACCTGTTTCCAACTGCGTGAATCAGCCGCGTCGCACCGCGTTGTTAGGCGCTGTCGCGGTGACGGCGAATGCAGCGTTCCGCCTTCCCGCAACGGCGGCGGCGACGCCGCGCGACCACGCGGCCATCGATCTCCACGTCGAACTGCGCACCGGGCCCGATCGGGTGATGCTGCGCAGCGGCGAGCCCACCCGCGTCTGGCGTTATCACGGCAAGCTGCTGCGTGGTGACCCGCGCGCTCTCGAAGCTTCGGCCGGCGGCTGGCTCGGCCCGATCATCCGCGTACGCCGAGGCCAGCGGGTGCGCGTCGACCTCATCAACGGCTTGCCGGAATCGACCATCACGCACTGGCATGGCCTGCACGTTCCCGACGACATGGACGGGCACCCCCGCTTTGTCGTCGGGCAGGGCGAACGCTACGTCTACGAGTTCACCGTTCTCAACCGCGCCGGCACCTACTGGTTCCATCCGCACCCGCACGGCCGGACGGGCAAGCAGGTCTATTTCGGGCTCGCCGGGCTGTTCCTGGTGAGCGACGACGAGGAAGCCGCGCTCGACCTGCCCACGGGTGAGCAGGACATCGTGCTTGTCATCCAGGATCGCAGCTTCGACGACGACAACCAGCTCGTCTACTTGCAAGAAAGGGTGGAGACGGCCACGAAGCCGCGCGGCGGAATGATGGGTGGTGGCGGAATGATGCGCGGCGGCGGCATGATGGGTGGCGGGATGATGGGCCGCGGCATGGGCGGGATGATGGCCGGCATGATGGGCATGTTCGGGGACGACATCCTCGTCAACGGCCGACTCGATCCGAGCCTTCCCGTCGAGCGGCGCG
>JBDTPG010000095.1:0-9422 GCA_039932815.1 Caldimonas sp.
CCGGCAAGGCCGAAGGCGCGATCGACGCCGGCAACATGCTCAAGCCCGCGCTCGCGCGCGGCGAGCTGCACTGCATCGGCGCGACCACGCTCGACGAGTACCGCAAGTACATCGAGAAGGACGCGGCGCTCGAGCGGCGCTTCCAGAAGATCCTGGTCGGCGAGCCGAGCGTCGAGGCGACGATCGCGATACTGCGCGGCCTGAAGGAGAAGTACGAGGTGCACCACGGCGTCGAGATCACCGACCCGGCGATCGTCGCCGCCGCCGAGCTCTCGCACCGCTACATCACCGACCGCTTCCTGCCCGACAAGGCGATCGACCTCATCGACGAGGCGGCGTCGAAAGTCAAGATCGAGATCGATTCAAAGCCCGAGGCGCTCGACAAGCTCGACCGCCGCATGATCCAGCTGCAGATCGAGCGTGCCGCAGTCGTCAAGGAGAAGGACGAGGCGAGCAAGCGCCGGCGCGAGCTGATCGAGGAAGAGATCAAGCGCGTCGAGCGCGAGATCGCCGACCTGGAAGAGGTCTGGAAGGCCGAGAAGGCGGCGGCCCAGGGTTCGGCGCAGATGCTCGAGGAGATCGACAGCACGCGATTCAAGATCGAGGAGCTCAAGCGCAAGGGCGACTTCAACAAGGTGGCGGAGCTGCAGTACGGCAAGCTCCCGGAGCTCGAGAGGAAGCTGAAGGAAGCGCAGGAGAAAGAGAAGAAGAAGGGCGCCGACGGCGGCAGGCCGCAGTTGCTGCGCACGATGGTCGGCGCCGAGGAAATTGCCGACGTGGTCGCGCGCGCGACCGGCATTCCGGTCTCCAAGCTGATGCAGGGCGAGCGCGACAAGCTGCTGCAGATGGAAGCGCGGCTGCACGAGCGCGTCGTCGGCCAGGACGAGGCGATCGGCGCGGTGGCCAACGCCATCCGCCGCTCGCGCTCGGGCCTGTCGGACCCGAACCGGCCGACCGGCTCGTTCCTCTTCCTCGGCCCCACCGGCGTCGGCAAGACCGAGCTGTGCAAGGCGCTCGCGTCATTCCTGTTCGACAGCGAAGAGCACCTGATCCGCCTCGACATGAGCGAGTTCATGGAGAAGCACTCGGTCGCGCGGATGATCGGCGCGCCGCCCGGTTATGTCGGCTACGACGAAGGCGGCTACCTGACCGAGGCGGTACGCAGGAAGCCCTACAGCGTGCTGCTGCTCGACGAGGTGGAGAAGGCGCATCCGGACGTCTTCAACGTCCTGCTCCAGGTGCTCGACGACGGTCGCCTGACCGACGGGCAAGGGCGAACGGTCGACTTCAAGAACACGGTCATCGTGATGACGTCGAACCTCGGCTCGCACCAGATCATGCAGATGGCCGGCCAGCCCTACCAGGCGATCAACGACGCCGTCTGGACCGAGGTCAAGAAGCACTTCCGGCCCGAGTTCCTGAACCGGATCGACGAGGCCGTGGTCTTCCACGCGCTCGACCAGAAGAACATCCAGTCGATCGCGAAGATCCAGCTGCGCGTCCTGGAGGACCGGCTCGCGAAGATGGACATGAAGCTCGAGGTGACGAGCCGCGCCCTCGGCCAGCTGGCCAAGGAAGGGTTCGACCCGGTCTTCGGCGCGCGGCCGCTGAAGCGGGCGATCCAGCGCGACATCGAGAACCCGCTGTCGACGTTGATCCTCGAAGGCCGCTTCGGCCCGAACGACGTGATCCCGGTGGACTACGAGGACGGCCGATTCGTCTTCGACCGCGTGGTGCACTAGAGAGCCGGGCTCTCCGCGTCGATCAGGCGGTCTGGGCTTCCTCGAACAGGGAGTCCATCCGCAGCACCTGCAGGCGGGCGAGCGTCAGGTTGGCGCTCGTCTTGTCGAGCACCGCGTGCATCGCCAGGCCGGGGTTGCGCGGCACGCCGCGCAACAGCAGGTGATGGGCGCCGAGCGAGATCGCCGCTTCGGGCAGGGCGTGGCCGAAACCGAGGGCGCGGCTCGCGGCCGTCATCGCGGCGATCAGGGTGCTGCCGTGCGCGGCGAGCTGGGCCGAGCCCGGGTTCGCGCCGGCATGGGCGATCGGGTTGCCGCTCTGGACTTCGAAGACGCAGCAGCTGATGACGCCGTTGAGTTCGCTCAGCTGCTTGACGTAGCGCTCGATCAGCGTCGACGGCATCGTCGGCGAATACGACGGCGTCGCGATCGCCGGCATCGGCCGCATCGTCAGGACGATCGGCGGGCGCGAGTCCTCCATCGGCAGGGTGTCGCCCGAGGGCAGGCCGGTCGGTTGCGCCGGTCGCTTCGGCTGGTAGGCCGCCGGCTTGAACGCGCCGAGCTCCGGCACGACCCGGCCGTCGGCGGGGGTCTGCTCGCGCAGGCGGCTCCAGGTGCCCGTGATGAAGCCCCAGGCATCGGCCGGGCGCGCGACCTGCGGAGTCGTCCGCACCGCGACGCCGGTACCGCGACCGAGATCGAGGCCGTGCGTGACCAGCGTGCTCGCGGAGGCGAGGGGCAGGAGGAGGAGATTCCGGTTCGGCCAGGGGCCGGTGATGATGTCGTCGTGCAGGGGCCTCAACGCGGAGGCGATCGCGTGGCCGGGCAGCTCGCCGACCATGACCACGCCGAGCCGGCTGTACGCGAGCAGG
The DNA here is from genome assembly GCA_039932815.1 of Caldimonas sp. Lineage (GTDB taxonomy): Bacteria > Pseudomonadota > Gammaproteobacteria > Burkholderiales > Burkholderiaceae_C > Schlegelella_A. The sequence goes on from JBDTPG010000095.1 coordinate 2,612, forward strand.
ACCCTCGCGATCGCGTGGCGAGACGCGGTGTCGGCATCGGCCTCGGTCGTGTAGAGGCGCAGCAGCTGGTTGTCGGCGGTCGGCAGCTCGACGAACTCGAGCGTCGCCAGCGCCGTGCCGTAGCCCTGCCGGCGCACGACCAGCTTCTGGACCGCCCGGCCGCTGGCAGCGGCGATCCCGGTCAGCAGCTTGCGCGACGACGAGGTCGCGATGTCGTGGACGGCGATGAAGTTGGGCTGCAGGTGCTCGAACTGCTGCTGCAGCGCCTCGGCGGGCGCGCACGAGACGAACAGCTCGCGCTCGTTGCCGCCGATCTGCCGGCCGACCTCCTCCTTCTCGTTCGCGAGGTACTCGCCTTCGTCTTCGAGGATCTGCGTCGCCAGCGCCGTCTGGGCGCGTGTCGCCGCCCAGGCATCGGGGGATTCGGCACCCGCCCCGTATCGGCCCGGGCGTCGCTCCGATTCCTTCGGCATGCCTCCGGAGGCCGGGTGCGCATTGCGCCAGTCGTCGAGGCCATTGGACTGGCGCGCCTGGACGCGGGTCGCCTGCCATTCGTCGAGCTCGCCCTGGGAGGCGGGCTCGGCCCGCGTAGCCTGCCATTCGTCGGGCGTGGCGGCGCCTGTCGTGCCCGACTTCGAAGCGTCTCGCGCGAACTTGCCGCTGCTGCTCGAATCACTCATCGGTAGCGTTCCCTTACGCAGCCCCTGCGGCGCGTGCCTTCGCGCCCGGGCCGCCGCGGAGTCGACCCCGCCGGCCAGTCGAATGCCAGTGTAATCCCCGACCCGAGGGCGGAGCCCAGGCGTGGGCAACGTCTCGTAACCGCAGTCGTCGAGGATTACCGCTTCGAAGCACCTGCGAACGTCGGCAGACCGGTGCCCGTGCGGCCTCTTCGCGCCCAGTTGCGCCCGCAGGACCGGAACGTCGCTTCGGTTTATACTCATGGGCTTTCCCTTGCCGCATCGGGTCTTGACGTAGACCCGGACTCCGGGTGTCCCCGGCGACGCGGCTTCCTCCCAGGAATCCACAAGGAGACTTCATGCGTCACTACGAGATCGTGCTCTTGATCCATCCGGATCAGAGCGAACAGGTTCCGGCCATGCTGGAACGCTACAAGACCACCGTCACCGCGGGTGGCGGCAAGGTGCACCGGGTCGAGGACTGGGGACGGCGCCAGATGGCGTACATGATCCAGAAGCTCGCCAAGGCGCACTACCTCTGCATCAACATCGAGTGCGACAACAAGGTGTTGAACGAGCTCGAGACCGGCTTTCGCTTCAACGATGCCGTCCTGCGCCACCTGACCGTCGTCAAGGATCGCGCCGAGACCACGCCCTCGGTGATGATGAAGGCGGTCGATCGCGAGGAATCGCGGCGCGCGCCCCAGGAAGCGGCGGCCTGACCAATCGGCTCGCGCTGACGGCGCGGATCGTCGAGCGTGCGGCGCTCAGGTTCACGCCGGCGGGTCTGCCGGCGATCGACGTCAGCCTGAGGCACGAATCGGAAATGACCCAGGTCGGCAGCGTTCGCAAGGTCGGCGTCGAGATCCGGGCCCGGGCGATCGGCGCGATCACCGAATCCCTGCTGGCCGCGGAGCTCGGCACCGAGCACGAGTTCACCGGCTTTCTCGGCGCGCAACGCAACGGACGCGGAATCGTCTTTCACATCCAATCCATCGAATCGAAGTAGAGAGGTCATCACATGCCCCCGCCCCGCGGTAAAGGTCGGTTCTCCAAGGACCGCAAGCCCAAGCGCAACACCCAGTCGCTGCTGTTCCGTCGCAAGCGCTTCTGCCGCTTCACGGTCACCGGCGTCAAGGAGATCGACTACAAGGACATCGACACCTTGCGCGATTTCATCAACGAGAACGGCAAGATCACGCCCGCCCGCCTGACCGGCACGCGCGCCTTCTTCCAGCGTCAGCTGACGACGTGCATCAAGCGCGCCCGTTTCCTGGCGATGCTGCCGTACAGCGACCAGCACAAGGTCTGAGGCCCGCCATGCAAGTCATCCTGTTGGAAAAGGTCGCCAACCTCGGCAACCTGGGCGACGTCGTCAAGGTCAAGGACGGCTACGCGCGCAACTTCCTGATCCCGCAGCGTGCCGCCCGGCGCGCGACGCCGACGGCGATCAAGGAGTTCGAGGACAAGCGCGTCGAGCTCGAGAAGGTCGCCGCCGAGCGCCTAGCGGGCGCGCAGGCGCTGGGCGAGAAGATGAGCGGCCGCACGGTCCACATCACGCAGAAGGCCGGTGTCGACGGCCGCCTGTTCGGCTCGGTCACGAATGCCGACGTCGCCGATGCGCTCAACCGCATCGACTTCAAGGTCACCAAGGCGCAGGTGCGCATGCCCAACGGCCCGCTCAAGACGGTCGGCGAGCACACGGTGACCGTGGCGCCGCACACGGATGTGGTGGTCGATGTGAAAGTCGTGGTGCTCGGAGAAACGAGCTAAAGCTCGTTTCTCCCGCGCTAGGCAGGGCTGCTCCTTCCCCGCTTCGCTCCCGTTCCTCCATAGGAAGGGCAGGCTCCTTCGGAGCCCATTTTTTTTGTCCGCGCATTTCCACCGGCAATGCAGTGGCTGTCAACAGCCTTGTCCACCGGCGCGCGCGCGAGCGCCTTTATGATTTCCCGATGTCTGCGATCTTTTCGTCAGCCGGAACGCCTGCCGATGCCCGCGACGACGACGTCGCCCGGCTGCGCGTGCCGCCGCACTCGGCCGAGGCCGAGCAGAGCGTCCTCGGTGGCCTGCTCCTCGACAACGGCGCCTGGGACCGGATCGGCGACCTGCTCGGCGACGACGACTTCTATCGCTACGAGCACCGGCTGATCTACGGCGCGATCGCGTCGCTGGTCAACGCGACCAAGCCGGCCGACGTCATCACGGTGTTCGAGCAGCTGCAGCGGCTCGGCAAGGCCGACGACTGCGGCGGCCTGGTCTACCTCAACGCGCTTGCACAGAGCGTGCCGAGCGCGGCCAACATCCGGCGCTACGCCGAGATCGTTCGCGAGCGCTCGGTGCTCCGCAAGCTGGTCGCGGCGAGCGACGAGATCGCGACCAGCGCGTTCAACCCGCAGGGCCGGCCGGTCGCGCAGATCCTCGACGACGCCGAAGGCAAGATCTTTCGCATCGGCGAGGAGGGCATGCGGACGCGACAGGCGTTCCAGAGCATGGACCAGCTCGTCGTCCAGCTGATCGACCGCGTCAACGAGCTGCACGAGAACGGCGCCGAAGAGGTGACCGGCGTGCGCACCGGCTTCTACGACCTCGACCGCCTCACCGCCGGCCTGCAGGCGGGCGACCTGATTGTCCTGGCGGCGCGGCCGTCGATGGGCAAGACCGCGCTCGCGCTCAACATCGGCGAGCACGTCGCCGTCCGGGAAGGCCTGCCGGTCGTCGTCTTCTCGATGGAAATGGGCGCCTCGCAGCTGGCGCTGCGGATGGTCGGCTCGCTCGGCCGCATCGACCAGAACCACCTGCGCACCGGCGCCTTGCGCGACGACGAATGGGGGCGGTTGTCGGAAGCGGTCGAGAAGCTCGGCAAGGTGAGCCTCTTCATCGACGAAAGCGGCTCGCTCACGCCGACGGAACTGCGCGCCAGGGCGCGCCGCCAGGCGCGCCAGTGCGGCCAGCTCGGCCTGATCGTCGTCGACTACCTGCAGCTGATGACCGGCAGCGACGGCACCAGCGACGAGAACCGGGCGACCGTGCTCGGCGAGATCTCGCGCGGCCTGAAGTCGCTCGCCAAGGAGCTCAAGTGCCCGGTGCTGGCCCTGTCGCAGCTCAACCGCAGCGTCGAGTCGCGCACCGACAAGCGGCCGATGATGAGCGACCTGCGCGAGTCCGGCGCGATCGAGCAGGACGCCGACGTGATCATGTTCATCTACCGCGACGAGTACTACAACAAGGACTCGAAGGAGCCCGGCGTCGCCGAGATCATCATCGCCAAGCAGCGCAACGGCCCGACCGACACCTTCAGGCTGACGTTCCTGAAGCCGTTGACCAAGTTCGACAACCTTGCGCCCGGATCGGCAGGCAGCGACTATTGAACTGAACACGCACGCGCGCGCGGTCGCGGCCATGGTCGTCGCGACGCTTCTCTGGAGCATGGCGGGCGTCGTCACCCGCCACCTCGACGCGGTAACGGGCTTCGAGGCGACTTTCTGGCGCAGCGCCTTCAACGCCCTGGCGCTGATCCTGCTGCTGGCCCGGTTGCGCGGCGTCGCGGCCCTGAAGAAGACCTTGCTCAGCGCCGATCCCACGCTCTGGGTCTCGGGTCTGTGCTGGGCGGTGATGTTCACCGCCTTCATGGTCGCGATCACGATGACGACCGTTGCCAACGTGCTCGTGACAATGTCGATCGCGCCGCTCCTGACCGCGCTGGTCGCCCGCGTCGCGCTCGGCCAGCGCCTGCCCACCCGCACCTGGGCGGCGATCGTCGTCGCCGGCGCCGGCATCGCCTGGATGTACGCGCACGAGCTGGCAGTCGTCGATGCGCGTCAGCTCGCCGGCACGGGGGTCGCGCTCGCCGTGCCGATCGCGGCGGCGCTGAACTGGACGGCGATCCAGAGGAGCCGAAGCGGCGGCGCCGACCTGCTCGCCGCCGTGCTGATCGGCGCCGTTCTTTCGTCGCTGCTCACCTTGCCGCTGGCCGCTCCGCTGCGCGCCGGCGCGCACGACATCGCCTTGCTGGCTCTCCTCGGCGTCGCCCAGCTGGCGATCCCTTGTCTCATCGCGGTCGCGGCCGCGCGCATTCTCGCTGCGCCGGAAGTGGCGCTGCTGTCGCTGCTCGAGATCGTCTTCGGCGTCACGTGGACGTGGCTCGGCGCCGCAGAAGCGCCGAGCCGCCACGTCCTCGAAGGCGGTGCGCTGGTGCTGGGAGCGCTGGTTGCTAACGAATCGATCGCCTTGCGCCAGCGGCGCCCTGTCGCCGACGCGACATGATTCACGACCGATTCGTCGCGGCCTCGCCGCCGCCGGCTAACATGACCTCACGCTCGACTTCGATCGATCCCGCGCGCATGACCCTTCGCCGATCCCGCTCCAGCGCATCGACTCGCGTCAGCCGTGATCGTGCCGGGCCGCGCGCTCCCAACGCCTTCCTGATGATGCTCGAGGGGCGCGCGCCGATCGAGTTGTTCTCGCTGATCGCCGCGATGCCGTGGCTGGCGCGTCTGCCGCGCGGCGACGGCCATCCGGTGCTGGTGTTTCCCGGCATGGGCGCGAGCGACATCACGACGGTGCCGCTGCGCCGCTACCTGAGCGGGCTCGGCTACGTCACGCAGGCGTGGGGGCAAGGGCTCAACTTCGGCCCGCGGCCCGGCGTTCTCGAGCGCTCGGCCGACGACATCCAGGCCCTCGCCGACAAGCACGGCCAGCCGGTAAGCCTGGTCGGCTGGAGCCTCGGCGGCATCTATGCGCGCGAGCTCGCCAAGCTGCACCCGACGCTGACGCGCTGCGTGATCACCCTCGGCACGCCGTTCACCGGCCACCCCAAGGCCACCAATGCCTGGCGCGTCTATGAGCTGCTCAGCCGCAGCAAGGTCGACGCCGATTCGGATCTGATCGCGCAGATCCGCAAGCCGCCGCCGGTGCCGACGACGTCGATCTATTCGCGCAGCGACGGCATCGTCTCCTGGCGCTGCAGCCTCAACGACCCCGGCCCGCTGGTCGAGAACATCGAGGTGCCGGCGAGCCACGTCGGCATGGGCGCCAATCCGCTCGCGCTCTACGCCGTCGCCGACCGCCTGGCGCAGCCGATCGGCCAGTGGCAGCGCTTCAGCGTGTCCGGCGCACGCCGCTGGTTCTTCCGCACCGCCCTTCCCGAAGCCGTGGCGACGGCGGTCTGACCGGGCCGCCGCGGCGATGCAGCTTTCGGCCAACGGCATCCGCCTGGAGGTGGAGGACCACGGTTCGCCCCAGGGCGAGCCGCTTCTCCTGGTCATGGGACTGGGCATGCAATTGCTCGCCTGGCACGAGGATTTCGTCGCCCTGCTCGTGGCACGCGGCTTTCGTGTCATCCGTTTCGACAACCGCGACATCGGCCTGAGCCAGGGCTTCGATCAGGTCGGCGTGCCGAACCTGGCGCTCGATTCGCTCCGCTTCGCGCTCGGCTTTCGCGTCAAGAGCCCGTACACGCTCGTCGACATGGCGGCCGACGCGGTGGGCCTCCTCGACGCGCTCGGCATCGAGTCGGCGCACGTCTGCGGCGCGTCGATGGGCGGGATGATCGCGCAGCGCATGGCGGCGACCGCGCCGCAGCGCGTCAGGAGCCTGACGCTGATGATGACGTCGAGCGGCGCGCGCCGCCTTCCCGGCCCGACGCTCAAGGTGCGCAGCGCGATGATCGCGAGGCCGCAGGAACAGACGGTCGAGGGCATCGTCGAGCACTACGTTCGCCTGTACGCGCTGATCGGAAGCCCGGCGTACCCGTCGGCGCCGGCCTCCCTGCGCGAGCGCTTCACGAGGTCGGTCAAGCGTTCGTACCGGCCGGCCGGTACGGCGCGGCAAATGGTGGCGATCGCTGCCGACGGCGACCGCTCGCCCGTCCTCGCCTCGATCCGGATGCCGACGACGATCATCCACGGCGCGGCCGATCCGCTCATTCCGGTCGCCGCCGGACACGACCTGAAGGCGAAGATCGCGCAGGCCGAGATCGATGTCATCGACGGCATGGGCCACGATCTGCCGGCGCCGCTCTATCCGCGGTTGGTCGCCGGCATCGCGAACGCGGCCGGCCGCGCCTAGCGCGCGCCGTTCGCGCGCCACGCAGCGCGCGCGCCAGCAACTGGCGGAGATCGGTCGCGGCGCGAGCT
>JBDTPG010000096.1:0-9421 GCA_039932815.1 Caldimonas sp.
GGCGAGCGCCGGCCGCCGTTCGCCGAGCGGAGCGCACCGCGCGACTTCGCGCCGCGAGCGCCGACGCGCGGCAATCCGTTCGATCGTGCGCTGCCGGTTCGCGACGAACGCGCCGGACCGGCGCGCCGTCCGGGCCCGGCCGCCTTCAAGGGCCGCGGCAAACCGCAACGGCCGCGTGCCGGTGGATTTTCGCGCTGAGTTTCGCTAGCGGCGCCGCTTGACCGTCACGCTGACGGTCATGCCGATGTAGTCGTCGCTCTCGCCGAACCAGCTGCCCGAGATCGGCGCGGCCTGCGACGGATCGCGGGCGATGCCGACACGGATCAGTTCGGTGCCGCCGAGCAGGTTGTTGGTCGGATCGAACGGCACCCAGCCCGCCCCCGGCAGATAGGCCTGCAGCCAAGCGTGCGTGTAGCCGGCGCCGACGACGCTCGAGTCGTCTGCCTTGCCGTCGAGCGCCGGGTCGTACAGGTAGCCCGAGACGAAGCGCGTCGCGAAGCCGAGCCGGCGCGCGGCTTCCATCATCAGCAACGCGAAGTCGCGGCACGAGCCGCTGCCGCGCTGGATCGTCTCCGCCGGGGTCTGCGTTCCTTCCTCGTCGCGACCGAGATAGCGCAGGTTGTCGCGGATGTGCTGGTTCATCGCGATCAGCAGGTCGCGCGTTCCGGTCGGGCCGTCGGTGCGGATGAACTGGCGCGCCCACGCTGTCAGCTCACCCTCGGGATCGTCGTGGTACGGGCGCAGGTAGTGCTCGAGGTCGTAGCGCTCCTCGAGCGTGTAGGCGAACGGATAGAGCTCGGCGCTTTTCGACAGCGGCAGCTCGAGGTTGTTGCTGTGCGCGTGCTCGATGCCGAAGCTGCAGACGATCTCGAGCTTGTCGGCCCGCCCGAGCGGCTGCACGAGCGCGACCGAGTTCGAGAGCGGATCCTGGATCATGCGCACCGACGAGTCGGGGCTGACGTCGAGATCGGTCGAGAGCACGCGCAGGTCGTGGCTGTCGCGCGGCCTGAACATGACGCGGTGCTCGCCGAACCGCACCGGCTGGCGGTAGCGGTAGATCGTCGTGTGCTGGATGTCGTAGCGAACGGGCATGGCGAAAGGGTTCAGCGCGCGGCGCGCGGCGTGATCAGGCGCGCAGCAACTCCACTTCGAACAGCAGCGTCGCGTTGGGCGGGATCGCACCGCCGGCGCCGCGCGCGCCGTAGCCGAGCGCCGGCGGGATGACGAGGACGCGCGTTCCGCCTTCGTGCATGCCTTGCACGCCTTCGTCCCAGCCGCGGATCACCATGCCGCCGCCGAGATCGAACTCGAACGGATCGTTGCGATCCTTGCTCGAGTCGAACTTCGCGCCCTTGACGCCGTTCTCGTAGAGCCAGCCGGTGTAGTGGACGGAGACGGTGCGGCCCGCTTCGGCGCGCTTGCCGTTGCCGACGACGGTGTCGTCGTACTGGAGCCCGGAGGCGGTGGTCTGCATGGGAATCCTCTGAGGTGTCTGCGGGGAGGGGTTCGCCGCGTCGCGGCGAACCGCTCATCATGCCCGAGCGCGCCCGACCCGCGTCACGGCGGTGCGATGCGCTCGCGCCAGCACGCGACCGCGGAGTCGAGCCAAGAAGCAAGCGACGTGCCGTGCGCTCGTAGGCCGAGCACGGCGCCGGCGTCTCGCAGCGCGCCGAGCGGGTCGTCGATCGCGAGCGGTGCCGCACCGGTCTGCTTCGACAACTTCGCGCCGTCGGTCGTGCGCACGAGCGGCGCGTGCAGGTAGCGCGGCGTCGGCAGGCCGAGCAGGCGCTGCAGCAGGATCTGGCGCGCCGTGCTGTCGGCGAGGTCTTCGCCGCGGACGACGTCGCTGACGCCTTGCTCGGCATCGTCGACGACGACGCCGAGCTGGTAGGCGAAGACGCCGTCGGCGCGCTTCAGCACGAAGTCGCCGACCGCGCGGGCGACGTCCTGATGCTGCGGGCCGAGGCGGCGGTCGAGCCAGTCGACCTTCGCTTCGCCGTTGCCGGCAACCGCCTCGACGCGCAGGCGCATCGACCGGGCCGCCTTGCCGTGCAGTCCGTTCCGGCACGTTCCGGGGTAGATCGCTTCGAGAGGCGCATCGCTCGGACCGGCAGGCGCCGCGGCCGCGAGCGCGAGGTCGCGGCGGCTGCACGCGCATGGATAGGCGCGGCCTTGCGCCGCGAGCCTGCGCAATGCCGCCTCGTAGAGATCGATGCGCTGCGATTGGCGAACGACCGGCCCGTCGGGCCGCAGGCCGCAGGCAGCGAGCTGGGCGACGATGGCCTCGGCGGCGCCGGGGACGTTGCGTGTCGCGTCGAGATCCTCCATCCTGACCCGCCATTGGCCGTCGTGTGCGCGTGCGTCGAGCCACGAGGCCAGGGCAGCGACGAGCGATCCGGCATGGAGCAGGCCCGTCGGCGACGGCGCGAAGCGGCCGACGTAGGACGCGTTCGGCGACACGGCGTCCACCACCGCCATCCCGCCCGCGGCGCGATCAGGCCGCGCCGACGTCGGCACCGGCCGAGCCGTGGCGGTCGAGCAGCGCATGACGCGTCTTCGCGCCGTCGAGCCGTTCGAGCCACCAGCGCAGCGCCAGCCCGGGCTCGGCTTGGCGCGCGCCGCCGTCGCGGCCGGTGGGGACGCGCCACGTGTAGCCGAGGCGAACGATCGGCTGCGCGCGTTGCACCTTCCTGACGACGAGCCGCCCGGCGGCGATCGCCTCGCGCGCCATCGGCTCCGGAACGAAGCCGCAGCCCACGCCGCGCGACAGCGCGTCGATCTTCGCCTGCATGTCGCTGACGGTGAGGACGTCCTGGCCGGCGAGAAGGTGGACCGTGGTCGGCGCCAGGCGATGCGCCGAATCGGCGACCGCGACGGCGCGATGGCGGACGATCTCGCCGTCGTCGAGCGGCTCGCGCGCGCCGGCGAGCGGATGGTGTGGCGCGACCGCGAAGACGAAGGCGAGCGTGCCGAGGTCCTTGCGCGCCAGGCCGCTCGGCAGTTCCCGATCGCTGCCGACGCCGATCGCCAGGTCGACCTGATCGGTGACGAGGGCCTCCCAGACGCCGCTCATCACCTCGGTGCGAAGGCGCAGCCGAGTCGGCGGCGGCGAGGCCGGAGCCGCTGGCGCTGGAGCCGACCGCGACGTGCGCGCGCGCGCTTTCGTGCACTCGGCATAGAAGTCGCTGCACAGGTCGAGCATCGTCGAGCGCGAGACGACGTCGTCGACGGCGATGCCGAGCTGCGTCTCCCAGCCGGTGGCGACGCGCTTGACGCGGTTGGCGATGGCGTCCATCTGCTCGAGCAGATGGCGGCCTTCATCGAGCAGCTCGCGGCCTGCGGCGGTCAGCGTCGCCTGGCGCGAGCGCCGGTCGAAGAGGAGGACATCGAGCGCGTCCTCGAGCTGGCGCACGTTGTAGGTCAGCGCCGAGGGCACCTTGCCGAGGAGGCGCGCAGCGGCGGCGAAGCTGCCGCTGCGCGCGATCGCGTCCATCATCGTCAGCGCCTCGGGCGTGAGGACGTTGCTCGGCGGGGGAGTCGGGGCGGCGGCGGTCATCGCACCTTCATCTTATTTGAACGAACGCTTCAAGGCCGGGACCCTCGTCGGCACCGGTCGCGCCCCTACATTTGCGCTTCACCGGAGACTTTCATGATCACCGTACGCAAATCATCCGAACGCGGCGAGGCCGACCACGGCTGGCTGAAGAGCCGGCACAGCTTCTCGTTCGCCGACTACCACGACCCGCGCCACATGGGCTTCGGCAACCTGCGCGTCATCAACGAGGACCGCATCACGCCGGGCAGCGGATTCGGCACGCACGGCCACCGCGACATGGAGATAGTCAGCTACGTCCTCTCGGGCGAGCTCGCCCACCGCGACAGCATCGGCACCGGCGTACCCGGCAGCGCCACCGGCGTGATCCGTCCCGGCGACGTGCAGCGCATGAGCGCCGGCCGCGGCGTCCAGCACAGCGAGTTCAACCACGCGCCCGACCAGACGACGCACTTCCTGCAGATCTGGATCGAGCCGAACGAGCGCGGCATCGCGCCGAGCTACGAGCAGAAGCACTTCGACGATGCGGCCAAGCGCGGCGTGCTGCGCCTGATCGCCTCGCCGGACGGGCGCGACGGCTCGGTGACGCTGCATGCCGACGCCTCGATCTCTGCCGCGCTCGTCGACGGTTCCGAATCGATCGCGCGCGAGCTCGACCCGAAGCGCAAGACCTACGTCCAGGTCGTTCGCGGCAGCGTCGACGTCAACGGGCTCCACCTCGACGCCGGCGATGCCGTTGCGCTGACCGGCGAGAGCCGGCTCGCGATCGCGAACGGGCGACAGGCGGAAGTCCTGGCCTTCGATCTCGCCTGAGCCTCTCCAACCTCACTTCACCTCGAGCACACCATGACATCCCTGCAAAGCACCACCGTTCTCGTCGGCCGCGTCCTCCTCGGCCTGATCTTCGTCCTGTCCGGCTTCGCCAAGATCGCCGGCTTCGAGGGCACTGCCGGCTACATCGCGAGCAAGGGACTGCCTCTGCCGCAACTCGTCGCAGCGCTGACCATCGTCGTCGAGCTCGGCGGCGGGCTGGCGCTGATGGCGGGGCTCTACACGCGACAGGTCGTCGTCGCGCTCGCCGCCTTCTCGATCCTCGCCGGCGTCGTCTTCCACAACTTCTGGGCCATGCCGCAAGCCGAGCAGATGGCCCACCAGATCAATTTCCTGAAGAACCTCTCGATCGCCGGCGGCATGCTGGTGGTGGCGGCGTTCGGGCCGGGGCGTCTCAGCCTCGATGCGAGGCGGCTCGCCGCGTCCTGACGCGAGGCGGCGCAGGGCGGCGTCAGCCGACGTCGCGGGCGAGGCGAACCCCGCTGAACTGCCACTGCGCTTCGGGCGGGAAGAAGTTGCGATAGCTCGCCCGCACGTGGCCCGCCGGTGTCGCGCACGAGCCCCCGCGCAGGACGAACTGGTTGCACATGAACTTGCCGTTGTATTCGCCGACCGCGCCGGGCAACGTGCGATAGCCGGGATAGGGCAGGTAGGCCGACTGCGTCCATTCCCAGACGTCGCCGAACATCTGCACCGGCGCGTCGCCGACCGGGTTCTTCTGCGGCAGCGGATGGAAGGCGCCGCGGTCGGCGAAGTTGCCGGCGATCGGCGCGGCGAGAGCGCGTGCCGCGAGCTCCCATTCGAGTTCCGTCGGCAAGCGGGCGTTCGACCAGCGCGCGAACGCTTCGGCCTCGAAGTAGCTGAGGTGGCAGACCGGCGTGTGCGGGTCGATCTCGACCACGCCCTGCAACGTGTGGATCAGCCACCGCCCGTCGTCGCGGCGCCAGTAGAGCGGCGCCATGCGCGCGCCGCCCCTGACCCAATCCCATCCCATCGAGAGCCAGAGCTCGGGGCGGCGATAGCCGTTGTCGTCGATGAAGGCGAGGAAGTCGCCGAAGGTCGCGGGGCGCGAAGCCAGCTCGAAGGGAGCGGCGTAGGCCCGGTGGCGTGGCGTCTCGTTGTCGAAGCAGAACTCGCCGTCGAGCGCGGCCGTGTGGCCGAGCTCGACCAGGCCGCCTTCGTAGCCGAACCAGCGCAGCGGCTGCGGCCGCACCTGCGCCATCGGCCAGCGCCGTGCGTAAGCGGAAGCGAGCGGATTGAACGACAGCGCGTGCTTGACGTCGGTGAGGATCAGCTCCTGGTGCTGCTGCTCGTGCTCCAGGCCGAGGCCGACGAGGGTCGCGATCTCCGGGTCGTCGCCGTGCGAGGCGAGCAGCGCCTGCGTCCGCTCGTCGACGTTGACGCGGTAGCGCTTGACGTCGGCGAGACCGGGCCGCGTGACGAGGCCGCGTTGCGAGCGGGGATGCTGATCGCCGACGCCCTGGTAGTAACTGTTGAAGAGAACGCGAAACGCAGGGTCGAAGGGAACGAAGCCGGCTTCGAAGCGCTCGAGGAGGAAGGTCTCGAAGAACCATGTGACGTGGGCGAGGTGCCACTTGGTCGGGCTGGCGTCGGCCATCGACTGCACCTGGCAATCCTCGGCCGAGAGCGGCGCTGCGAGCGAAAGACTCGCCGCGCGCACCTTGACATAGCGCTCGGCCAGGGCACCCGGGCGAGCCGCGGGTGCGAGTTTCGGCGTGGTCATGAGTCTCCTCGTCGCACGGGGGCGGCCTGACGAAGCAAGACCCGGCAGGGTAGCCCAAACGGCTCGCGCGCGCGTGAACCTGCGCTGGGCAAGAGGCGTGCCGCCCATTGCGCCGCGGCGACGCCGATGCGCGAGTCCGGCTCTCTAGAATGCGTCGCATGGCCTTTGTTCACCTGCGCGCCCACACCGAATATTCGGTCGTCGACGGCACGCTGCGGATCGACGACGCCGTCGCCGCGGCCGCCGCCGACGGGCAGGGCGCGCTCGCGATCACCGATCTCAGCAATCTCTTCGGTGCCGTCAAGTTCTACAGCGCGGCGCGGCGTGCCGGCGTCAAGCCGATCATCGGCGCCGAGGTCTGCGTGGCCGCGGAGCCCGGCGAAAAGGCGATCAGCCGCCTCGTCCTGCTGGTGCAGAACCGTGCCGGCTATCTGAACCTCTGCAAGCTGCTTTCGCGCGGCTGGCTCGAGAACGCCGCCAGCGGCCATGCGGTCGTGGAATGGTCGTGGCTGGCCGAGTGCGCCGAAGGCCTGATCGCCCTGTCCGGTGCCGACCAAGGCGCACTCGGCCGCGCCCTTCTCGCCGGCGACGACGCGCGCGCGGTGCTGCTCGCCGAACGCCTCGCCGCCGCGTTTCCGCGCCGCTTCTACCTCGAGCTGCAGCGCTGCGGCCTGCCCGGCAACGAAGCGCACGTGCGCGCCGCCGTCGAGCTGGCGGCGCGCCTCGCGCTGCCGGTCGTCGCAACCCACGCGGTGCAGTTCCTCGGCCCGGACGACTACGAGGCGCATGAGGCGCGCATCTGCGTCGCCGACGGCGAGATGCTCGCCAACCCGCGCCGCGTCAAGCGCTTCAGCCGGGAGCAGTACTTCAAGTCGCAGGCGCAGATGGAGACGCTCTTCGCCGACCTGCCGAGCGCGCTCGTCAACTCGGTCGAGATCGCCAAGCGCTGCAACATGAGCCTGGTCCTCGGCAAGCCGCAGCTGCCGGACTTCGAGACGCCGCTGGTGGAGGGCCGACGCGTGCCGATGCCGGAATACTTCCGGATCGCTGCCCACGACGGCCTGGAAGCGCGGCTTGTCCGCCTCTATCCCGATGCCGGCGTGCGCGAGCGCGAGCGGCCGCGCTACGTCGTCCGCCTCGACTTCGAGATCGAGACGATCCTGAAGATGGGCTTCCCGGGCTACTTCCTGATCGTCGCCGACTTCATCAACTGGGCCCAGAACAACGGCTGCCCGGTCGGGCCGGGGCGAGGCTCGGGCGCCGGCTCGCTGGTCGCCTATTCGCTCAACATCACCGGCATCGACCCCCTCCGCTACGAGCTGCTGTTCGAGCGTTTTCTCAACCCGGAGCGGGTGTCGATGCCCGACTTCGACATCGACTTCTGCCAGGCCAACCGCGATCGCGTGATCGACTACGTCAAGGCGAAGTACGGCCGCGACGCCGTCAGCCAGATCGCGACCTTCGGCACCATGGCGGCGAAGGCGGCGCTGCGCGACATCGGCCGCGTCCTCGGCATGAGTTACGGCCACGTCGACTCGATCGCCAAGCTGGTTCCCGCGCCGCCGGGCAAGACGGTGACGTTGAAGCGCCCACCCGATCGCCCCGACAACAGCGTCATCTACGCGCGCCGCGAGGCGCCCGAGATCGAGCAGCGCGAGAGGAACGAGGAAGAGGTCGCCGAGCTGCTTGCGCTCGCCGAGCGCGCCGAGGGGCTGGTGCGCAACGTCGGCATGCACGCCGGCGGCGTGCTGATCGCGCCGGGCAAGATCACCGATTTCTGCCCGCTCTACATGCAGCCGGGCAGCGCCAGCGCGGTGAGCCAGTTCGACAAGGACGACGTCGAGGCGATCGGCCTCGTCAAGTTCGACTTCCTCGGCCTGGCGACGCTGACCATCCTCGAGCTCGCCAAGGACTTCATCACGGCGCGCCATCCCGACAGTCGCGACTTCTCCTACGAAACGCTGCCGCTCGACGATCCCAAGGTCTACGCGATCTTTTCAGAAGGGCGCACCGAGTCGGTGTTCCAGTTCGAAAGCGCGGGCATGCGCCGCATGCTGAAGGACGCGCAGCCGAACCGCCTCGAGGACCTGATCGCCCTGAACGCCATGTTTCGGCCCGGGCCGATGGAGAACATCCCGAGCTTCTGCGCCCGCAAGCACGGCCGCGAGGAGGTGCGCTACCCGCACCCGCTGCTCGAGAAGGTGCTCGGCGAGACCTACGGGATCATGGTCTACCAGGAACAGGTGATGCAGGCTGGGCAGATCCTCGGCGGCTACTCGCTCGGCGGCGCCGACCTGCTGAGGAAGGCCATGGGCAAGAAGAAGCCCGAGGAGATGGCGACCCACCGCACCATCTTCCGCGAGGGCGCGGCGAAGAAGGCCATTTCGGCCGAGGTCGCCGACGAGGTCTTCGACCTGATGGAGAAGTTCGCGGGCTACGGGTTCAACAAGGCGCACGCCACCGCGTACTCGCTGCTCGCCTATCACACGGCGTGGATCAAGACGCACTTCGCGGCCGAGTTCTTCGCCGCGAACATGTCGATCGAGATCGACAACAGCGACAAGCTGAAGGCCCTTCTCGTCGACGCCAAGAGCTTCGGCGTGACGATCGAGACGCCCGACGTCAACGCCGGCACCTACCGCTTCGAGCCGATGGCGAAGGATTCGGTGCGCTACGGCCTCGGCGCGATCAAGGGCACCGGCCATGGCGCGATCGAGGCGATCGTCGGCGCGCGTGAGGAAGGCGGGGCCTTCACGAGCCTGTTCGATTTCTGCGCGCGCGTCGACCGCGGCCGCATCAACCGGCGCGTCGTCGAGGCGCTGATCAAGGCCGGAGCGTTCGACCGCATCAACCCGGCGCGCGCGTCGCTGCTCGCGAGCACCGGCCTGGCACTCGACTGGGCCGAGACGCAGGCCGCGCACGCGGACCAGGGCGGCCTCTTCGACGCGCTCTTCGGCGACGGCGATTCGCACGGCGCGAGCAGCCAGGAGCCGCCGCTCGTCGCCGCGCGCGAGTGGAGCATCAAGGAGCGCCTCACGCTCGAGAAGTCGGCGCTCGGCTTCTACCTCTCGGGCCACCTGTTCGACCAGAGCGCGGCCGAGGTGCGGCGCTTCGCCAAGCTGCGCATCGCCGACCTCATCGACACGCGCGAGACGCTGCTGCTGGCCGGCATCGTCGGCGAGCTGCGCGTCGTCAACGGCCAGCGCGGTCGCGTGGCGCTCTTTCGCCTCGACGACATGAGCGATTCGATCGAGGCGGTCGCCAACGAGGAGCTGCTCGTCGCCAACCGCGAG
>JBDTPG010000097.1:0-9420 GCA_039932815.1 Caldimonas sp.
AGGCCGATGCCGTCCTCGATGCAGATGCGGTTGAGCATCTGGCCCAGGTTCGACGCCGCCGCCGTGTGGACGAGCGCGCGGTGGCCCTCGCGCCGCATCGTCTCCGTCATGCCGAGGGCAGTGAGCGGATTGACGAAGCTCGACGCACCTTCGGCGGCCATGGTGCCTGCCGGCAGCGGCAGGCACAGCTCGGCTTTGACGGTGCGCAACTGCGAGTACATCGCACCGCCGAGCACTGCCACCGTCTTGCCGAGCAGCGCCTGCGCCGCCGCGCCACTGCCGGCCACGAGCACGGTGCCGGCGCCTTCGTTGCCGACCGGCATCGACTGGCCGAGGCGGCCACCCATCGCCCGCATCGCCGCCTCGGCAATGCGCGCCGTCGCCACCGTGCCCTCGCCGACGCCGCGCACCGACAGCGTCGACAGGTCGGCCGGGCCGAACAGCAGGCCGATGTCGGACGGGTTGATCGGCGTCGCCTCGACGCGGACGACGACTTCGTCGGGCGCCGGCTCGGGCGTGGCGACGCGCACGAGCGACAGCTCCAGCTCGCCGCCGGGCTTGACGAGGGAGCGAAGCTGAAGTCCGTCGCCGGGAATTCGGGTGGCCATGTCGTTCGCCTGTCGTGGAGATGGCGAAAGCTAACACCCGGCGCCGGCCTCAGGGTTTTCGCACTGGACGGCGTGATCACCGATGGGGATGATTCGTCCATGGATGTGAACAGACGACGCGGCGCCTCGACGGGCACCGTCTGGCCGGCATGAACAATCGCCTCTGCGAGATGTTCGGGATCGAGGTCCCGATCTTCGCCTTCTCGCACTGCCGCGACGTCGTCGTCGAGGTCTCGAAGGCCGGCGGCCTGGGCGTGCTCGGCATGGCGCGGATGAGCGCCGAGCGCGTCCACGAGGAGCTCGCCTGGATCGATGCGCACATCGACGGCAAGCCTTACGGCATCGACATCCTCAACCCGGCGAGCTATCAGGACTTCGGCGACCGCAAGTTCGATCCCGAGCACCTGTTCCCGCAGGCGC
Organism: Caldimonas sp.; assembly: GCA_039932815.1. Classification (GTDB taxonomy): domain Bacteria; phylum Pseudomonadota; class Gammaproteobacteria; order Burkholderiales; family Burkholderiaceae_C; genus Schlegelella_A. The sequence continues at coordinate 1,029 of JBDTPG010000097.1, forward strand.
AGCGCGAGTTCGTGAAGAACCTGCTCGACGACGCCGGCATCCCGCCGCTGCCGGAGGCCGAGGCCGAGCAGATCATGAAGGCGATGGTCGGCGAGTTCACGTTCACGCCGGCCGAGAGCGCGCGGATGATCGAGATCGCCCTCGAGCATCCGATCAAGCTGATCGTCAACGCCCTCGGCTCGCCGTCGCGCGAGCTCGTCGAGCGGGCCCACGCCAAGGGCATCAAGATCGCGGCGATGGCGGGCGCGGCCAAGCATGCGCAGCGCCACAAGGAGGTCGGCTGCGATTTCGTCATCGCCGTCGGCACCGAAGCCGGCGGCCACACCGGCTCGACGACGTCGATGGTGCTCTGGCCGCGAATCGTCGACGCGGTGGCGCCGTTGCCGGTGCTCGGCGCCGGCGGCGTCGGCCGCGGCCGGCAGATGGCGGCGGCGCTCGCGCTCGGCTGCGAAGGCGTCTGGTGCGGCTCGGTCTGGCTGAAGACCGTCGAGAGCGAAGTCACGCCGGAGATCAAGCAGAAGATGTTCGAGGCCGGCTCGGACGACGCGGTGCTGACGCGCACGGTCACCGGCAAGCCGTGCCGGACGCTGCGCAGCAGCTTCACCGACGCCTGGGAGCGGCCGGGCGCACCGGCGACGCTGCCCGCGCCGCTGCAGGCGCTGCTCTGGTGGGGCCAGGGCAGGACGCGCGTCGAACGGGTCCGCGCCAAGGAGTTCCTGACCTACCCCGTCGGCCAGATCGTCGGCGACATGCGCGAGGAGACGTCCGTTCGCAACGTCGTCCATGAGATGCTGCTCGAGCTGCTCGATTCGAAGGAGCGGCTCGACCGCCTGCTGGCCTAGCAGACTGTTGAAACACGCGACACGCGCGGCCGCGCCGGAGAACGCCATGCCCATCATCCGCAGCCTCTTCTTCGCGCCGGCGAACCGGCCCGATCTGGTCGCGAAGTTCCCGCGCTTCGAAGCCGACTGCTACGTCATCGACCTCGAGGACGGCACGCCGCCGGCGAACAAGGCGGCGGCGCGCGCCGGCCTCTTCCAGCTCGTCGCCGAACTGCGCCAGAAGGAGCGACTGCCCGGCGTGCTGACGGTTCGCGTCAACGAGCCCGAGTCCGATCACTACCTCGACGACCTCGCCGCCGCGCTCGCGAGCGACGTCGACGGCATCGTCATCCCGAAGCTCGAGAGCGTCGAGCAGCTGTTCCCGGCGCTGCACCGGCTGCGCCGCCTCGACCGCGACGCGCCGCGCGCCGAGCCGCGCTTCATCGTCGGCGGCCTGGAGTCGATCGCCGGCGTAGCCAACGCGGCGGCGCTGTGCCGCGCCGATGCGAGCGTCGCCGCCGTCTACTTCGGCGCCGAGGACCTGGCGAGCGAGCTCGGCGCGCGCCGCACCGCCGGCTCGGCCGAGGTGCAGTACGCGCGCTCGCACGTGCTGCTGCACGCCAAGGCGGCGCGCATCGTCGCGATCGACCAGGCGGTGGTCGAGATCCGCGACGACCAGCACTTCGAGACCGACGCCAGAGCCGGCCGCGACCTGGGCTACGACGGCAAGATCTGCCTCCTGCCGCGCCAGCTCGCGGTCGCCCACCGCGTCTTCAGCCCGAGCGATGCCGAGCTCGACCACGCGCGGCGCCTGATCGCCTGCTACGACGAGGCGACGGCGCGCGGTATCGGCACGATCGACTTCGAAGGCAAGATGATCGACGGGCCGCTGCTCAAGCGAGCGCAGCGGATGGTCGCGCTGGGCGCGCATCTCGACCGGACGCGAGGCGGAGCGCCGAAGTGATCCGCGTCGACGCCGCGCAGCTGCGCCTCGCCGACTGGATCCGTCCCGGCGACGGCATCGTCATGAGCCAGGGCACGGCCGAGCCGCTGACGCTCACCGAGGCGCTCGTGCGCCAGCGCGGCGAGCTCGGCGGCGTGCGCGCCTTCCTCGCCGCGATGTTTTCCGACACCTTCCTGCCCGGCCACGTCGACGGCATCGAGCTGCGCGGAATGGGCGGCGTCGGCACCAACCGGCGCCTCGTCAAGGCCGGCGCGATGGATGTCATCCCGTGCCACGTCTCGCAGAACGCCGAGTTCATCGGCGACGGCACGATCCCCTGCGACGTCGCGCTCGTGCAGGTCGCGCCGCGCGACGAGAACGGCCGCTACAGCCTCGGCCTCGGCGCCGACCACACGCGCGCCGCGGTCGACAAGGCGCGCGTCGTCATCGCCGAGATGAACCGGCAGGTGCCGCAGACGACGTGCGACGTCGCGCTGACCGACGCCGACATCGACGTCCTCGTCGAGACCGATAGACAGCCGATCCAGCTGCCGAGCGCGGCGATCGGCGAGCTCGAGCGGCGCATCGCCGCGCACGTCGATGCCTTCATCCCCGACCGGGCGACGCTGCAGGTCGGCTTCGGCGCGATCCCCGAGGCGATCATCGCCATGCTCGGCAACCGCCGCGACCTCGGCGTCCACTCCGGAATGGTCGGCGATTCGCTGGTCGAGCTGGTCGAGCGCGGTGTCGTCACCAATTCCGCGAAGGGCATGGACGCAGGCGTGAGCATCACCGGCGTGCTGTTCGGCACCGATGCGAGGCTCTACCGCTTCGCCCATCGAAACCTCGCGCTCAAGCTCTGCCCGGTGAGCTACACGCACGCCTTCGACGTGCTCTCGCGGCTGCAGCGCTACGTCTCGATCAACTCCGCGCTCGAGGTCGATCTCACTGGCCAGGTCAACGCCGAGAGCATCGGCGGCGACTACCTCGGCGCCGTCGGCGGCCAGGTCGATTTCGTGCGCGCCGGGGGCCGATCGCCGGGCGGCGCATCGATCATCGCCCTGCCGAGCGAGGCCAAGGGCGGCACCCTGTCGCGCATCGTGTCCCGCTTGAGCGGGCCGGTGACGACGGCGCGCAGCGACGTCGACGTCGTCACCACCGAGAACGGCGCGGTGCGCCTGCGCGGGCTGGCGTTCAAGGAGCGCATCAGGGCGATGCTGGAGCTCGCCGCGCCCGCGCACCGCGAGGCGCTCGCGAGCGAGGCGCACGCGCTCTATGGCGTGTGAGGGCGCGGGATTCTCGGTCCCACTCTGACGACCGAGCGTGCAAAGTCGTGGCCGGGCAGCGGGCTCCGCTTCGACTGCGGCGGTCGACCCTTCGGGCCGACTCCCCTGCGGTGCTCGGTCCCGGGGCCTGCCGCATCACTCGCTTCGTTCACTTCGTTCACTGCGCTCTCTGGGCGAACCCGTGCATTCGCATCTTCGACCGAGCAAACTGACCAAGCGCTACAGTGACTGCTTGGGCGTCGAGCGTGTTCGTGCTTTACGGCAAACGCAGCATGCAAGACCAGAGATCTGCCGCCGCTCGAGGCAGAGCGACGCAGCGAGCGGCCCTGAACGCATGTGATTGGGAGGAGATTGTGAGCGAGCCGATCGTCGCATTCGACTACGCCGAGACGGGTTCCGGCCCAGCCCTTCTGTTCCTGCCCGGGAGCTTCGGCACCGGCACGGGCTGGAAGCCGGTCTTGGCGTATCTCGGTGAAGGCTACCGCATAGTCACGACCAGCCTACTGGGCTACGGAGCCACGCCAGACATCCGGCCCGACGGCAATGCCACCATGGCGCAGCAAGTCGGCCTCATCGACCGCATCATCGACCGGATCGGCACGTCCCCCCATGTCGTGGGGCACTCGTACGGCGGACTCTCCGCCATCGTGCATGCCTTGACCGGCCGACACAGGCCCGCGAGCCTCCTGCTCGTCGAAGCGAACCCACTGGGCTTGCTGCGCGCGTCGGGAGACCTGGAGCACTACGGGATGTTCGAGTCGATGACGGGTCCGTACTTCGCCGACTTTGCCCGGGGCGATGCAGAGGCGGCCCGACACGTCATTGACTTCTATGGTGGTCCGGGCACCTTCGATTCGATGCCGCCAAAGGTCCGCAGCTACATCGTCGCGACCACCGCGGTGAACCTGCGTGACTGGTCCTCCGGAACACCTTTCGAACCCAGCGAGGAGACCCTGCAGTCGATCGACGTTCCGACGGTGGTGGTTCGTGGAGGAAGTAGTCACCCGGCCATGCGCAGAATTGCCGTGCTTCTGCACGCTTCAATTTCTGGGGCGCAGCTCGTCACCATCGAAGGCGGGAGTCACTTTCTGCCGAGCAGCCATCCCGCGGAGATCGCCGCACTGATCCGGCAACACGTCGATGGCACGCCGGCGACGTGAGACTGGACGTGCGCCCGCGGGGCCCAGAGGCAATGTCCCCGATCTGAGCCCTTCGGTCATTCAGGTTGCGAAGGTCGAGCGTCGGCTTGGGGTCGCGAGGAGCCGCCGATGATCCGCGGGAGCAGTCAATCGCCCTGGCGTTAGCGCGAACGGCAGTTCCCGGGCGCTGCGGCGTACTCACAGTCCCGGCCACTTGCCGCCGCCCGTGTTCGTCTGCTGTCCGGCAACCTGCCGCCGTTGCGGCCGCGGCCCGCCGCTGCTCCATGGCTCGCCGGCGTGCCTTTTGGTGGGCAAGAATGGCGGCATGCCGAGTCGTCTTTGCCCACCAGAGATCCGCCGTCGAAGCTGGCTGCTTGCGGCGTTGCCCGGGCTGCCTTTCCGTGCGCTCGCCGACGACGCGCCATTTCGTGAGGCGATGCGCCTTGCCGAGGCGTTGCGCGACGAGGCGCATCGTGCCGGCGACCAGCCCTTCGGCGCGGTGGTGCTGCGCGGCGAGCTCATCGTCGGCGCTGCGCCCAGCCGGGTGGTCACCGCCACCGACCCCACGGCGCATGCCGAGATGGAGGCCATCCGCGACGCGGCGCGCCGACTGCGCACGCGCGATCTGTCCGGCTGCGTGCTGGTGTCCACCTCGCGCCCCTGCCGCATGTGCGAGGCGGCCGCGGGCTGGGCCGGCGTCGTGCGCATGGTCTACGGCGAGGCGTTGACCGACGCGGGAGCCCCACGATGAGACGGCGCGCGCTGCTGGCGCTCGGCGCGCCATGGCCGGTGTGGGCTCGTGCCTATGCCCCCTTGCTGGTCGGCGCAGCCGAAGCCGGCGACATCGCGACGCTGCGGCGCCTGCTCGATGCCGGGGCCCCGGCGGACGCGCGCGATGCGCGCCGCCGCACCGCCCTGCTGGCCGCCACGCATGCCAACCGCGTCGACGCCGCGCGGCTGCTGATCGAGCGTGGCGCCGACGTGAACGCGAAGGACGAGATGCAGGACTCGCCATTCCTTTATGCCGGTGCCGAGGGACGGCTCGAGATCCTGCGCCTGACACTGGCTGCCGGTGCCGACTTGAAGAGCACCAACCGCTACGGCGGCACCGCGTTGATCCCGGCGGCGCATCACGGCCATGTGGAGACGGTGCGCGAACTGCTGAAGACGAAGATCGACATCGACCATGTCAACCGGCTGGGATGGACAGCGCTGCTCGAAGCCATCATCCTGGGCGCCGGTGGCGCCGCGCACACCGAGATCGTGCGCCTGCTGGTGGCCCACGGCGCCAGGCTGCAACTGGCCGACGCCCAGGACGTGACGCCCCTGGCGCATGCTGAGCAGCGCGGCCAGCGCGCGATCGTCGAGATTCTGCGCCGCGCCGGGGCACGAGGCTGACATCGCGCCGGCCCGATGCAGCGACGCCACTTCCTCGCGTTGTTCAGCGGGCCCCACGCCGTCATGTCCAGCACCCCAGCGCTTGCCGACAGTTCGGCCCCGCAACTGGCGTCGTACTACGACCGCCACATGGCGCTGCAGGGTGGCGTGGCCTATGGCTGGGCTGGGCGCGGCATGCCGATGCGCATGCGCGCCGGCGCAAGGCAAGTGGGCGTGAGCCAAGATGCGTTCTTCGCTTTGCAAGACGACGGCCGGCTGATCACCTGGGACGCCACGCCCGACGCGGCCATTACCTTGATGCCTGGCGTGACCGCCTTTGCCTGCGGCCAGTCCGGCTGGTTCGCGATCGACCGTGCGCAGGTGCTGTGGCAGGGCCGTGATGCGTTGGCGGCGCCACTGCGAATGGCCGACGAGGTGGCCACTGCATGCATCGGCGACAGTGCCGACTACTACATCCGACGCGACGGCACGCTGTGGGTCAAGGGCCTGGCGCACCGTGGGCAATACGGCGACGGGCGGCTCACCGGCACGGCTGACTTCGTCAACACCGCACGCGACGCGGTCGCCGTGAAAGCGCATACCGGGCATGCCATTTACCTGAGCGAAGGTGGCGCGGTCATGGGCACCGGCGGCAACCGCTTCGGGCCGCTGGGCGCTCATGGTTTGGGCGACAAGGCCGACCGCTGGGGCCGGGTGTTCGACGGTGCGCGCGCCATCGCCACCGGCTCGCGCCACTCGGTGGCAATCCGCACCGACGGCAGCCTGTGGGCCTGGGGAGAAGGTTTCGGCATAGAAGCGCGCAAGCTGCTCGAGGACGCCACGGCCGTGGCCGCAGGCAACACGGCGACGCTTGCGCAGCGCGCGGACGGCAGCCTCTGGCAATGGGACGGTGGTGCTGGGCCGCGCCGGTTGCGCGCAGGGTGACTCCATGAGCACGCCGGGCCGCCAAGGACGACGCGATTGGGCTTGCGGGCTGGCTTAGACGCGCGAACGCCTGGCCGAGCTCAGCTACGGCTTCTGCCAGCGGCTCGCAGCCATGCGCAGGACTGGTTTGGGTCGACCTGAGTCGACCGCTTCCTCGATTTGACTTCCGATCGGCTGTCGTTCACCGCACGGGCCAGGGCAGGTAAAGCTCACGTTCGCTCCTGGCAACGAGCTGGGCATCGCCTCGTGTGCGTTGTCGCGCCGCAGCCAGATCAAGATCAGCGACGCAACTCGCGCTGCAGGGCCTCGATGTCGTCGAGCAGGCCGCAGAACTTTTCGCCGAAGGGCGTGAAGCGGTACTCCACGCGCGGCGGTATCTCGGCATAGCTGCGCTTGTCGAGAATGCCGTAGCGCACCAGCTTGGCCAGCCGCTCGTTGAGCACTTTCTTCGACAGCCCGTCGATGCTGTGCTCCAGCGCACCGGGCCTGCGCACGCCGCGGCGCACGGCGCCGATGACCGCCAGCGACCACTTGCAACCCACGATGTCCTCGACGATGCGCGCCACCGGCGGTGCGGCCATCGGGCCACTGTCATCGGCGGGGGTGGGTGAGCTGTCGTGCATGCCGCTTGCAGTTGGACACCGTTGGGTACCCGGGGCACCGTTTGGTGCCTGCTGTTCAGGCGGGCGGTGCGGTGATGCAATGCAAGCGGCTCGAATCCACGTCGCTTGAATTCATCGTCAACATCATTGTAGGAGTGCCCATGCGCCCGTTGCTCGTCAGCCTGCTTGCCTGCCTGACTGCCTTCAGCGGCGCACCGGCGCTCGGCGCCGACGCGCCGCCCGTGCCCTACCCCAAGGGCTACCGCCAGTGGACGCACGTGAAGAGCATGGTGATCCAGCCCGGCCACGCGCTGTATGACAGCTTCGGTGGTATTCACCACCTGTACGCCAACAAGCTGGCGGAGAAGGGCTATGCCAGCGGCAAATTCCCGGACGGCGCCGTGATTGCCTTCGACCTGCTGACGGCGGTGTCGGCCGACAACGCCGTTCAGGAAGGGCCGCGCAAGGTGCTGGGCGTGATGGTGAAGGACTCGCGCCGCTACGAGGCCACCGGCGGTTGGGGCTTCGAAGGCTTCAAGGGTGACTCCATTTCCGAGCGCGCGGTCGGTGCCAACGCGGCCACGGTGTGCTACCAGTGCCATACGGCACAGAAGGACAAGGGCTACGTCTTCTCCATCTGGCGCAAGTGATGACCTTGTCGAAGTCGCGGCGTCCCGCGGCGGGCGCCTGGCCTTCGCGCCTGGGCATCCTGCCTGCAGGCGAGCCGGCACCGGCCTGGACGACGACCCGGTGGTTCAACCACGATGGCCAGGCGCTGCAGCCGGACTTGCTGCGCGGCCGTGTGGTCGTGCTGCATGCCTTTCAGATGCTGTGCCCGGCCTGTGTGCATCACGGCTTGCCTCAGGCGCAGCGCATCGAGGCGACCTTTGCCGCCGACGATGTCGCGGTGATCGGCCTGCACACGGTTTTCGAGCACCATGCAGCGATGACCCCGGTGTCGCTCGAAGCGTTTCTGCACGAGAACCGTATCCGCTTCGCCGTGGGGGTGGATGCTGCCGCAGCGGACTCGACCGATCCGGTTCCGGTCACCATGCGCTGTTACGGCTTTCAAGGCACGCCGAGCCTCGTGATGATCGACCGCCTGGGGCGCGTGCGCCGTCACGCCTTTGGTGCCGAGGAGGATCTCACCGTCGGTGCGGCCATCGCGGCGCTGCTGGCCGAAGCGGGCTGACGAGAGCCGACATGCCGAACGACTCGGACCGCCTTCGATGGCGGTGTTCCTGCGTGTGACTCGCCAAGCCGCGGGCGGGGGGCCGGC